>JAAETV010000458.1 GCA_024227975.1 Actinomycetes bacterium
CCTCGGCTATGAAGACCTGGCCGCCGTCAACCCTGCCATCGTCATGGCTTCCATCTCCGGGTTCGGTCAGTTCGGACCATACCGGGAACGCAAGTCGTTCGACTTCATCGCCCAAGCCATGAGCGGGGTGATGCATATGACAGGTGACCCCGATGGCCCTCCCTATTTCGTCGGGATCGGGCTGGCTGACACCAATGCCGGTGTCCACGCCTTTGCCGGGATCGGCTACGCCCTGTTCCGACGGGATCGCACCGGCCAGGGAGCCCACATCGATGTGGCCATGACCGATGCCATGTTCCATATGCACGAGTTCGCAGTGCAAGCTCCGTCCATCACTGGTGACCGCGATCTTCCTATGCGTCAGGGGCGTCACTACCAGCCGGCAGCTCCCGCTGGCACCTTCCGAGCCCCCGATGGGTGGATCGTGTTGCTGTGCACAGACCAGCAGATCCACTACCTGTGGGAGGCGATGAGCCGAGAGGACCTGGCTACCGACCCTCGCTTCGCCACCAACCCGGACCGGGTGGCCAACCGGCCTGAGCTGACCCGGGAGATCGAAGCATGGATGGCCACCTTCGCCACCACCGATGATGTTCTCGAAGCACTGAGCGCCGCTGGGGTCCCGGCGGGCCGGGTCCTGAGCCCGGCCGACGCCGTCGATGACCCCCATTTCCAGGCTCGGGGCACGGTCCGCCAGATCACGGATCCCTACATCGGGACCTTCGATGCCCCCGGGTTCCCCCTCAAGATCGACGGGGCTGCCGTCGAACCCGAGCTGGAGACCGCCGCCCTCGGCCAACACAATGAAGAGGTACTGACCAGTCTTCTCGGCTGGTCATCCGGCGAGGTCCAGGCCGCCGTTGACGCTGGTCTGCTTGTTCAGAGCGACCGCTGAATCGGGCGAGAATCAATCGAGAAGGTCACGCATGGAGGCGACAGATTGGCCTGCACCCCAGTCGTTGGCCTCCAGGGCAGCCATGATGGCAACCAGGTTCCGGTCACGAAGCCGTTCCAGCTCCCGGATGGTGTGCGCCCCCGATTGGGCGTCGGACTGGGTTTCGAGGTGGCCGATGAGCTCATCGGTCAGTTCCGGGGTGTCCATCAGCTTCGTCCACGGCCACGACAAGGTAGGCCCGAACTGGCTCATGAAATGCCCGAAACCACCCTCACCCCCCGCAATACGGTAGGTCTCGAAGACTCCCATCTGGGCCCACCGCAACCCGAACCCATAGCGGATGGCATCGTCGATCTCCTCGGTGGTCGCCACCCCATCGTTGACCAGCCACAACGACTCTCGCCACACCGCCTCCAGTAGTCGGTCGGCGATATGGGCGTCGATCTCGACCCGAACGTGGAGGGGCTTCATCCCGAGCCCTCGATACGCGACCATGGCCCGCTCGATCGTTTCAGCTGAGGTCTGTTCGCCTCCGACCACCTCGACCAGTGGGAGCAGGTAGACGGGGTTGAAGGGGTGAGCCACCACCAGCCTCTCTGGGTTGGCCAGCGATTGGCCCAGAAGGCTGCATCGTAGGCCAGAGGTCGACGAGCCAATGATGGCTTCGGAGTCGGCGGCTTCATCGATCTGACCGAGCACCCGGCACTTCAGTTCCAACGTCTCCGGGACACTCTCCTGGATCAGCTCCGCCCCCTCGACAGCATCACCGACCGAATCGCAGACGGTGAGGGAGCCGGCTGTGTCGGTTGGCAGGCCGAGCTCCTCCCAGGCCGTGACCGCCTGCGACCAGACTTCGTCGAGAATGCGAGGGATGTCGGGGCCAGGATCGTAGACCCGCACCGGCACCCGATTGAGCCTGAGACGGGCCGCCCATCCAGCACCGATGACCCCACAACCGACGATGGCACCTGAGTCTGGCCTTCGGGCCGGGGGTGGGGGTTGGGATGGGGGAGCGTCGGTGTTGGATCGGTCCTCAGCCACCAGCGCTCAGGCCTAGCTTGGCCCGCGTCTCGTCTGGTCCCATCACATTGATGTTGATGCTGGCCAGGATCTGGACTGCCCGCTCAACGAGCTCCGCGTTGGAAGCCAGGCGGCCCCGGTCGAGGTAGATGTTGTCTTCGAGCCCGACCCGGACATTGCCACCGGCGATGGCGGCCAATGCAACATAGGGGAGCTGGTCTCGACCTATGGAGAAGGCGCTGAAGATCCAGTGGTCGGGGACATTGTTGACCATGGCCATGAATGTGTTCAGATCAGCCGGGGCACCCCACGGAACCCCCATACAGAGCTGAACCACGACCGGGTCGTCGATGAGACCGGCATCGACCAGGCTCTTGGCCTGCCACAGATGACCGGTATCAAAGACCTCGATTTCTGGTCGGACCCCGAGCTCTTGGATCTGACGAGCCATGTGGTGCAGAGTCTGGGTGCTGTTGGTCGCCACATAGTCGCCCTCGCCAAAGTTCAAGGTCCCGCAGTCGAGGGTGCATATCTCAGGTCGTAGTGCACGGACATGGGCCAGGCGCTCGGTTGCACCTACCAGATCCGTAGCTTCGGGATCGAGAGGTAGGGGCTGTTCAGCTGAGCCGAGAACAAGGTCACCCCCCATTCCGGCCGTGAGGTTGATGATGACATCGGTGTCACTGGCCCGGACCAGTTCGACCACCTCCCGGTAGTAATCGACCTCTCGGGCCGGCGCCCCGGTGAGTGGGTCGCGCACATGAACGTGGGCGATAGCAGCCCCGGCCTCAGCCGCAGCGAGGCAGTCATTGGCAATGTCCTCGGGGGTAAAGGGCACCTTGTCCGATTTGGCGACCGTGTCGCCGGCACCGGTTACGGCACAGGTGATGAAGACCGAGCTCACGGGCATAGCTCTGGTTCGGGGGTGGATTGGCGACAATTGATAGCAAACACCATGCGGTACTCCACCACGATGAACGCCTCGACGCAATGCCCAATCAGATCTGCCCGCCACGAACCCGGTTCGACATCAGGTCGGGTTGGCCGTAGTTTGCCGCCCATGGCCGTCTTCCGTCCCGTCGACATCGACCCCACCGACACCTACAAGCTGCTGACCGGGCTGGTCGTGCCAAGACCAATCGGGTGGGTGGCTACTGCTGACACCGAGGGCTGCCTCAACCTCGCCCCCTACTCATTCTTCCAAGCCGTTGCTACCAATCCGCCGGTTCTCCTGTTCTCAGCCGGGGTCAACGACGGCCACGAGAAGGACAGCCTCGTCAATGTCCGAACCACCGGCGAGTTCACCTGCAATCTCGTCGACATGGCCACGGCCGAAGCAATGAACCAGTCAGCGGCCGAGCTCGATTCGAGCGAGAGCGAGTTCGACTTCGCTGGCCTGACCCCAGAACCATCGCTCGAGGTGAAGGCGCCCCGAGTAGCTGAGGCCAAGGCCTCGTTCGAATGTCGAGTCCAACAGATCATCGAGCTGGGCCAGCCCCCCGTTCAGCATGCAGTCGTCTTGGGTGAGGTGGTGTGCATCCATGCCGCCGACGAGATCCTCGACGGCACCCGGATCGATTTCGAAGCCCTCGACGCCGTTGGCCGTATGGCCGGCAACGGCTATGTCACCACCCGCGACCGCTTCAGCCTCAGCCGCCCCAGCTAGCCAGGATCTCCGAGCGTCAGGTGGACCCGCTCCACCCGTCCGAGAACCTCGCACTCGACGCTGGCGCTGGGCGAGAAAGCCAGGGGCGACAGGATCGTTTGGCCCAGGCAGCGCGGCTGGCCAATCCGTACCTTCGGTGACTGGTGGCGCATCGGCCTGTCTCGGCTGTTGACGACAGTCCACTGACGACGGATGCGGGGTTCATGGAGATGATGCGGCGACTGGCAGTGGCGATGTTCCTGGTGATGGGGGTGACGGCGACACTGACCGCCTCACCGGCGCAGGCGGCGATCGACGACTTTCCCACTCCATGCCCCCAGATGACCGACTCGATCTACCGCCTGTATACGGCGTACTTCTTGCGAGAGCCAGACCCGGGCGGCTGGGACTACTGGTTGAACACCTACGGGACGGGCTACAACACGAACCTCGAGGTCATCTCTGATTCGTTCGCCAACTCCCAAGAGTTCCAGATCCGCTACGGCAGTCTCAGCAACGAGCAGTTCGTGAGGCTCGTGTACAACAACGTCTTGGGCCGTGAACCGGATCCCGTTGGCTTGAGTCACTGGGTCACCGCCCTCAACAACGGCTACTCACGTGGTGCGGTGATGATCGCCTTCTCCGA
>JAAETV010000459.1 GCA_024227975.1 Actinomycetes bacterium
AGGAGACCGGCTTCCCTGCTGCAAGCGATTGTTGAGGATCTCGATCCTTACCTGGGATTGGTGGCCGGCTGATCGTCCTCGACTCGATCCAGGTTCTACCTGGGCTTTGGTCGGATCTGCAGCTCAGGATGAGGGGCTGGTGCGCCCTGCTCGAAACGGGAGCCCCCATGGGCCTCTGCTTCGGCGCTGAAGGTGTCGGCTAGCTGCTCGATGGCGTCGGTGACGCGATATCCGGCGCCCGCATTCCATGCCCTGCGGTACGACGAAGGAGGTGGCCCGTCAATCATCTCCCGATAGGTCGGCGGCCCATCCTCGGAGCGGGGGGCTCGGAGGCTGGTGGCGGCAGGCAGGATCAGCTGCTCCAGCAGGTGGAAGAACGACCGCATCCGGATCCAGCGGTGGTTGGCGAAATCGAATTCTTCGGCTTCAACACCAGCACATCGACCTCGGGCCACGAGATCGAGCACCACATCGGCGTCCATGTCGAGGTTCAACCCGCCTTCGGCCTTGGTGTGCTTCACCGCGATGATGCGGTCCCGGTAGCCGGGGACGTGGGTCTGCATGGCATCGGCCCAGTTCTGGAGCCCGTTCTTGACCGCCAGAGCGAAGTCCACCGTGGTCTCGATCTTGGTGGGCCGGGCCAGGGTCCCAGACCGGTTCCCCTCGGCCATGGTGACGTTTTGATGATCATCAGCGTCGAGGTCCTCGGTGACCATTAGGTCGATAGCGAACGTCGGATGCTCAGGGATGGCTTCGTCGAAGAACTGGAGGGGAAGGTTGCTGGTGATACCCCCATCAGAGAAGTAGTGCTTGACCAGTTGGGGAGGTCGGTGGGTGTAGTCGACGGCGTAGAGGGGGACGGTGCTGAGGAGGACGGGAAAGCTCAAGCTCATTCTCACCCCAACCACCAGGGGGAGATCACGTTCATCGGGTAGGGGCTCCAGGCCTTGCTCACGGAACCGGTCGAAGACCCTCTGGTCTACCCCATTGCGAACCGAGGGAGGGTGGTTGACCATCCAGTCGACGATCCGTTCGGGAAACAGGCGGCGAAACTCTTTGGGCGAGAAGGCCCAGATCCGTGCCTTGAACGGGAGGCTGTTCTGGGTGGTGAGGGTGAGATCGGTAGTCAACATCGACAGCTCGACCTCACTGTCGGCCAGGTCTCCGAAGGTGACCGGGGTCGACGGGTTGGTGACCCCGGCGATCGTGTCGTACCGGTCAGCCAGCCATTGGGTCAGCGGGGGTTGGCCCTGGTGGCCCTTTCCTTCCATGCCGGAGCAGAGGCCGAACCCGTTGCGAGGAAGATCCCGCAGGAGGCGGATGACGAGGGATATGGCGATGGCAAGCGGTAGACCGGTCCCGGCCAGGATCAGGCTGGCGGTGATGCCCATCCAGCCTCCTTGGACGATGGCCCCAATGAGCAGGAGGATCGGGACCTCGACCAGGAAGATGAAAGGGACCGGTCGGAGCAGGCGAATTCCGGCCACCAGGGCCCCGGCTATCTTTGAGGCCATCGAACCCCGGCTGACCCAGATGGCCATGAACCGGTACAGGGCTCGGGTTGCATCCTGAGCCTGGAATAGGTGGTACATCAGGGTGTGGCGTCCTCCTGATGTTTCGACCAGCTGGGATGGGAGGCGGGCCAATTCGGCGAACCCGCCCGAGGTTCGACCCCGCTCGGCGGCGGCTGCCCCGCCGGCGGCGATGGCCCCAGCCGAGGTACCTCCGACCTTGCGAATCCGTCGGGTGGTGGCCAGATGGCAGACGGTGTGGGGGTAGATCACCCCACTGGTAAGGCCCCCTTTCATGACCAGATCGCAGGCTTGGGTCAGGGAGTCGCCCGGTGGGTAGGAAGCAGGATCTTCCAGGTCAACCAGGTCATGTTGACGGCCAGATGCCGCCGTTTCCGAATCCGCCATCAATGCCTCCCCAGACGACGAGGCGCTCACCCTAGGACCACTAGGTCCGGCTCGGACCCAAGTGTGTGGCTCGACCTAGCTGCCCCGGGCATGGGCTGGGGATGTCCTGACCGAGACCGAGACTTCAGGTGCGGGCTGGGATCAGACTCGCTCGACGATGGTGGCGGTACCCATCCCGCCTCCGGTACACATGGCGACCAAACCGGTCTGGAGGTCGCGGCGCTCGAGCTCGTCGATCACGGTCCCGATCAGCATCGATCCGGTGGCCCCGATCGGATGGCCGAGGGCGATGGCCCCACCGTTCACGTTGACCTTCTCGGGATCGGCCCCGGTATCGCTCAAGAACCGCAGGACAACCGAGGCGAAGGCTTCGTTGACCTCCATCAGATCGATGTCATCGATGGTCATGCCTGCCTTGGCCAGACACTTCAGCGCCGCTGGACCGGGGGCGGTCAACATGATGAGGGGCTCGTCGCCGGCCACGGCGGACATCAGGATGCGGGCCCGTGGCTTCAAGCCGTTGGCCTTGGCGTAGTCGGGAGAGGCCAGGAGGACGGCGCCGGCCCCGTCGACCACCCCCGAGCTGTTGCCAGCGTGGTGGACATGGTTGAGGGTCACTCCCGGATACTTCTGGTCGACCAGTTCGGCCATGGATCGGTCGCTCTGCTCCATCTTGAAGTCGAGCATCTTGGCAAAACTGGGGTGCAGGGCGGCCAGACCTTCGGCTGTGGTCTCGGGGCGAGGATACTCTTCCTCGTTCAGGGCGACTGAGCCGTCGTCATGGTAGATGGGGATGAGGCTTCGGCTGAATCGACCTTCAGCGATGGCGACTTGGGCTCGGCGTTGGCTCTCCAGCCCGACCGCGTCGCAATCCTCCCGGCTGCGCCCATCCAGGGTGGCGATCAGGTCGGCCGAGAGACCTTGGGGGACCTGGGGGTGGGTCTGGAGAAGGTGCTCGTTGTTGGCGTGGAACCCGTCGGTCCCGTTTCGGGCCGGCCGGCTCATCGACTCGACCCCACACCCGATGACCAGGTCCTGATGACCGGCTGCCACTCCCATGGCCCCGAAGGTGACCGCTTGTTGTCCCGATCCACAGAAACGGTTGAGGGTCACCCCGGGCACGGTGATGGGCCAGCCGGCGTCGAGTACGGCCATACGCCCGATGTCGTGGGCATGATCACCGGCGTGGGACCCGTTGCCACAGACCACGTCCTCGACATCGACCGGGTCGAATCCGACCCGGTCCTGAAGGCCATTGAGGACCTGACCCAAGATCTTCTGGGGGTGGATGGTCGACAGGGCGCCCTTGTCCCTCTTGCCGACGCCGCGCGGTGATCGTACTGCGTCGATGATCCATGCTTCGCTTGCTGCCATGTTCGGGATCCCTGTCTCATTGGTTTCCCCGACTCTACGGCTGGTGGCCGCCGTGCTCGAAATCAGCCAAGGATGGCCAGGCAGGGGCCTAGACTCACCCCTTGATCTATCGATCAAGATCTCAGGGAGGGATCATGAAGAACCGGAACCTATTGGCCATACTGGCCGCGTTTGCCCTACTGGTGGCGGCCTGCGGAAGTGACAGTGATAGCGACGAGGCAGGAGGGGGCGAAGACGTCGACTGCTCCACCCCACCGACGAAGGTCGAAGGGACCCTGACGGTGGCCACCGGTGAGGTCGTATTCCCGCCGTGGATGATCGACGACGACCCTTCGAACGGGCAGGGCTTCGAGAGCGCGGTGGTCTATGCCGTGGCTGGCGAGCTCGGGATTGACACCGTCGAGTGGGTCGGAACCGGCTTCGACGAAGCAGTCGCCCCCGGTGAGAAGGACTATGACTTCAACATCCAGCAGTATTCGATCACGGCCGAACGTGATGAGGTAGTCGACTTCTCGACCGGCTACTACGAGGTCGAGCAGGCCATCATCGGCTCCAGTGACAGTCCCGCCGCCTCGGCCACTTCGATCGAGGAGCTGAAGGGTCTCCGGCTGGGGGCCGCCATCGGTACCACCAGCCTCGACTACATCGACTCGGTAATCGAGCCCGATGAGCCAGCGCTGGTGTTCGACGACAATGCGGCAGCCAAAGCAGCGTTCGACGCGGGCCAGGTCGACGGGATCGTGTTCGATCTCCCGACTGCATTCTTCATCACTGCGGTTGAGATCACCGATGCTTCCATCATCGGCGTGCTCCCCCGCTCGGGGGATGACCCCGAAGAGCTTGGGATGCTGTTCGAAGACGGCAGCTCTCTCGTGAGCTGTGTCAATGAGGCCTTGGCCACGCTGCGGTCGAATGGTGAGCTGGAGTCGATCGAGACCGAGTGGCTCAACGACGGCGGAGCGGTCCCAAGCCTGTCGTGACCCCAGCCCCCGGCAGCGGTGCTGAACTGTCCGATGGCTCATCTGTTGGTGGTCAGCAATCTGGCTCTGAGCATTCCGACGATCCCCGACCGGGTCCCCACCCACCGGTCGGGGCCGTCGGGCGCTTGCAGACCGAGGGTGTTCGTTCGGCCATCATTGCCGTCACTTCGACGCTGGTGTTTTTCGGTGTCGCCACCTGGCTGGTGGCATCGAGCCCGAATTGGCCCCAGGTACGCGACCAGTTCTTCAACTCGGAGAACTTCGCTGAGAGCGCCCCGCTCGTGTTGCGCGGGTTCTGGCTGAACCTGCAGCTATTTGCATACTCCATGGTCCTCATCCCGGTGGTGGCCTTGATTGTTGCCGTACTGAGGAGCTTGCGGGGGCCCGCCTTCCTCCCCGTTCGGCTCCTGGCCATCATCTTCACCGACTTCTTTCGCGGCATCCCCCTGATCTTGCTGATCCTGCTTCTCGGGTTCGGGGTTCCCGCTCTTCAGATCTCGTTGTTGCCCAGTGCTGCCATCTTCTGGGGGATCACGGCTCTCACCTTGAGCTACTCGGCCTACACGGCCGAGATCTACCGCTCCGGTATCGATGCTGTCCCCGAGAGCCAGCGGGCTTCGGCCCGGGCCCTGGGCCTGACCCAATGGCAAGCCTTGCGGTTCGCCATCTTGCCCCAGGCGGTCCGCAATGTGGTCCCCGCTCTGATGAACACGGTTGTCAGCCTGCAGAAGGATGTTGCCCTCATCTCTGTGCTCGGTATTCGTGAGGCAGTTCGAGAGGCTCAGATCTATACCTCCCGAACGTTCAACTACACCTCATACATAGTCGCTACCTTGTTGTTCTTGGCCATCAGCATCCCCCTCACCCGCTTTGTCGACTGGTACACGGCTCGCGATCGAGCCATGCGATCCCAGTCGCCAACCTGATCGCCGATGGCATCCAAGCTGGAGCTGGTAGGGGTCGAGAAGGCCTACGGCGACCGAACCGTTCTCGACGGTCTCGACCTGGTCGTTGACGAGCATGAGGTGGTGTGTCTGATTGGGCCCAGTGGCTGCGGCAAGTCGACTCTGGTGCGCTGCATCGACCTGCTCGATCCCATCGACAACGGCGACATCCGTCTTGACGGCCACTCGATCACGGCCAAGGGGGTCGACGCCAACCAGGTACGCCGTCGCATCGGGATCGTATTCCAATCGTTCAACCTCTTCCCCCACATGACGGTGCTCGACAATGTGACTCTCGGCCCTCGCCGAGCTCATGGTGTCCCCCGAGCCGAGGCTGAGACCCAGGCTGGGGAGCTACTGGAGCGATTCGGGCTGGGCGACAAGGCCGACGAGTTCCCCAACCGCATCAGCGGCGGCCAGAACCAGCGGGCCGCTATCGTTCGGGCCCTCATGGGTGACCCTGAGATCCTGCTGCTCGACGAGGTGACCTCGGCCCTCGATCCGGAACTGGTTGGTGAAGTCCTGGCGGTGATCCGAGAGCTAGCGAGCGAAGGTCTGACCATGGTGCTTGCCACCCACGAGATGGGCTTCGCTCGCGATGTCGCAAACCGGGTCTGTTTCCTCCATGAGGGACGGGTCCTCGAATCGGGCCCACCGGCCGAGCTGTTCGCATCACCCCAGGCCGCCAGGACCAAGCAGTTTCTGGCCCGGGTGTCTGAAGCCGGGCGTCTATGACGTCATCGTCGGGCGACTCAACAGCTCCCGTCGGTGGCATTGATTTAGACCAGTTGGTGGTGACTGATCCAGATGAGTTGGCTCGCCATTACTGCGATAGCCCGGCGGCCCATATCTATGCCTTGGTGGATCTCGAGGAGCCGTTCTGGTCGGCCAGTCAGTGGTATCGAAGAGGTCAGGCCGTGGTCGGTCTGGTTCAGATCCCGGGTGATCCTGTGAAGACCTTGTATGCCGTGTCCACCCGAGACCCGGAGGCGACGCTGAGCCTCATCATCGATCTGCTCCCTCACCTCGGCTCAGGCACCCTGATCACGGGTCCGCTCGGCTTGGCCGATGCCGTCGAACCGCGGCGGTCGGTGGCCTGGAGCGGGCCCCACCTGCGCTACCACCTCGTCGATCGAGCCCAGAAGCCCGTGACAGGCCCGAGATCGCTCACCCCTGATGCCGGCGGCCTTCGACCAGTCGAACTGGGCCCGGCTCACGCCGACGACATTGGTGCCCTGTACGCGACCGAGCCGGGGGCAGCCTTCTACCGCCGCTCGATGCTCGACGACGATTCCTTTGTCGGCGTGTTCGACGACGGAGATCTGGTGGCGGCAGCCGGGACCCATGTCCTCAGCTCAGTACAGGGGGTAGCCGCCATTGGAGCCGTCTACACCCGTCCCTCCCACCGTGGCCAGGGGCTCGGACGGCTGGTGACGGCGGGTGTGATCCAGCGCCTCACTGACCGGGTCACAACCATCGGCCTCAATGTGGCTGAAGCGAATACACCGGCGCGCCACATCTACCAGCAACTCGGGTTCGAGCCAATCCTGGCCTATGAGGAGCTCGAGCTGGCCTGATCGTTCAGAATCCAGCGTCCGACCCTCTACGCCGGTGGCGCCGGTGAGTCGGCAATAGGCTCGGTTGCGGCGTCAACCGGTAGATGAGGATCTGGAGGGCAAGGGGCCGGCCAGCGTCTTGGGCTGGCCCGGTCGATCCATCGTAGCCACGAACCCAGCTACTCAAAGGGTGAAGGGGCATGAACTCCGTCGAGCAGATGTTGCGACATTCGTCTACCCGCGCCCGATAGCAAGCTATGATTTGCAGAGACAGGTGGAGCGGTTACTCAACTTTGCGGTGGGGAGAACGGTCAGCTTGTGCATCTGCTGGCCGTCCCTCTAAAGGGAACTGCTTCACCTGTCACCCTCAAGTCCTTGATGAAAGTCAAGCTGATCGAGTGCGCGATGCATACAGGCTTGCGCCAATACGTGGAGCAAGCGTCTGGATTCCGGGTTGATGACCTTGCTCGTGCGCTTCAGATCGGGCGCAGAGCTGTCGACAACCAACTGGTACCTCTGAAGCTCCTAGTGGGGCGTGGAGCCATTGGAATCGCCAACACCACGACGTCGGGCACGAACCTTGGTTGTCGCCTGCGCTTTGCTTGTTCTGGCCTCGTCGGCCGCGGTGCTTCTTGTCGGTGAAGCCCTGGAGGAACGCGAGGCCTCGGCGACCGCCGTCGATCTCCGCTTCGCCGCGTTGACAGTGGCCTCGGTCAGTATCCTCCGACAACACGGGGAGGAGGTGGCGATGAATGAGCTATCTGACTCCATCGCCACGCTCCAAGCCGACACCGATCTAGCGTTGCGCTCGCTGAGTGGCCAGGAGCGAATCGAGGCCGAGGAGCTGCTTCATTGCATCGCCGCCTGTGACGTTGCCGTCATGAGCCTGGATGAGGGCCAGCGGCAAATCCCGGGTGGTCACAAGAGGTTGCTGGCTCTACTCGATCTCGCCTCCGAACGGGCCGATCAAGATGCCGCTACCGCTGAGAGACAGGCCACGGCCGCTCTGGGTGCGACCGTGCTGCTCGCCGCCCTCGTCGGTTGGATCGCACTCAGTTCTCGCTACCAGTCGGCCGGGCAGAGAGCCGTGGAATCGATCCAGCTCCGGGCTGGCCAGCGCCTGCAGAGGCTGCTCAACGACTCTCCAGACGTGTTCATTGTCATCGACCGTGAGGGGCAGATCACCTATCGTTCTGCTTCTAGTAACCGCTTGCTAGGCCCTGAGGTTGGTCGGGAGGAGGATCTGTTTGGACTGGCTGACGGGCGTGACCGTCCCGCCCTGGTCCAGCACCTCACCGACAGCGATCCCCGGCGTCGAGCGAAGGTATTCGAGCTGACTGATCGAACAGGCCATACCGGCTGGTTCGACATCAGGGTCTCCGATCTGACCAATGACGATCTGGTCGATGGGCATCTGGTGACGGTGCACGACATCACCAAGGAGATCAAACTGCGCCAGGACCTGTTTCGCCAGGCCAGCACAGACCCACTGACAGGCCTTTTCAATCGTCGTGCCCTCGACCCCATGCTGTGCAAGGCCGAGTTGGGCGTAGGCGACAATGGTGGGACCGTCTCCCTGATCGCACTCGACCTCGATGGCTTCAAGGACATCAACGACACCCTCGGTCATCAAGCAGGCGATGATGTACTCGTCCAGGTGGCGAACCGGCTCAAGCAGGTGACGAAGCCAGGTGACATCTTGCTCAGGTACGGGGGTGACGAGTTCGCCGTCGTCCATACCTCACTGGCCGGAAGGCCTGAGGCTGAGGATGTGGCTGAGCGCTACCTGCGGGTTCTCGATGAGCCCTTCTCGATCGGGCCTCACCTCGAACACCTACGAGTCAGCGTTGGCCTGTCGGCAACCGACGATCCAGCCCGGATCAGGGCATTGGTGAGCGAGGCCGACATCGCCATGTACTCGGCGAAGCGTTCTGGGGGTTCCCGGGTTGCTGTATTCGAGCCAGCGATGGAGGCCGTGGCCAGCAGGACCAGTCTGATAACCCGGGCCCTACGCTCGGCCGACTACGACACCGAGTTCCATCTCGTCTACCAGCCGATAGTGACGGTGGACGGTCGACACCTGGCGAGCATGGAGGCCTTGCTGAGGTGGGAAAGCCCGACTTTGGGCTCGGTGCAGCCCGACGAGTTCATCCCCGTAGCCGAGCGCTCGGGCGACATCTGCCCGATTGGCAAGTGGGTGTTCGACAACCTCTGTCGTCAGATCCAGGCCTGGGACCAGGCTGGCATCGATCCTGGTATCACGATCTCGTTCAACGTGTCGCCCCGTCAGCTCGTCGACGAGAGCTTCGTCGATCATCTGCTGTCCTCGGCCGACGTGTACTCGGTAGCCACCAGTCGACTGGTCGTCGAGGTGACCGAGTCTGTGGTCCTCGATCACACTGGAGCGGCAGCAGCACGGTTGAACAAGCTGCGCCGGGCCGGTGTCAAGATCTCGATCGACGACTTCGGCTCCGGCTACTCGAATCTCGGTCAACTCCTGCGGGTCCCGTTCGACATGATCAAGATCGACCGATCCCTCTTGCTTACCCTGTCCGAGATGCGTGAGGACGCTGGAGGCGATCCCGCTGACCCTTGCGCCATCATGGGCGCCATCACCGCAATCGCTGGGATCTTCGGCGCCCCTGTTGTCTGCGAGGGCGTCGAGACCGAGCAGCAGATGCAGTCATTGTTGGTATCGGGGATTACCCATGTCCAGGGGTACTTGACCGGACGACCAGTCCCGGCCGATGAGATGTCGGCCTCCCTGGTCTCTGCCGGTCAACTCAGATCCCTATACCCCGACCTCGTTTAGGGTCGTATCGGTGGGCCCGGCGGTATTTTGGGTGTCTGCACAGGCCCTATGCCGTTTTGGGCCTGGCTGAAGGGTTCGGGCCGGCCTGGGGGCCTTGGTCTGGTCCTCTCACGTCGAGATCGCTGCCGTCTCGGGTGTTGGTGAGCCTGATGGCATCGATGACAGCATCCTCGGTCTCGATGAGCGCTTGTTGGGCCGCGTCGTAGCTGGTCGGGGCCCAATCCTGGTTGATGGGGATGGCCCCGATCATGCGGCCCAGCCCGGCTGTCCAGCGGACACCGGGGTCAGCGACGATGCGCAAGGGGGCCGCTGGCTCGGCGTAGTGACTGATGACCAGCATGGGCAGCTCACGAGACAGCTTGCGCCACCAGGAACCCCAATAGAGCTCGAGCACAGCCATCGACTCGCCTTCCAGCGAGAGCCACATTGGAGAGAGCCAGAAGGACGGAAACCGGACGATCCCTGGCCCCTGTCCCGAGTGAATCTTGGCAATGGCCAGGTGGCCGTTTGCACCGAGAACCTGATCGAGAGCCGCTGGTAGCAATCGATCGTGGGGTTCACCTTCATCGTTTTCGAACCGACGGAGGGTGTCCTTGGAGGCCCGAACATCAGTCAGGGCTGTCAAACGATCTGCCGTCTCGGCCAGGGACAGCCCTCTGGCCTTTCGCAGCTTGGCGAACCGCATTCGCTCCACCGAATCGATCCCTTCGGACATGGGGGGTCGGGGCTGATTCGATGCCGAGTGCGGTCTAGTGAAGCGTTCGAAGAAGGTGGTAACCCGATTGGGTGCCTCGCGGGTCAGGCTGGCGATCTCTCGGGGATGTGAGGTCTTGAAGCGGTCGGCCATCTCGGCCGAGAAGAGATCCATGAACACACCAGTGGCGCTGCTGGGTCGGGCCAGACTGATGGCGCCAATCACCTCGGCGTCGGGGACCGTCGAAGGGATCTCACCTCGACCGAAGTCGACCCAGCCACGGGCTGAGAGCTGGACCACGACAGGTGATGCCTTGACCGATGCCCCAAGCGTGATGAACAGGCCATTCGAGTCGATCTGTCGCTCAGACTCGAGCCGGAACACCCCCCATTCGGCCTCGATTCGCAGGCTCGGCTCCTCGGTCCGGATCCACATCCAAACCGGGGTCGACGGGCCAGGAAAGACGTTGGTCCAAGCTCGACTGGGTTCGAGCCCTTCGGGGGTGGCCAGGGCCCACATCAGGCCAGCCAGCACCCCGTCGGCTTCGAGCGCCTCGTCGATCTGGTGCATGTCGAGTGACATCGAGCGAGCCCCGAGCTCCCAGTTCGAGAGCGCGGTTGGCCGCACTGACAACCGGTCGGCGACCTGCTGCTGCGACAGCTTGAGCACATCGGTACGCCACCACCGGAGTATCTGTCCGCGTGACTTCCAGGCAACCACATTGACAATCTACTCGGTGTTGTCCGGCGTAGACCTTCGCGCCATCAGACCGGGTTTGATTGCCTCCCCCAATGGTGATCGGATACCCAGCCCGTCAGGAACTGGCGGCGAGCGTGCCGGCGGTTGTGCCGGCGATCTTGCCGAAGACGGCCCCCGCCGTCAGGCCGCTGCCTCCCGGGTAGTTGCCGTAGAACAGACCCCCGACCAGTTCTCCGGCGGCGTGGAGGCCGGCGATTGGCTCCAGGTCGGTGTCGAGGACCCGGCCGTCGTTGTCGATCCGCAGGCCTCCGAAGGTGAACGTCAGCCCACAGGTGACTCCGAAGGCTTGAAACGGTGGGGTGTCGATGGTGTTGGCCCAGTTGGTCTTGTTAGGGGCCAGGCCGGAGGTGGCTCGCCCGTCCTTGACGTTTGGATCAAAGGGGGTCTCGGTTTGGACGGCGTGGTTGTAGTCCATGATGGTGCGGTGGGCGGCCTCAGCATCGACCCCCTCCATCCGGGCGCACAACTCCTCGAGTGAGTCTGCACTGAACTTGGTGACCTGCCGGATCCGATACTCGTCTCGCAGGAGGTGATCGACCTTGGCATCGAAGACCTGCCATGCCGTCTGGTTGGGCTGGGCCAACACCTCGCGCCCATAACGGGCATAGGTGTAGTTGCGGAAGTCGGCCCCTTCATCGACGAAGCGACGACCGTCGTTGTTGAGCACGATCCCGAACGGGTAGCTGTGTTTCTGGAACCCGTCGCCGACGGCCAGGTCGCCGAATTCGGGGGCGTTGGCGTCCCAAGCCACAGCATGGGCCCCCGACCAGTTGCCATAGGGCATGGCCCCGATATCGAGGGCCATGCGGATCCCATCGCCGGCGTTGAATCTGGTACCCCGAACCTTGGCCAGATCCCAGTTGGGCCCCAGGTACCGGGTGCGCCACTCGGTGTTGGCCTGGAATCCCCCGGCGGCCAGGACGACGGCCCGGCTGGTGACATCCTCGCTGCGGCCGTTGCGGCGAATCCTGACCCCATGGACCCCGTCGTCGTCATGGAGGAGGGCCATTGCTTTCGTGTCGTAGCTGATCTCGACGCCGACCTTCGCCGCCCCCGCGGTCAGCGATTCGAACAGCCCCTCTCCCCCACCCCAGGCTTCGACAGTCAACCCGCCCCAGAATTTGAAACGACCGTCGACCTTGAAGGCCTGACGCCCCCAGATGGGAGCGAAACGAATCCCGTGCGATGCCATCCAGAGGACGGTCTCCCTGCTCTTCGTCACCAGCAGGTGGGCCATGTCAGGGTTGGTGCGATAGTCGGTGATCCGACCCATGTCGTCGTAGAACTGGGCTTCGGTGTAGGAGCCGAAGTCGGTTTGGGCTACTTCGGCATCGCTCAGATCGGGCATGACCTCCCTCAGATGATCGACCCCGTCGTAGGCGAACCGGATGGCCCCGGCGGTGAAGCGGGTATTGCCCCCGGCCTCGGCCTGGGGTGCCCGCTCGGCCACCATGACGCTGGCCCCTTGTTCGGACGCGGCCAGAGCGGCACAGATCGCGGCGTTGCCTGCTCCAACCACCACCACATCGACATCGGTCACCGTCTGCCTCCTCACCGAGCCGACCAGCTGGCCGGCGAAACGGATCGTAGGCGCCCCGACCGACCCTCGGCCAGATGCCCGGTTCTGGTCCGATCGGAGTGGCTCGATCGACCCGGGCTGCTCCGTCGAGCGGTGGCTACTGGTGGAGCCAGGGGGTGCGACAGAGTCCGATCAGCAGGTTTTCGGGTCCGAGCAGGCGGGCGATCTCTTGGCCCCAAGGCTCGGTGCGAGCCCCATGGAGCAGGGTGAGCCCCGATGCTTCCAGCTCAGCCGCGGCGGCGGCAACGTCCGCGACTTCGAACTCGATGGTGGCTTGAGGCACTGGTATCTCATCTGGCCACTGGGGTTGTCCGAACACCGATTGGGCGGCGTCGGCCAGGGGCCAGACACCGAGGTGTTTTGTCCCCTCGAAGCCATCCACGGCGACATAGTCACCGGAGACGACCTCGAGGGGGAGACCGAGCTTGTCTCGGTAGAAAGACTGGGCCTCACCCGGATCGGCAACGATGGGCGAGACACCGGCGACAAAGAGAATCTCCATGGTCGCTGTCTACCAAGTTTCAGCTCTGAGGGGTGGTCGACCCGCTCGTCCCACCGGCCTGGCTATCGGGGGCGGGAGCGGGCACAGGATTGGGGGCAGGAGGTGGGGGTTGGTAGCCACTGGGAATGGGACCTCGCCCGGGAGCCCCAGGTCGGGGCCGAGGGGGACGGCGGCGCCGGTACTCACGCCAACCTCGCCGGCCGAGCCAGACGAGAGGAACGAGGACAAGCAGGGGCAAGATCAGGAAGCCGACGCTGACCGTGAGCCCGATCCAGATGCCCTTGAGGATGTCGACGGCGGCCGAGAAGCCGTCACCGAAACCGGGATCCTCGTCCGGTTCGAAGGTGTTGAGGTCGAAGCTGACCTGGGCGCTGACTGTGGGGCCGGCTGGTTCGGAGCTGACCCCATCGGTCGGAATGGCGGTAACCCTGGTCCGCATTCGAAGATCGCGCTCGGGGTTGAGCTGGTAGGCAACGAGGGCCGTCTGGCCGGGAGCCAGCTCGTCGAGCGCTCCGAAGACGGGGATCAGCTCGCTGTCAGCATCGATCTCGAGCACAGTGTCGGTCAGGGTGATGTCGGTCAGGGTCTGATCGCCCTGGTTGAAGACCTCGAAGCAGATGGTGACATCGCTCCCGGCTTCCAGGCTGTAGCCCCCTTGGCCGGGACAGGACTCTCCGTTGTCATGGGCCTCGTAGGCCGAGATGGTGAGGTCGATGAAGTTCTCGACCCGGTCCTGGGTCAAGAGGAGGGTGATGGTGGCCAGGTCGACCCGATCCTCCAGGGTGCGGAGCTGGCCCCGCATGACCTCGAGGTTGCTCTCCCGGTCGAGGAGGAGGCGCTCGATCTCGGCGTAGTCCTCCAGTGTGGCGGCTCCTTCGAGGGCGGCTCGGAGCCGCTCGACGCCGAGCTGGGAGACCTGGATGCGGCTCTCCAGGTCGACGATGCGCTCGGTCACATCATCGGTGGTGACGGACTGGTTGCGGAGCTCACCAACGTTGCCGAGGGCTTCCAGGGCTCGGTTGAAGTCCTCGGGCAGGATCTTGAACACGAGCTCCGAGCTTGGCTCGGAACCCCCGCTGGTGTTCTGCCCGAAAACGAAGCCGCCCATCCCTTGGACGATCGAGGTGGCCTCTGCACTGGCGGCGGCGACATCGTCGACCTCGACATGGACATGGGCGGTGAAGATCAGCTTGCGACCGATATCGGCCGCCGTCGGGGTGACGGTGGCCCCACCGGCTCCCAACCGGTCTCCACCATCGCCTTCCTCGTCTGTGGCGGCATCGCCATCGACATCGCTATCCGCGAGGTCCTCGGTCTCGGTGCGGTCTCCTACGTCAGGGGCGAAGGTGGTTGCCGTGGCGCCGTCGAAGCCTTCCTCGGTATCCTCCGCGGCACTCACAGCGAAGTCGTCGGTGGCATCGCTGCTGGTGTCCTCTCCGGCGCTGTCGTCGTCGCTGTCATTCCCGCCGCAGGCGGCGGCCAGGAACATGAGCGCAGCCAACAGAGCCAGCAGCTTCACCAACCGGTGTCGTCGTGGTGATGCGGGTCCGGCGTCGTCGCGACGCTTCCCTCGGTTCGATCGCATGTTCCCTCTCCTCCAGGATGGACCTGGGTGGTGGATAGTCCCCACTACCTACTCGTCGGCCGCGAAACCGACCTTGGG
>JAAETV010000460.1 GCA_024227975.1 Actinomycetes bacterium
AGATACCGAAAGATCATGGGGCTGGGGTCAGGGTCCTCGGGGTGCCGAATGTGGCAGACCGGGTAGCTCAGACCGCAGCAGCGATGCTGCTGGAAGACAAGCTTGAGCCGATCTTCCACTCCGACAGCTACGGCTACCGTCCTGGGCGAAGTGCCCATGACGCATTGGCCGTGTGCCGCAAGCGTTGTTGGAGCAAGGACTGGGTCCTCGACTTGGACGTCCGGGCCTTCTTCGACAGCGTCCCTCATGATCTCCTCTTGAAGGCGGTGGCTCACCACACCGACGAGGCCTGGGTGCTGCTCTACATCGAACGGTGGCTCAAAGCCCCCATGACGATGCCAGACGGCACCGTGGCCCCACGAGACAAGGGAACCCCACAAGGTTCTCCGATCTCGCCGTTGTTGGCGAACCTCTTCATGCACTACGCGTTCGACAGGTGGATGGACCGGGAACACCCGGGCTGTCCGTTCGAACGGTACGCGGATGACGTGGTCGTCCACTGCAACAACGAGAACCAGGCCCGACGTCTTCTGGCCGATCTCGCCGAACGGCTCAAGTCCCTCGGGCTTGAGTTGCACCCCGACAAGACCAAGGTCGTGTACTGCAAAGACACGAACCGTCGAGGAGAGTCCGAGCACACCAGCTTCGATTTCCTCGGCTACACCTTTCGGGGTCGTCTGGTCCGTGGCCGGCATGGGTTCTTCGTGAGCTTCACTCCGGCCATGAGCAACAAGGCGCGCAAGGCGGTCGGCGCCAAGATCCGGGCCTGGCACCTCAACCGTCGCAGCGGAACGGACCTGTCCGGCATCGCCTGGGGGATCAACGCCCAGGTCCGAGGCTGGATCAACTACTACGGGGCCT
>JAAETV010000461.1 GCA_024227975.1 Actinomycetes bacterium
CGGAACGGCGAACCACGGCATCAACGGTGAATCCGCTGACGCCAGTGTCGAGGAGGATCTCGCCGGCCGCTGAGAGAATCTTGTCCCTGGCTTCAGCTGAGAGTGGTCGTGCCATAGCTGTACAGCAGTGTAGCGATACCGACATCGGCTCAGCCATCGGCCCAGTCGATTGGTGATTTCGGGCTCACTGGCACGAGATAGCCATTGTCGTTTGACCTGATGGTGTGTTGGTTGACACATGTGGTTGGTTTCTGCTGACGGAGAGCATATAACGCTACGTGTCCGTAGCGATGCTATGGTCGTGCTTCCCACAATCGCGAGGAGATCGCCGTGCTCGCACGCACTAGTGCCTGGTGTTTCGACAATCGGCTAGCCGCTCTCGGGCTCTGGCTGGTTGGCCTGTTCGCAGTCTTCGGTGCTGCCAGCGCTGTCGGGCCTGCCTATGACGGCGCCTTCGACATCCCAGACTCAGACAGTGCCGATGGTTTCGCCGTCCTGGAGGAATACTTCTCTGAGCTTGGTGCGGGGGGCATGTCGGGAACGATCGTGTTCCAGGCCGAGCAGGGGGTCGATGATCCTGAGGTGGTGGCGGCCATGGAGGAGCTCTTCGTCCTGGTGAACGCCGGGTTCCCTGATGAGAGTGGTGAGCCCGAGCATCCCGGTGCCACGGCCATCTCCCCCTATTCCGAGCAGGGCCAGGCCCAGGTCGCTCGCCAGGGACCACTTGCTGGCAAACTGGCGTACGCCCAGATCAACCTGGCCGCCGACATCGATCAGACCGAATCGGCCTTGCTTGGTGAAGCCATCGATAACAACGCCCCGACGATCGAAGGGCTCGAAGTCCTACCTGGTGGTGCTGCCCTCGGATTGTTCGAGCCGCCGGAGACAGAGCTGATTGGTCTCGCCTTCGCCATCGTCGTCCTCATTCTGGCCTTCGGATCAGTCTTGGCCATGGGTCTACCCATCGCCGTCGCCCTGGGCGGTGTCGGGGCCGGTATCGCCTCGATCGTCCTCCTGAGCAACACCTTCTCCATCCCTGACTTCACACCCACCTTGGGGGCCATGATCGGCCTCGGTGTTGGGATCGACTACGCCCTGTTCATCGTCACCCGCTATCGGGAGGGATTGCACCAGGGACGGACGGCCCGCGAGGCGACGCTTGCCGCCATGGACACCGCCGGCCGGGCCGTGATCTTTGCCGGCATCACCGTCGTCATCTCGCTCCTCGGCATGCTGTTGATGGGCCTTCGCTTCGTGTCCGGCCTCGGAATTGGGGCATCGGTCACGGTCCTGCTCACCATGATCAGCTCGATCACCCTCCTGCCTGCCCTGCTGGGTCTGGCCCAGGAACGGGTCGAGGTCACCCGCTGGCGCGGCCTGATCATGGCCGGCTTCGTTGCGGTCGCCCTCCTGGGTGTCGGCATCGGCTTCTTGCCCCTCGCCGCCATCGGCGTCACCCTCGCGCTACTCACACTGTTGGTCAGCTTCGCCGTTCGCCCCCTCCGGAGCGAGGTGCCTCGCCGCGAGGCCAAGCCGATGAGCGAGACCTTTGCCTACCGCTGGAGTCGTACGATCCAGCGCAGTCCTTGGTTGTGGCTCATCGCTGGAACCATCGCTCTACTGGTCCTGGCCGCGCCCATTCTCAGCCTCCGGCTCGGCTTCTCTGACGAGGGCAACTTTCCCGAAGACACCTACACCCGCCAGGCCTATGATCTCCTGGCCGAAGGCTTCGGTGAGGGATTCAACGGACCGTTCCTGATCACGATCGTCCCTGGCGCCACTGACTCACCTGAGGCGGTGCAAGCCTTGAACCGAGCGTTGGCTGAGGCTCCCGGCGTCGCTGCGGTCACCCCGGCCTTCCCCAACGACCAAGCATCACCTGATGCGTTCGTGATGAACCTCATTCCCTCGACCGCGCCCCAGGACGAGGCCACGAGTGATCTGGTCTCCAGTCTTCGCGATGACATCATCCCCGCAGCCATCGCCGGCACGACCCTCGACGTCAAGGTCACAGGTACTGCGGCGGCAAACATCGACTTCACTGACTTCCTGGCCCGTCGGGTATTCGTCTTCTTCGGGGCTGTGCTGGCGCTGTCGTTCGTGCTGTTGATGATGGTCTTCCGGTCACTCCTGGTCCCGGTCAAGGCCGTGATCATGAACATCTTGTCGATCGCCGCTGCCTACGGAGTCGTAGTCGCCGTATTCCAGTGGGGCTGGGGAGGAGACCTTCTCGGCATCGCAGGCGCACCTATCGAGCCGTTCGTGCCGATGATGCTGTTCGCCATCGTCTTCGGCCTGTCGATGGACTACGAGGTGTTCCTGCTGTCTCGGGTGAGGGAGGAATACATCCAGACCGGTGATGCCGTTGGCTCGGTTGCCAACGGGCTAGCGGCAACGGCCCGGGTGATCACTGCGGCCGCTGCCATCATGGTCGTCGTCTTCGGCTCGTTCATGTTCGAGGACAATCGCATCATCAAGCTGTTCGGCCTCGGCCTGGCTCTGGCGGTTCTGCTCGACGCCACCCTCATCCGCATGTTGCTCGTGCCGGCCACAATGGAGCTGCTCGGCGACAGGAACTGGTGGATACCGAAGTGGCTCGACCGGATCATGCCCCAGCTGAACATCGAAGGTTCCGGTGAGTATGAGCACGCCCCAACCATCACCGGCAACGACCAGGCACCGACCGATCCGGGTCCATCTGGGTCCGATCCCTCTCGGGAACCCGAACCGGTGGATGTCTGATCGTGACCATCTCGAACGGGTCATGAGTATCCCGTTCCTGGTCCGCCCGAGGGTTGGGGAAGCGACCTAGGTCACGGCTTTGGTGCCACGAGATTGAGTAGTGCCTGACGGCCCTCCTGCTGTACCGCCTTCAGGGCCCGTTCGAGGGCCGATGGCAGACCTGCCGGGTCTTCGACCCGCTCGGCGTGGCCACCAGCGGCCTGGCAGATCATCTCGAAGTCGATGCTGGGGCTGAGGTCGCTGAAGGGGAACTCGTCGGCCTTCACCGCCCAACCCTCGGGGTAGACCATCTGGGTCGAGCGCTTGACTGCGCCCCATGTCGAGTTGTTCCACACCAGGTACAAGACCGGGAGGTTCATCTTGCGTGAGACCCAATGGGCCGCGGTCGGCGCCCCGAACATGTATGAGCCATCACCGATGCAGGCCACCACGGTCTTGTCCGGCGCCGCCAGCTTGGCTCCGAGGGCGGCACCCGTGGCCCAACCAAGCACGCCGGCCCCTGATACCCCGAAGAACGTCCCAGGCTCGGTCAACCGCAGCTGGGTGGTATCGAACCCCAGCTCGTTGACGATGATCGTTTCCGGGGTCCGCAACTGTTCGAAACAGTGCGACAACCAGGCCTTGTCCAGGCTGTCGGCCTCGCTCCCATCCTCGGCTCGGGCTGCGGCGGCAGAAGCGAGCGTCTCATGTTCGCTGGCCCATCGATCGGTCCGCTCGACGACGAGGGCTGGGTTGAGGTCACCTTGATCCACGGCCTCGTTCAATGCCTCCAGGGTGAGGCGAGCGGTTCCCGACAGGTTCACATCGACCCGGAAGCCGCGGACCGGGTAATTGGGGTGGAGGGGGTCGGTCCCGATCCCGATCACAGTCGCGTCGGCCGCTGGCTGGGCTCGTTTCGGGGTCCAGGGCACGTCGGCCTCCACCACCACGATGACGTCGGCCCCATCGAGGAAGCGACCAGGGTCGGTCGATAGGTAGAGCTGGTGATCTTGAGCCATGTTCACATGGGTGGGGTAGGGGTCGATCACGCCCATCCCCAGCCGCTCGGCTAGCTCCGTCAGCGGTCCAACGGCCAAAGGATCGCGGCCGAGGGAGCGGGTGATGAGGATCGGGTTGCGAGCTTGGGTCAGGAGCCGGGCCGCGTGGTGGATGGCTGCGGGTGCAGCCCTGGTCTCGCCGGCCGTCATGCGGGGGTTCGCCTCGAAAGTGGTGTCGTTGGTCTCACCGGCCAGCACTTCGCGGGGAAGGGTGAGATACGTCGGCGCCTGGGGTTCGGAGAGGCTGATGGCCAGCGCTCGATCGACAATGCCCTCCAGGTCGGCCTCCGCCCTCAGCTCGTAGTCCCACTTCACCCACTCGCGGGCCATGGCACCCTGATCGAAGGACTCCTGGGCCCAGTGGATGTGGATGTCACGGGCTCCGAGGAGCTGTCCTTCGGTCAGCGGGGTGCGACCGGCACTGAACAGCATGGGAATCTGTGATCGATTGGCATTGATCAGGCCACCGATGGCGTTGGCCGTTCCTGCGACGGTGTGCACCATCACGGCCTGAGGTTGACCGCTGACCATGGTGTGGCCATGGGCCATGGCCACGGCCACGATCTCGTGGGGCACGGTGACCGGTTCGGGGACCGGGAGGCCCTCAGAGCGGCGCCGGGCGTAGGCATCGATGATTGGACCGAAGTCGGTACCCCCGTTGCCGAACAGGTAGCGCATGCCCCGAGCCTGGAGCAGGTCGAGGTAGGCGTCTGCTACCGAGACGTTCTGACGAGGCTGTTCCATGGTGGCTCCCGACGGATGCTGGCCGGCCGACGTTTGCGACCCTAGCTCGGACCGTGATTGACCGGATAGCTGACAGCGTGGTGGACTTGCATCGGAGTGGGGTGGGGCCTGACCACGCTGCGGTTGAGCCAATGGTTCCAATCATGTGGTTCGCTGCGCTCATGAAATGGAGTTACCCGTGAACGTTGCCGATCAACTCATGGCCGAACGCGAGATTCGACGTCGCCTTCTCGACTACTGCCGGGGTATCGACCGCTGTGACGCTGAACTGGTGGCGTCCACCTATCATCCCGACGCCGTTGACGACCATGGTGCATTCCACGGGTTGGGTCACGAACTGGCCCACATGGCCACTGAAGCCCTCTTCGAGCACTACGAATCGACGATGCACACCATCGGTGATTCGATCATCGACTTCACCGATGAGGGCACCGCCTATGTCGAGACCTATGTGTTCGCCGATCATCGCCGGGTCGACGATGATGGTGAAACTCTCGAACGATTCGGAGCCCGCTACGTCGATCGCTTCGAGCATCGAGACGACGCCTGGCGCATCGCCGATCGGGTCGTCATCGTCGAGTGGAACGACGCTGCGCCGATCACGCCGACCCGGGGGAGTGGTCGCTACGCGCGTGGGCTCCGCAACCCCAACGATCTTGCCTACCAGCAAACTCCACGTGACCCCGGGGCGCCCATGCCCCGATACGGCGACAAGCCGAGCTGAGGGGGCTCACCTCTGGATTGGTCTGGATGCTGAGCCGGCAGAGCTCCGCTGGCGTCGGCTAGCGTCGATACTGATGACGTCAGAGGAGAAGCTGGCATGCCCGAACCGAATGTGAAAAAGCCTCGACTTCCGCCTCGGCCCGTTATCCACCTCGCTTGGCTGGCCCACCGGGGTCTGTACCGGTTGAGCCGTGGACGTCTTGGCCTATGGCGGCCGAAGCCCGACGGTTGGGGCACCATGCATCTGACCACAATCGGGCGCCGAAGTGGGCAGGAGCGAGGGGTCATGGTTGGCTACTTCGAGGACGGCCCAAACCTCGTCACCATGGCCATGAACGGCTGGGGTGAAGGGGAGCCGGCATGGTGGCTGAACCTACAGGCTGACCCCGACGTCCAGGTCGATATGGCCGACGGTCCCCGTCTCGTGAAGGGTCGGGCTGCCGAAGGCGAGGAGCGGGAACGCCTATGGGCCCGATGGAGGGAGATAGACAAGAACCTCGACGCCTACGCCGAACGCCGCTCAACCGAGACCGCAGTAGTTGTCTTGGAGCCGCGGTCCGACTGACCAGGCACCCGGGCCTGGTTATCGGAAGGAGCGGGGGA
>JAAETV010000462.1 GCA_024227975.1 Actinomycetes bacterium
CTCCTCGACCTCGGCGAAGGCGATCAGGTCGCTGTCGATCCGTTGGCGGCTGGCCACGGCCCGGGCGGTAGCCTCCGTTGCCCGTTCTGACTCATCGATGGCACCGTTGGCAGCTGTCACGATTCCGAACCAGGCGATGACCACCACCAAGGTCGGTCCGGCCATCCGGAGCACGGCCCGGAGCCTCATGGCCCCTCACCCGACCCAGCACCATCAGTCGAGCCGAGTGGGCCACCCCCGTACAGCCCGGACCGTTGCCACCAGGCCGTGGACACGATGGCGGCTCGAGCCGAGAAGCTGGAACCGGCAGTACTCCCGGGGTCGGTGCTCAGGCTGCTCCCACTGATCTCCTCGCCATCGAGGTACTCCACGCTCTGGAAAGCCCGGAGCCAATCGGCCGTGTCGAGGTGGGTCGGCGTATAGGCCTGGAGGTCGACGATCCCGACCGGCGCTCCGAGACCCTCATCCAGGGGCACCGTGCTCTCGGCCGGAGTGGCCTGCACCCGGAGGGTCGACAGCGAGGTGTTGGCCGGAAGGCCGCCGACTACCGAATCGATGACCCCGACCAGGTCGATGTCGCCTTCGAGGGCCTGTTGGAGACGGGCAGTGGCCTGGGCGTGGCGTGCGCGGGTGGCAGCGGTCCCAGCCAGACGGTCGGCCCTCGAATCGAGCGAGGCGAGCTGGGCCTCCGCCTGATCGGCTGCCACCCGGGCATCGGCCAGATCCAACCATCGCTGACCGACCTGCATCGAGCAAGCCAGCGCCACCAGGGCGGCAAGACCGATACCGACCCGCCTCTCCCGCTGGGTCTTGGCCGAGGCCAACTCTCTATTGCTACGGAGGTCGAGTGTGGTAGCGGTGTCATCGCCGGCTGCGGTCAGGGCCGTGCCCACCTCCAACAGGTAGTCAGACACATCGCTGCCGTCGGCCACCCATCCGACCGACAGCCGGGACGGCAGAATCGGAAGATCGGTCCCACCAGCGACAATGGCGCTGAGGTGCTCGTAGGACTCACTGCCCGAGAGCAGGATCCTGGTCGGCCGAATGCCGGGGTTGGTAGTCGTCAGGTACTCGAGCGTTCCTCGCAAGGCCTCACTGACCGGGTGACGATACTGACCGTAGGGCATCGCCCCCGATCCTCCGGCCGTGACCGGGTCATGGGTCAGGATCGTCTCCAGATGGGACTCGAGCTCACTGGCCAGGGCACTGGACTGATCCCCGGTTCCGACACTCACGGTCCGGAGGAACTGGATGCCGTCATCGGTCCGGACGACGGCGGTCGTATTGTCGGCCTCGACGTGGATCAAGACGTCGGCCTCTACCCTCGTCTCCACCTCTTGCCCGTCCTCACCTTCGGGTGGGCCGGGGCCGATGGGTGTCCGCTGTCTGGGACCAGGGGTCGAGCCAACCTCAGAGGAGGCACCCTCCCCCGATTGGCCCGGGTCGGCTCCTTCGACGACCCGATCCAGGGCCAGGGCCCCCAAGTCGAAGTGGACGACCTCCAACCCCGCGCTGGCTGCCACGTCCTGCAGGACCGTCAGAGTCTGTTCCCGCACGGCGACGGCGATGGCGAGCCGGTGTTCGAGACCGCTGTCGCCGGTCCGGGTTGACAGCTCGATGGCGTCGACGATCGCTTCATCCGGGTCATAGGACATCAGCTCGGCCAGGTCGTAGCGGAGGGCCTCCCGGTATGAGGCTTCGGACAGCACCGGCAGCTCGGTCTGGCGGGTGAGCACATGATGGCTGTCGATCGCCACGGCGATCCGGCGACTACTGAAGCTGGCCTCGGCCCACAGGCGCCGGAAGGCATCGGTCACCGCCTCGGCATCGACGATGGTGCCCCAGTCCACGGCACCGTCTGGCAGCTCCACCGTTCCCGCCCGGACCACCGTGGCCCGGCCGCGCCGAATCCGCACTTCGACGGCCTTGATGAGTGCGGTCTCAATCGAGACCCCCACGATGCGTTTCGACATCCTGGCTCCCTGAGCGGTACCTCGGACGGTGGATCTTCCGGTTCTGCCCCAATCGGTGGCTCGCCATACGAGTTGAGTAGTCAGCTCTCCTCGAGACCTGGTCGATCCGGCCGGGTTCGGAGTCCGCGCACCCGTCCTAGACCAGACTCAGCTCAGGACCGACATTGCCGATAGAGAGAAGATGGCTTGCGACCCAGACGACGAGGGCGCTCACTCCCCCGAGCGGGGGGTGACGACGGCCGAGGCGCTGGTGGCGGGAATGATCCTCGGCCTCGGACTGCTGGCCGTGACCCAGGTACTGATCGGTAGCACAAGAGCCTCGGCCGCAGCCGACGATCGCACGGTGGCGGCCCGCATCGCCACTAGCCAGATCGGGGAGGTGCGATCCCTGGACTACGACGGTCTCGGCATCGACGCCGCCGACTCGGACGCCGTCGCTGACTTCGAAGGGTTGGCCACGGTGGCCGGAACCGTCGTCCTTCTCGATCCGCTGGTGAGCCTCAACGTGGACGGCACCGACTACGAGGTCCGCCGTCATCTCGTGTGGGCGTCAGTCGGGTCGGATTCTCAGGCCTACAAGCGACTCGTAGTCATCGTGACCTGGACGGTGGGGGCCACCACCTTCGACCACCGAGTGGACACGGGCGTCCACCCCCTGGTGGGGTCGTGATCAGCAGCGCTCTCGGACTGACCCCGGTCGCCCCCCGGCCTC
>JAAETV010000463.1 GCA_024227975.1 Actinomycetes bacterium
CTGGATGAAACGGGCCATTCACCCCGACGATCTGATCACCTGGACCTTGCCGCGCCTGGTTGGACTGAGCCGGGCTCTCCACTGGCTTTACTTGGCCGAGGAGATCCCACTCGACGATGCCGTCAGCTCAGGGATGGTCGACCGCCTCGTTGCCCCCGACGAGCTCATGGCCACCACCATGGCCCTGGCCCAGAGGTTGGCCGCCATGCCCCCCATGCACCTGGCCCTGACCAAGCAGGCCGTACTCCGAAATACGACCCGGGAGCCGTGGGACGCCGCTGCCATCGAGAGTTGGGGCCAGACCAAGGCCATGAGCTCGAATGACTTCCGCGAGGGTGTCGCGGCCTTCACCGAACGCCGACCACCACGCTTCACCGGCAGCTGACACCACTAGCACACAGCCAATCAGGCCGGGTTCTGGGGCTGGCTGACCGGAGATCTAGCCGGCCCCGGGGCCAGTCGGCTTGGATGGTGGGCCATTCCCTGGTCGATCAACTGGCCCCTCACAACCGATCCCGTTGCCGTTGCGGTCGAGGTCATAGATGTCGGTGCCAATCACCCTGACCGGACCCCTGACATAGGCCGGACCGTCCCCGCCCGCGCCTTCACAATCGACATCAGAGGCAATGGGCACACAACCGCTGTAGTTGGGGTCGCAGGACTGGGTGGTGGTCGAGGACCTCTGATCGGTCGTGGTCGACGTCTGGGCCGGGGAGGTAGTTGTTGGCATCGACGTGGTCGTCGACGATGTGGGGGCCTGGCTTGTCGAAGTCGTTGTGGTTGTCGTTGTCGTTGAGGTGCCGATCGACGTCGACAGGGTGGTGTCGACCGCCACCGTCGTCTCGGTTCCCGACGGTTGGGAGGAGGTGGGGGCGGTGACCGGCGACTCCGGTCCTGTTGGGCTGGCAGTCGTAAGCTCGACCGGCGGGCTGGCCGGGACAAAGGCCAGCGATGCCCGCTCGGAGTCCTGAGATCCCGGTCCGATCGTCAGCGCGGTCTTGGGTTGTGGCTGAGGTATCGGTTCTGGCCTGTCTACGGCCTGAACGCTCCGGATTGGAGAAGCCGACTCCGTCCGCTCATCGCTGGTCGGAATGGCGGCTACGCCGAGAATGATGCCGAGGATGATGCCTACGGGACCGATGAAGCGCTTCTTGTGCCACCAGTCCGGCCTGTCCCCAGCAGGCACAACTTGGCCAAGGGGCGGGCCCGTCGTCGACTCAGTTTCGATCCAGGCAATGGTGGGGCCTTGCGATGGTTCCCCCTGGGGTCCGGTCACGACGGATTCGACTTCACTACGGTGATCGGCCACCTTCCTCCGCCTCCAGTCGCCCGATCTCGGCCAAACGTGCTCGCAAGACCCTCAGCAGCCCAGCGGCCAACGGCGACTATACCTAGGTCAGTCCTCCCACCATTGAGGTTGGAGGTGGTTCTACCTACATAGCCACAAGTGACGTGCACAGTCCGCCTGTCGACCACCTCGATAGGTCACACAGGGTTGCAAGATCTATGGCCGTTTCGTCGGCAGCCCAGGCCGAAGTGGTAGCACGCTCATGGACAGGTGAAGGTGTTCAGTCGGCCCCGTCCATGTATGCCAATGTGCGTTCTTGACGATACACACGGATCAGAGATGCTCTTCCCGACCGTGACGTTCGCTGTCTTCTTCGTCGTCATCTTCGCCGCCCACCTTGCCCTACGAGACCGCCCAACGGCCTGGAAATGGGCCATGTTGGCTGGGTCATACGTGTTCTACGGGTGGTGGGATTGGCGATTCTGCGGTCTCATCGCCCTATCGACCCTGGCCAACTGGGCCTTTGGTGCGGCCATCGACGGTGCTCCGTACCGGCGACGTCGGACGCTCATCGGGTTCTCGGTCATAGCCAACCTGGTCGTGCTCGGAGCCTTCAAGTACTACGGATTCTTCGCTGAAGCCATCTCCACCACCTTCGGATCCGAGCACACCCTGCCCGCCCTCGATCTGGTGCTGCCGATCGGTATCTCGTTCTTCACCTTCCAGGCCTTGAGCTATGTCGTCGACATCCATCGTGGCCGCCTCGAAGGGCGCCCACTGCTCGACTTCGCCGTGTACCTGGCCTTCTTCCCCCAGCTGGTTGCCGGCCCGATCGTACGGGCGACCGAGTTCCTGCCTCAGCTCGACCGGCTGACCGACCGCAAGGACCAAGTCTCACCAGTAGCCCATGCCCCTATCGAGATCTCCGAGGCGGCGTGGCTCATCGGACGAGGCATGTTCAAGAAGGTCGTCATCGCCTCATACCTGGCCGAAACCGTCGTCGACCCGGTGTTCACCGCCCCCTCGTTGGCCGACCGCACCGAGCTCCTGCTCGCCTTCTACGGCTACGCCATACAGATCTACGCCGATTTCAGCGGCTACACCGATATGGCTATCGGGATCGCTCTCCTGCTCGGGTTCCGGTTCCCGACCAACTTCGACAACCCCTATCGGGCTCTCTCCATCCAGGACTTCTGGCGTCGCTGGCACATGACCCTTTCGCGCTGGCTCCGCGACTACCTGTACATCCCGCTCGGTGGCAACAAGATCTCCCCGTTGGCCACCTACCGCAACCTCATGGCCACCATGATCCTGGGCGGCCTGTGGCACGGAGCAGCTTGGACCTTCGTCGCCTGGGGCACTATCCACGGCGTGGCCCTCGCCGTCGAGCGACTGGTCGAGAACTGGCGCTCAGATCACAGCCACCAAGATCGGACCCTGACCTCGGAGGGCTCCAGGCCAGGGTCGAGCCTTCTGATACCGGTGGCCCGGTGGCTGGTGACATTCCACGTCGTTGGGCTGGCTTGGGTCCTGTTCCGAGCTGAGACATTCGGTCTGGCCTGGGACTTCTTCACCGGGTTGGTGGCAGCGCCGTTCGGCCCCATCGCCAATCCCATGGCGGCCGCCGTCATCGTCATCGCCATTGGGGTCCAACTCGTCCCCGCTGACATCGGAACCCGCCTCCGCCTCGCCTACGCTCGGTTGGACCCGGCCCTCCAGAGCATCGGGTTCGGTGGCTGGATCTTCCTCGTCGCCAGACTCGGGCCAGAGGGGGTAGCACCCTTCATCTACTTCCAGTTCTGATGCCTCCCCTGCCACCACCCCCGACGATCGAAACAGCATCTGCCCCTGGTGTGAGCCCACGGACGGCGCGAACCAGCGGACGGGGCGCACTATTGCAGATCATCTTGGCCCTTCTGGTCGGGGCCGGTCTCAGTACCGACCGTCTCCTGGGGGCAGCCGAGCACATGGCCTACGGGAGCTCGCGGTCGACCATGGTTGCCATCACCGAGGCCGCTCACGCCAGCGCTGTCGGTGTCGGACTGAACCAACCGGGAGTCGTCGTCGATGAGCTGATGGGCCGTCAACCGACCCAAGAGATGACAGCAACCGTCGATTTCCTACCCTTCGCCGCCGGGCCGACCACAACCACCCGACCCAGACCTAGGCCTCCTCTACGGTCGATGAGGCTGCCTTCGGTTCCGGCCCCCCTCCCCGTCGACATAGCCATCGAACCGCTCGACGCGGCCCCGACGACTACGTCGACCCAGGCCCCCGAACGTGTCATGAGGCCAGTGGCCCCGTCCGAGAAGCTGAGGCTGTGGGCTGGCGGTGACTCGCTCGGTGAGTACGTCGGCAACCAGCTTCTCTTCCCCATCAGCGATGATGGCTTGACCGATGTCCAACTCTCGTACCACATCTCGACGGGATTGGCTCGACCCGACTACTTCGACTGGTTGGCCGAGGTCCAGGGGCTCATGGATGAGCCTTCACCGCCTGAAGCCCTGGTCTTCATGGTCGGAGGCAACGATGACCAGAACATGTTGCGCGACTCGGAGGTTCTCGATGTTGGATCCGAGCCCTGGTACA
>JAAETV010000464.1 GCA_024227975.1 Actinomycetes bacterium
GCTTGGCCGAGAATGCGGTCGTAGATTTCGCGGGTTTCGCGGGCGCTTGGGCCGAGCACCTGCACTTTGGCGGCACCGATCGTGAGCAGGAGCTCGATCTCAGCATCGACGCGGGCCGGGGAGTCGAGTTGCTCGACCAGCGCCAGACCCCGGCTGGCGTTCTCGATGGTCTCGCGAAGTGCAGACGTCTCGAGTGCTTGCTCGGCCGCCAGCCTCCAGTAGCCAACTGCAGCGTCAATGTCACCGGCCTCCTGCCAGTGTTGAGCCAGTATCCCCGGGCTACTCGAGACGGTGTCGGGCCGTTGCGCCTCGAGTATCTCAGCCACCCGTCGATGCGAATCACGCCGAGTCTCCCGCAGCATGGATTGGTGGGCGGTGTCTCGGATCAGTCCGTGCTTGAAGCGATAGGTCGCCGAAGGCGGGGTACCCACCTGCAAGACGATGCCCGAAGCAACAAGCTGCTCGAGCTCGCGGTCGACGGCGACTCCCTCCGCCACTGCCGTGATCAGCCCATAGTCGAACGTCATCCCTATCACCGCCGCCAATTGGGTCACCGCCTTGGCTGAACCGATCCGATCGAGGCGGGCCATCAGGGAATCGTGCAACGTCACGGGAACCACCAGGGCCGGAAGGGGGGCGGGAAGGTGGTACCCGATGTCGTCCTCCTCGAGAATGCCGCTCTCCAGAACCGCCTGGGTGACCTCCTCCACGAAGAGAGGAATGCCATCAGCCTTCTCGACGATCTCATCTTCCACCTCGGTGGGCAGCGGCTTACCGCCGCTGACCCGCCGCGCGATGGCCACGGATTCGCTCCTAGAAACCGAGCACAGCCGCAGCGAGGTGGAGTTGGCGAGCCCCTCGAACGAGGCCTCGAAACCGGAGCGGGAGACCACCAGCAGCAACAGAGGTAGAGCAGGGGCACGATCGACGAGTCGTTCGAGGAACTCGAGTGTGGTGGGGTCAATCCACTGGGCGTCTTCGAAGATGCAGACGACAGGGGTTTCAGTGGCGCCGGCCTCCACCATTTGAACCGCGGCGTCGAGGAGCCGCTCGCGCCTCTGATCGGGGTCGGGTTCGTTCTCGATCAGAGCACGCCCATTCGCCCCGACCAGTGCCGCGAGGAGGTCGACAGACTGCCTTGACGTTTCGGGGCTGTCGGCCACGATTGCGGCGAGCTTGGCGGTGATCGCGTTCATGGGATCGTCCGGCGCGATACCGGCCAGGCTCCGCACATGGGCAATGACTGGATGAAGGGCGGTATTCAAGTGGAAGGCAGAGCACTGGAACAACGCCTCAGTGCGGGGGACCGATGCAGCAGAGTCGCGAACCGCCTCCAAAAGACGGGACTTGCCAACACCCGCCTCACCACTCAAAAGGACAATCTGTCCATCACCCTGACGGGCCAAGTCCCACCTCTTCAACAGCAGAGCCAACTCCTCACCCCGGCCAACGAGAGGCGAAGATGTGGCCGGCTGTGCAGTCCTCTCGGGGGCAATCCCATCGACCCGATGAACGCCATCACCCAGATCACGGATCCGGAAGGCGTTCTGGGTCAATGCCCGAGCGCGGTCGCTGATGACGATCCCACTTTGATCCAAGCGATCGCGCAGCCTCACGGCAAGGCTAGGGGCTTCGCCAACGACCTCGGAGCCGGCGAGGTCAGGATCTACGACCACCGGTCCCGTGGCGATACCGACGTGGAGAAGCATCTCAGTATCGGCGACCATGTCGAGAGCAGCGCGAACCGCACGCTCCGGGTCGTCTTCGTGGGCCTGCGGGTACCCGAAATGGGCAACGATTCCATCACCAACACCACCGGCGATACGGCCTCCGAACCGCTCGATTGCTTCTCCCCAAATGGTGTGACAATCACCGATGAGAGCCCTCTGATCCTCGGGATCAAGACTGCCGGTCAGCTCTGCCGCGTCGGCGAGACCGCAGGCCAGCACCGTGAGCTGACGCCGCTCGGCGCCCGAAGGGGCAGGCGGCACCTGTGGGTCGGCGGCGGTGCGAGGCTCATCGACGGCTTCGACGGCCCGAGCGAGCATGTTGGATGATTCACCCAGCAGACTTCCTGTGCCTTCGTTGGCCAGAATGCTGGCCTCGAGCGCCTGGAGATGAGGACCAGGGTCGATTCCGATCTCCTCAGCGAGGTGCTTGCGATGCTCCTGGTATGAACGCAGCGCCTCGGCGTGGCGACCTGTCCCCGCTAGCGCCGCCATGTGAACCGCTCGCAGCCGCTCGCGGAGGGGATGGTCAACTATCAACGCCGCGATTCGTGGTAGCCAGCCGGCACTGTCGCCCAATTCAATCGCTAGCTCGGCACGGCGCTCCTCCGCCACGAGAAGCAGCTCTGTGAGCCGTCTGATCTCTTGTTGGGCGAATTCCTCGTAGGCCATGTCGCCAAGCGGTTCGCCTCGAACCAATGCCAGTGCTTCGTCAAGCGTCGAGGCTTCCGACTCCCGGTCCGGCGTCGAGGTGGCATCGTCACGAACCAGCCGCTCGAAGCGGGCACTGTCAAGCTGCTCGTAGTCAGCTCGGATGGCGTACCCACCCGAGTCGGTGATCAGTAGATCTCTGCCGTCCACTCCGCTCGAGCCCAGAGCACGGCGAATGTTGGAGACGTAGGCGCGCAGGCTGGCACTCGGTTTGGCCGGTGGGACCCCGGCCCACAGACCATCGATGAGCCGGTCGGTCGGAACCACGGTGTTTGCGTCCACCAGCAGCATCGCCAGGAGCTGGCGCTCCTTGCGCGTACCGATTTCGATGGGTCGACCGTCAACAGTGACCTCAAGCGGCCCGAGCAGGCCGAACCGAACACTGCCGACCACCACCACCCCATGCTAGCTCGCGGGTGTTCCCGAGACTAGCTGCGCGGTAGGGACAGCGGTCAGGTCGGCTCATTGGATTCCGCGGAGGGCACCCTCACCAACGACATGCGGTGGCGACCACACCCGCAGTCACGGCCGACTGGTATCCGGGTCCGACGGCAAGACGGAAGGCTCGGGAATCGAATCCCTCTGAATTGCGGTAGCTGGTCTTCTTGAGTCGCATCAGTGTCATGTTCTTCATCTCATTGCTCCCTTGTGCATCCCGACAAGTCGGTGATTCGTCGATGGGCACAGCGTCGTTCACCAACGTTGGAGAAGAGTTGGGCCCAGGTTGGAGTCATTGCACACATCGAGAATCAGACGCAGCCTGTCACCCACCGTCATCGGCGTAGATCACTGGTGAGTCGGCCATAAACTCCCGAAACTACGGCGAAGCGCAAAATGGCCAACTTTGATTCCGTTTTGCCAGAGCCCTGGAGGAGCGATGAGCGACGTGGCCATCACCGAGATACCGGTCGGTGACTTGATTTCACAAATCCCCGGTCCCGAGGACGGGTTCCCGTCGCCTGAACTGGCCGAACACTGGCGGCTCCGAGGATGCGGGATCGCCTGTGTCCGAATGGTACTTGAGTCGTTCGGCACCGACCCGGGACCGGCGTGGCCACTGATCGACGAGGGCCTACAGGCCGGAAGCTACTGCGACCGGGGCTGGATCCACCAAGGCCTCGTCGACATGGCCCAACGCCGAGGCATCACCGGTCGAGCACAACGAGGCACCACTGCCGACGTGGCAGCCAGCATCACCAGAGGGCACCTGGTCATCGCCTCGGTCACCGTTTGCTTCCGGGGAGGCCAGCCCCACCCATCACGAGCAGGGACCTACCAGCCGGGAGGTCACCTGGTCCTGGTCACCGGCGCCGCCATCGACACCGGCGGCGCCCCAACCGCCCTACGGACCCATCACCCCAGCGCCACCGAGAAGAACAACTGGCCCAACCACTGGGTCGACCACGACACGTTCGCTCAGTCGTTCAGCGGGGCCTACATCCTCTTCCACCCCAACCACACGGCCCGGTAGCCGTTGCAGATGGGCGGGCCGACGCTGGCTATCACACTGTCTTGGGGACTTGGGGCTCGGCCGACCCGTACAGCGCCGCCAGCGCTCCGGTCCGCCATGCCCAATACTGGTCGCCATAGGAGAAGTGCCACCACTCGTGCGGGTAGTTCACGAACCCAGCCTCTGACATCACGATGGCCAACCGGTCACGCCAGGCCCGGGGTTCGGCGCGTCGAGCTACGTCGGCCCGGACACTGAGCCTCGACGATCCATCGTTGCGTACACGCCAGTGATCGATACAGGTCATGGTCGCAGGGACCAACGGTTCGCCTACCTCCGCCGTTGGTATCAGAACCATCCGGGGGTCATTGATCAATACCTCCGCAACTCCGGCATCTGGCACAACAACCCACTCTCCGAACACGGTCCCCAGGTGTCTCATCAGTCTGTACCCAAACAAGACATTCCCGAACAGCTCCTCGAGCAATCCCTAGTGCCCTGACACCTCCATCAATGAGTAGCGCCGAACACTTCCGAGCACCCGACCCGGGCCAGATCGATGCCGGCTACGAACGGATAGTGACAACAGCCCCACCGTGCGTTTCGAAGGTTCAACTACGGACAACGGCCGATCTCGTCTCAGCCGTAGCCGAGTGTGTGTGGGATCGAGCCTCGGAGACCCCCTGGCTCCAGGACGTCGACTGAGTCGAACACCAGGACGGACGCGCACGCACTCAGGCACGACCCTAGCGCTGAGAAAAGCTCCCGAACGCCGAGCGATGGTACGCCCGTCACCCCGACCGGGTTCGAAGCGCCCAGACCCCCTCCGGCCAGCCCGACCGGGCGTACGTTATGCGGGGTATGTTTCCGTTCACTCCACCCGAGCCGAACCTGCCGGTACCAGAGCGCGGTGGATCGGGATTTCTGAGCAGTGTTATCGGGTGCTCGGCTTGGGCCGAAGTGCGGTGCGTGGCTTCGGCCGAGTTGGGTGATTCTGCGTGCTGGCCTTGGGCGGCCACTGGCTTCGACGCCGCGCCGACGGGTTCGGTGATTGTCCGGGATCGGTTGGGCAGTCAGGGACTTAGCCGTTGGCAACCGCGATGAGTGCGGCAGGATGGGCGGTGTCGGTGTGATCGCGTGAGGTGTTACAGGTGACGAGGTAGCTGCCCGGTGGCATCGTCATGACCGTCGAACCGGCCCCGGTCAGCACCTCCATCCTCCGCCAGTCCACGAAGGGCGGCACAGCGCTTGCCGGATGATCGAGTACGAACTCGGCGATCTCGTCCCATGTGGTGCCTTCGTGGACACCGACGACGATCATCGCTACCTCGGTCTCGTTCGTCTCGAAGTCGAACGTGGCGGCGGCGTTGTCGGAGAACTCAAGGGGTCCGTCGTAGGCACAGGTTTGGCCGTCGAAGACGACCGTCGCTTCGACCCGCTCGACTGTTGCGGCGGCCTGCTCGGCGGACTCGGCGAGCGAGGGGCCGACGAGCTGCCAGAGCCGAGTCGAGTCGATGAAGCACACAGCGGTGACATCTGGCCCGCCGTTCAGCGGCCACACATCCTGTGCTCCGGGCGGAACGATCACTTGATCTTGGGGCAACCACCATGGAGGCGGCTCAGTAGAGCCCGAGGCCGAGTATGCGTCCCAATCCTCGCTGGTCGTACCCGGTGTGTACCTGCCAGTGAGTAACGCCAGTAGGTCGGGGCTCGTGTTCCGGATCATCACCACGGGACGCTCGGGAAGCGGATCAGGGCCTACATATTCGCACTCGGTCCCGTCCCACGTGACCGTGGCGTCCGGCCTCCACTCGGTGATCCCTGGGTCGCTTGTGCCGATGATGGCCTCGTAGAAGACCTCCTCGAATGCCTGACGATTGGCATCGACGGCAACTCGAACAGGACGACCCTGCGCGCTCTCGATCGTCGCCCCAGCGGCGATTCCACCTTCTTCCACGACCGCCAGATGTCGGTCCTCGAAGGTGGCCACCGTCGCGTCGACGGTCACGACTGCGGCGAGCTCGTCCCACTGGTAGAGGCCTCCAAAGAGCGGCGATGCATCGAGGTAGTCCGCGACGAACTCGGACACGGGCGACGCGTCTCGATGTGCGGCCACGGCTTGGTAGAGGTATGGCGTGACGGGGACCACGTTGGTGGCGTCGAGCGGAATCATCGTGATCGGCACATCCGCGTCGAACAGGATCGCCCCAGCGCGGGGATCGGCCCAGATATTGAACTCCGCCTCGGGGTTCGCGTACATCACGTTGCCGCCGGCGTCGACCGCTCCGCCCATGAGATAGACCCGTTCGACATTATGGAGGAATGAAGGGTCGGCTTCGATCGCCTCGGCAATGTTGGTGAGTGGGCCGAGTGCAACCAGCACGACGTTGCGCTCCGAGGACGAGATCGTCTCGGTCAACAGTTGGGGAGCTTCGAGGTCGGACAGCGGACGCGGCTCGGGCAGTTCGATCCCGCCCAGGCTGTCGGCGGCGTCACGCCAGAGTGCCGGTGCCTCGTTGTTGCCGACCAACGGCGTCGTTCTCCCACAAGCAACCGGAATGTCGGGCGCTCCCACGCGTTCCAGCACCGCCGAGACGTTCTCCGCAGCGTCGGGGCAATGGGCCACGCCGGTACCCGACAACGTGAGGGCAAGGACGTCGACATCGGGGCGCTCTAGGAGGAACACGATCGCTTTGAGATCATCGAACGCTCCGTCGCTGTCGATCACCACTGCCATCGAGTCGCTCTGGTCGTCAGTGCATGCACCAACCAACGAACCAATGGCAAGTAGCCCCAAGGCGAGACACCAGGTGGTCCGCGGCAGCGGTCCGAGAATCCGCCGAACTTCGGTGTGGAACCTCGAGAACATACGAATCGGCCTTCACAGCTCGACATCGGACCGCCAGCGGTCGACCTACGACCACGGCCCGACCATCGCGCCCCGCCGACAGCGAAGGTAGAGGAAAACGTCACGATGGCCGGAGGTCATTTTCCAGCCTCGGGACTCTTGCAGTCTGTGTATGCGGGGCGGTCGTCCATCGAGGGCGCCTGAGTCCGCCATCGGCGCTGTGCCGGCCTTGGCATGGGCCAGCGCTCGCCGGCCGTTCGCTACGAGAAGCTCCCGGCTCATTGCTTCAACCAGTGTTGACCGTCACAACGCGGCTGCAAACCGGTGGATATCGCCGATGGTCGCGTTGGAGACGTCGGGTATGACCATTACGTAGTCGGTGTCTCCACCGTGGCCGGTGCCGTTCACGGTGCGGCTGACCGTCGGGGCCGCGGCCGCCATCAACTTGCGTGCGTAGATGAGCCCCTCATCGCGCAGGGGTCCAACTCGTTCACCGAAATCGTGTGGGGCGGCAGGCCGGCAAGTTCCTCGATGGTGGCGTGATAGGGCCACGCCAGAGGGTTGGCGGCGTGCTCTCCGGTCGGGTCATAAGCCTTGACGAGGGCCTGGGCCATCTCCGCGCCTATCACGTAGTCCTTGTTCTCGTGCTGGGACGTCAACTCGGGAGGTGGTGGACTGAACGTGCCCGAGATGTAAGGGCAGCACGAGTAGACACCCGCGATCTGATCGATCCATCCCTCCTGTTTAGCTTTGAGCGCCGTGGCGAGGCAGACCGTCCCGCTCAGCCGGCTCGTGGATGAAGAGACCAATATCGTTGCCGTCTACGCCCTTGATGACCTCGGTGCGGCGAGTGACCCCGGTGGCTTCCACCAGCCGAGGGTCCAGACGCGGATCCTTGCTGATCGTCAGCGCCGGGTTCCCAACTTGCCAGGCAGATTCGGTGAAGATTCCGTCATGTCGTCTCCTCGATGGGGCCGCCAGCCCTAGATCACGACCGTGTACGTAGGCGAGAGCTCCGGCTAATGTGGACGAGGAAGGCCTGCTGCCGCGGAATCGAAGTGGCGACAGATCTTGCCGTGGCGCACCGACAGGGCTGTGCGATCGTGATCTCGTGGCGCTCGTCCACGTGCAGCTGCATGCATACGAGCGGGATCATCCCGGCCGGCTGTGGGCGGACATGCTGGCCGGACCAGCCGAGGTGACCGGTGACCAAATGGTCGCGGTTATGGACGACGGGGGCGTCGATAGCGCGCACGTAGTCTCGCCGTGGACCATGTATCGGTTCGTTGGCAGCGGACTTCTCGTCACCCCCGGGCTGGGTCGACATACATACATACATACACACCCACTCGACGGCCAGCTCACGTGGGATCCCCTACTGACCCCCTCGTGCTGGCACGGCGTGATGACCGCGGTCATGGGCAACTGTGGCATGGGGTTCGCCCCGGTACGGCGGGGCACCGAGGATTGGCTGGTCGAGATGATGGAGTCCACCGAGGACATCCCGGCCCGCTGTCTGCACGAATCGATTCAGTGGGCTTGGGAGACGTTCCCCGACTACCTCGACGCCATCGGCGCCGGTCACTACGCCATCGACGTCGCCACGCAAGTACCCCACGCCGCCGTGCGGGCGTATGTGATGGGCGAGCGTGGCGCCAGATACGAACCGGCCACCGCCGCTGAGGTGGCCACGATGGCTCGCCGGCTGGGAACGTTCACACCGCCATGCGTTGTGGTTCCAAGGTACCCAACGGCATCCGCAAGCAGTCCTCGACGGCTGCCACCGAACACGATGCAGCCGAACACCTCACAGCTCTTCCGTTCGTGCGCCAGCCACCGACCCGAACAAGCCCACACACCACCCACTTTCGCGCTCGACACTCGGATCGGTTGTCCTGAATCGCCGGCGCTGCAGGAGACAGCCGTGAGTACAAGTGGACACTTGCGGGCGCCGCAAGGGCGACCGGAGGCCGCTAGTAGTCGCGAGAAGAATGCTCGGCCTCGCGCTGCATCGCCGGCGAGGTAGGTTGGACCGGCCCGGCCGGGACCGCCCGATAATCACACAGCAGACTGCTCACAAGACGGGCCAGTGCGGCACGACGCGAGGTCCATGGAAATGTTCACCACAGGGCGAACGCCCGAGGCCGTCGTTGTGGCGCACCCCGGGTACTCGGCATCGCCGGTGATGCTGCACGCCGTAAGGGGTCGGTGACACTGGGCAGGTTATCGCTGTTCGTAGGGAGGCGGGTCCGGTGAGATGGGTTGTGTGTCAGCTGGCGGGTTGGGCCTGGGCGGCTCGTTCCAGGCTGTCGACGAAGCCGTTGAAGCCTTTGCTCATTGGTCGGCTGAGTATTGCTGCCACGACGAAGGCAAATGGCCCGCCCTTTGGGTCGTAGTCGTAGCGCATCGTGACCCCGGTGGTATCACCACCGTCAGCCAGGGTGAAGGTCATCGTGGCCGTCTTGACCGGCATCTTCTCGATCTGGTCCATGGCGATCACCATCTTCTCCTCAGGGGTCCACTCGGTGACCGTTTCGCGCATCGCGCCCGAGGGGGTCAGCTCACACTGGCGCTGGGCACCGACGCCCTCCAGCGCCTCGCCGATGGCCCAGCTCTTCTTCACGCCGTCGTTCCATGCCGCAATGTTGGGGTAGTCGGCCAGCACCGCCCACACATCGGCCCGTGGCGCAGCAACGGTTCGTTCGATCTTGAGGTTCCTCATCGAGACTTCCTCTCTCTCGGTTGATCTGGACACGAGCCTACGCCGAAGCCAATCGGCAGAACTGCTCGTGATGGTCCTGGCCAGATCGAGTGCGTCGAAAAGGTGCACTCGATCTCACCAGGGGTCGGTCTTGGGGTGCCTGAGCCCCCAGGTTCAGGTTCCAGCCTTGGCCGCCCGTTCTAGGCTGTCCATGAATCCGTTGAACCCTACGCTGAACTGCTCGTCGAGCATTGGCCCAGGTACCCCGTCTGCGGGTTCGTAGTCGTAGCTCATCGTGACCGTGGTGGTGTCACCACCGCCGGCAAGGGAGAAGGTCATCGTCGCCTGTTTGACCGGTTGCTGCTCGATTTGGTCCATGGCGACCACCATTCGCTCATAAGTGACCCATTCGGTGACGGTCTCTCGCATTCGCATCGCTCCGTCCGGGACCAGCTCGGTCTGGCGTTGGGCTCCGACGCCCTCGACCTGGTCGCCAATCGTGTAGCTGTTCACCACCCCGTCGTTCCAGTCGCTGATGTTCGGGTAGTCCGCCAACACCGCCCACACGCTCGACTGCTGCGCAGCAACTGCTCGCTCGATCTTGATGTTCCTCACTGGATTCCTCTTTCTGTTTGGTTGGGGCCACGAACTTCCGCCGTGGCCGATTGACAGAGTTCCCTAGTCACCGGTGCTCTGTTGCCCGAGACCTGCATCGGCTGAGCCCCACCGGGCGACCTCAGGTAGGCAAGGCCTCGTAGAGGCTGATGCTGTCGACGAAGGGACAGCCGTTGAGGAGCTGTTCGGCTGCGTCGATGTGCGGCGCGATCACGATCGAGTAGCCGCTCGCCTGATTGGTGGACAGCGACCACTCGATGGTCCCGTCGTTGGTGATCTGGCGCCCGGGGCCGAAAGCGTGGCCGACCTCAGAGAAGCTCGCCGCCCGCCGCTGGACCCAGTCGTTCCATGCCGCCTCGACCTCGGGCGTCGGGGTCTGGTGACCGTGGTAGATAACGATGAACTCCTTCATGCCGTGCATCCTGAAGACGCTCAGCGACACCCCCATGTCGGTGTTTCGAAAAAGTCTGTCCGATTCCACCTCAGCGGGGCAGCACGCCTCCACCGACGGGCCCTGGCTTCGGCTCCGCACCAACCACGACCCCGCCCGGCAACGGCACGACCCGAGCGCGGAGGAACGCTCCCGAACGCCGAGCGATGGGACGCCCGTCACCCCGACCGGGTTAGAAGTACCCAGACCGCCCTCCGGCCAGCCCGCCCGGGCGTGCGTTATGCGGGCATGTTTCCGATCGCCTCAGGTGCTCGGCACCTACATATCGCATGATTCTCGGGCGGGTCGCCGGCAACCTTTGCTTGCTGGCATGTCTAGCGAGGGGGTCTTTGGGCGGTGATGCCGACGGCGGTGGTGATGACGGTGTCGAGGTAGGAGATGAGCGCTTCGGCTTCGGCTGTCCCGAGGGCGGTGACGATGTGCTGGTTGACGACGTCGTCTTTGAGCTTGATGACGGTTTGAGCGAGGCGTCGGCCATCGGGTGTGAAGTGGATGGTCCGGCGGCGGCCGTCGGTGGGATGTAGCCGACGTTCGATCAGGGCTCGTTTTTCGAGGGCGTTCAGGCGTGCGGTTAGTCCTGCCGTGGTCAGTCCGAGCCATCGCGCAAGTTCGGTCGGGGCCAGTGATTGGTCATCGGCAATGAGCAACACGGTCAGGACGTCGGCTTCGCCTGGGGTCAGGCCGAGGCGGGTGAACTCGGGGGCCACGAGTTGGTCGAGTGCTTCGTGAGCGGTAACGACGCGGCCTTTGATCTGGGCCCCGAGACCGACGTCGATCGGGTTCGCGTGATTGCTGGTTGTGGTCACGGGGCTCATGATATAGATTGATTGGTAGCTAATCAATCTAGCTACCTACTAGTTACCGTAGGTGGATCGCAGAACGCGACGGGCCGGATCGTCTGAGCCCACCCGCCAGAAAGAAAGGTGAAGGTCGATGACCGATGTCAAGCATGTGGAGTTCACGCCAGACGAGGCCCTGTATCCGTTCGAGTCGAGGTGGTTCGACAGCTCGGTCGGGCCCGTGCACTACATCGACGAGGGTGAGGGACGCCCCCTGGTGTTGATGCACGGCAACCCTGACTGGAGCTTCTTATACCGCAAGATGATCCCGCAGCTGTCCCCCCAC
>JAAETV010000465.1 GCA_024227975.1 Actinomycetes bacterium
CTGACGACGTTCCAGCAGGTTCTCGAACCGCCGTCACGAGTGCCCGAGGCAATGGAGATGGTCGCCGCGATGATGCCGGCCTACGTCGACAGCCTCAAGCGCCTCATGGGCCGCCCCGAGGCCGTCACCGACGAAATCGCCACCGTAATGCACGAGGTCATGGCGTATCAGGAGGGCAACCTGCGCATCCCGGCGGTCTACTGCTACGTCCGCGAGCGCTACCTCCACATGGATCGCTGGCTCAACGCCCTGGCCGACACCAAGATTCCGCTCCAGCTAGTGTGGGGAACCGATGACCCCGTGGCGGTCATCGAGATGGGCCGAGAGCTCCACCGTCGACTCCCCCACGCCGACTACCGAGAACTCGACGGCGTCGGCCACTTCGTGCCCACCGAAGCACCACTCGAAGTCGCCGAAGCAATCCGTGCGCTCCGGTCAGCCTGAACCGACGGCTTCGACAGACGCTACCCACACCACCAATCACATCTCGACCGGAGGGTGCCGAAAATGCATCACCCCAGGTCAGCGGGCTAGCTGTGAGCGCTGTCGCCGGCCGTGTCACCGCTTGTCTCACACCTGTTCCGACTGCTGAAACGACACGACATACAGCATCCTCAAGCGCTCCCTGATGGCATCCAGCGCCTGTCGGTGGTTAGAGAGCCAGCCGTCGTGCTCGTGGCGGAGTTTGTCCATCTCTGAGCCACTGGGCGCAACAACGTCAGCTCCGCCGTCATAGGGGTGATACAACCATTGGAACTCGGTAGACGCACAAAGATATCGCCCGTCCTGCCCTCAGCAACGACAACCAGCAAGTCATCAAGGCCGAGACCGCAGCTCGCTCGACATACGTCTCAGATCAGCCGAGAATGGGCGGATGGCAACTCGTCTCGAAGTCTTTGCCGACATCGCTTGCCCTTTTACCCATATCGGTCTCAAGAAGGTCGTGTCCGAACTAGACCACCTCAACGATGCCGTCGAGGTGATTGTCCGGTCCTGGCCCCTCGAGTGGGTCAACGGTGCACCACTCGAAGCCGAAGCGGTCAAGATGAAGATCACCGCGCTGCACGACCAACTCGGAACTAACGACTTCAACGGCTTTCGGGGAGACACGTGGCCCACAACCACCATCCCGGCCTTGAATCTCGAAGCTGCGGGCTTTGGCATCGATGCATCGACCGGCCTGGGTGTCAGTCTCGCTCTCCGAGATGCCCTGTTCGAGGAGGGAAGGGATGTGAGCGATCTCGCCGTTCTTACCTCGATCGCCGACCAGTTCGGGTTGGACCCACCGAGGGCCGAAGCCGGCGCCTGTGTCCGGGCTGACTATGAGGACGGCCAGCGCCGTGGCGTACGGGGATCTCCGGACTTCTGGGTCGGCGATGAGGAGTTCTTCTGTCCGGCGCTGACGCTCGGCCATAACAATGGTGGTCTCACCGCGAAGTTCGACACAAAGGGGTTCAGACGCTTCATGGAGCGACTTCGAGCATCGTCGACCGACTGACAGCAACGCCCGAGCTGAAGCGACGGCGCTGCGCACCGCTCGCTCAGGGCACCCACAGGACGACACCCTTCATCTCACCCCGGAACATCAAGAATGAGACCAAGCAGCTCGCGAACCTGCACCAGTACGGCTGCCCCAACGTTGCCCCGCGTTCGTTCAATTCGCCCGGTGGCCACCGCACGAATGTGCTGACACTGAGCAGCTGACGCGTACTCGAGGCCATTTGCAGCGTCCGCATCGATCTGGACCTCGGAGGCGAACCCCCGAAGAGTCGACGTGAGTGGCACAACCTGGACGACACTTGGTTCCGCGTCCAGTACCCGCTGGGCAGTCACAACAATTGCCGGATGACGAAATCCCGCTTCTCTTCCAGCTGGCTGACCAAGATCCAGGTCCACGACATCACCCGACGTCAGCATCGAGCCAATCAACCTCTTCTGCGGTCAGATCGTCGCGAAGATCAGCTCCAATCCGATCCTGACGAAGACGGCGAACCGCGAGCGCCACGGTGTCCCCGACACTGACACCCAGAGACGCGGCAAGCTTCTTCAACTCACGATGGGTCCCAACATCGATTCTCACACTCGTACTCTGCATACACCCATGTTAGCGGTATTGCATGCACAAGTGGTGATCTAGATGCCGGCCAAGGCCGGACGCAGCCCCGAGACTCGAAACCAGCCAAGCGCGAAATCGCAGATCGACGCCACGGCCGAATTCTCGGCACCCACAGAGTGGCTCCAACCCAAAGTACTCGCAGCCCCTGGAGCACCGAGCTGGTCGCCGCACGAAGCGAAACACCTGGTCACAGGCTCACGACCGAGTTTCTGGCTCCCGCAGGGTGTGGCAAGTAGCAGGAATGGCACTGACGGGCCAGAATCTTGCCATGTCCCTTCGAATTCGCCAGGTTGCTTTCGTCGCTGCTGACCTCGAGCCGGTTGTCGATGAACTGTGTCAGATCCTCGGCACCAATGTGTGCTTGCGCGATCCTGGGATCGTTGAATTCGGCCTCCACAACGCGTTGATGTCGGTCGGGGACACCTTCTTGGAGGTCGTGTCACCGATTACCGAGAACACCACCGCCGGTCGTTATCTGGAGCGCAGGGGCGGCGACGGTGGCTACATGGTCCTGTTCCAGGTACCCGACCAGGCCGAGGCCAGAGCCAGGATCGCCGAGCAGGGACTACGTGTCGTCTGGCAGGCGGACTTCGACGACATCAGCGGCACCCACATCCATCCCGCCGACGTGCCCGGCGCCATCGTGTCGCTCGATCAGTCGATCCCACCCGAGAGCTGGCGTTGGGCGGGATCGGACTGGTCGGCCGAGACCTCTACGGCTGCAGACCTGATTGCCGGGGTGTCGATCCAGAGCCACCGACCTGACGAGCTGGCGCCGATCTGGTCCAACATGCTCGGGCTCGAACCGTCGGGCCGACGCATCAGAGTCAACGCCGATCAGCACATCGAGTTCGTGGACATCACCGACGACCGTCCCGAAGGGATCTCCACGATGGACGTGCGCAGCCCGGACCACGGCCGCCGCGGCACTTCTTCTGTAGCCGGAGGAGTCACCATCCGCTTCGTCTGACGGGGCTCGTTCGACCAGCCACGACGCAAGTTCCGGCCCCCACAGGACTTGAACTCACCTCCCCAAACACGCATCCAGCGTCGTCTAGCAGCAAACAGCACCCTCCAGCAGCATCTGGCGACCGCCGGATCCGCTCCCTACCGCTAGCCACCGCTCCAGGACGCCAGATGCCAATAGCAAACCCCTCCGCCCTTGTGTTGCCGCTGACTTCGCGCGACAGGGTGGCGAACTCCTGCCGAGGCCCTCGATGATCTCCTACGCTCTGGCCAAGAAGGCGGCGTTGAAACGACTCCTTGAACCTGGCCATGCACATCGGCCGACCTCGGTGAGTTCTGCGACCGTCACGGTGTGGTCCAGTCGATGGGAGCGACCGGGGTGTGCTTGGATAGCAACGCGGCCGAGGCTGGTACAACGGCCACCGGCTGCGCTCGAGCATCGACTACCACTCACCCGTCGACTACGAAGCCATGTTCAACCGTCACGGTGACGGCATCGCCGCCTATCAACCCGTCCGCCGAACCGGGGCAACCTCAGTCGACGCCAAACCGTTCGTGCTGCGAGACAGCCGCTGACCAGCCAGGGTGAGTATCGGGCACCCGGCGGCTGGTACCGTCGACCGATGGGCACGTCGTTTCGCCTCTGGACGCTAGCCATCTCCTTGGGATGTGGGGCGGCCTTGGGTGCCTGTTCAAGCTCTGGGATGGCAGACGACACCACCATTACTCCTTCGTCGACCTCGACGGCTGCGGTGTCCGCCACGGTCGAGAAGGCCACCACAACCACTACCACGACTGAGGCCGCCGCGCTGGTGGTTCCGCGCTTCGAGCCGGACGACTGTGCGAGCCCCGAACTCATTGAGCTGTCGGTTTCGGATACCCACGACATCGAGTGCGGATTTGTGGTCATCGCCGAGAACCGGGGTGTCTTGGACGGTCCAACCGTGCGTTTGCCGGTGGCAATCGCGCTCACTCGAAACCCCGATCCCGAGCCGGATCCAGTGATCTACATGGCGGGTGGCGGCGGCCACAACCACCTCAACTACGCCCACTACCTCTTGGCATCGGTGGGCGACGCAGTTCTCGAGAACCGAGACTTCATCCAATACAACCAGCGGGGAGCGCCGGGCACCGACCCCACGCTGGAGTGCCCTGGCTACACAGAGTTCCTGTTCTCGTTGGCCGCTCGACCCGAGATCGACTCGCTCTGGACAACAGAGCACGACGACTATCTGGTCGGCTGCCGTGAAGCACTGGTTGAGCAAGGTATCGACCTCAGCCAGTACAACTCGGCAACCAACGCAACCGATGCCCGCGATGTGCGCATCGCACTCGGCTATGAGGAGGCCAACTACTACGGCACGTCCTATGGCACTCGCATGGGTCTGGCTTTGATGCGCGATCACCCCGAAGGCGTCCGGTCGGTGATTCTGGACTCGGTGTATCCGCCTGAGGTCGGCTACTACAGCGAGTATGCCAATAGCCTGGATCGTGCATTGGGTGAGGTGTTCGACGCTTGCGCGGCCGACCCCGAATGTGCGGCCGCCTACCCCACCCTCGAGGCAGAGTTCTTCGCTGCGGTAGACCGTTTGAACGAGGAGCCTCAGATGGTCAGCTCAGCCTTCGGACCGGTATCGGTCGACGGAGGGGTGCTCATGGACGCGATGGCCCTCTATCTGTATTCGCCTGAGTCGATTCCGCTTGCCCCCGCAGCGATGGCTTCGGCCGCCGCCGGCGATCTCCAACCGGTCGAGCGGGTCGTGGTCGGCGCGGTCACCTCCCCCGACATCAGCTGGAACATGTTCTACGCCATGGAGTGCCGAGAAGAGGTCCCGTTCGAGACATACGAGGACGCGGTGAGCGGAGCGGCCGGTCTACCCAGCTCGATCGTGTCGCACTATGTCGAGGGCTTCAGCCGGTTCCATTTCGAGATGTGCACGAGATCGCTCTCGGGCACCGCCGACCCGATCGAGGCCCAAGCCGTCAGCTCCGAGGTCCCGGCTCTCGTGCTGGCAGGACGATTCGACCCCGCAACGCCGCCGGCCTGGAGCGAGGGCGCAGCAGCCTCACTCGGCAATGCCACCTACGTGGAGTTCCCCACCCTTGGCCATGGCGTCATGCGCTCCGACCCATGCGGCCTGCAGATCGGCCTGGCCTTCATCAACGACCCAACCACGACGCCCGACACCACCTGCACCCAGGCCCTGGACCCCATCAGCTTCAACACCGACTGACGCAACCAGGCGCGTCATCCCCTCTCATGATGGCGCAGCTCTGGCCGGTCGAGTGCCGCTTCGCGATTTCGGCGACCCGGTACGCCTGTGCGTGCCGATGCCGGAAACTCCATCGAGGTCGCTCCAGGGCGCCAGACACCATTGGCAGACCATGGCAGCGCGACGCCCCTCAGCTCGCAACGGCA
>JAAETV010000466.1 GCA_024227975.1 Actinomycetes bacterium
AACTCGCCCCTCCGACTTGAACCCCCACGGCGGTAGGGGAGTGCCGCTTCGACTCCGCACTCTCGGGCCACGTCGAGCGGCCACAAAGGAACTTTCGATGTATGCAAAATGTATGCAGAAATGCCACGACGAGCCGGAACGGGCGACGCTGGCCGGACGCGTTTCCCCTGCTCAATAGCACTTCCCGGACAGGCCAAGATCTAACCGGACACGCGGCTGTCTACTGGGGGTCAAGAGGTCGGGAGTTCGAATCTCCCCAGCCCGACAGAGTTTGCCCAGGTCAGAGGTGCGTGAGTCCTCGGCCGGTATCCGGTTCGGTCCGCTGAGTATCTAACTGCGTATCTACCGGGACTTGACAATCTGACTCTATGCATGACTCTAAATCCTGTCGTGGCCGCTGACCTGGGCCAATGCCCGCCACCTTGGTCGCCGTGTTTCGCATCTTCTACCGATTTCTGAGCTCTGGCGCGAATCGCGGCAAGGTCGGGCCGGTCCAAGGACCTCGAGATCATCGTGCTTCGTCACCAGCTCAGCGTTCTGCAGGGCACCGTTGCGTTGATCGATCCGCTGGCGCGGTCTACCGGTTTGGTGTCGGGGTTTCGGTCAGATCACGGCGGCTAGCTCATCGAAAGCGGCCGCGAGACGTAGAGGTTCGCGGTCTGCTTGCACGCCGAGTTCGTAGTGGCTGCGTCGAAGGTTCTGGATGAACGCGTGACCACGGATCACGACCGACGCGGTCCGGTCGGTGCGAAGGCCGCGCATCGGCCCGAGTCTGGTTTTGAGGCGGCCGTGGTCGTTTTCGATCCGACTACTCGAATACTGCTTGGTGTCATACACCGTTTCGGGGATCAGCTCGTCGATGACGCACAGCAGCGGCGCGGCCAGATTCGTGGTGACCTCAGCGGGTCGGCCATGGTCCGCCAACGATGAAGTGAAGAAGTGCCTGGCGGCGGCGATGTTGCGTCGTTTCGAGACGTATACGTCGATGACTTGGCCGTGCTGGTCGATGGCGTGATACATGTAGCGCCAGACACCGTTGACCTTGAGGTAGGTCTCGTCCACGAACCACCGATCACCCACGGCGTGACGGCATGGCCTCGCGGCGTCGATCAGCAGCGGCGTGAATCGTTGTACCCAGCGGTAGATGGTGACGTGGTCGACGTCGATGCCCCGTTCGGTGAGGAGTTCCTCAACGTCGCGGTATGAAAGCCCGCGGCGGAGGTACCAGCGCACGGCCAGCAGGATCACCTCGGGTGGGAACCGGTAGCCGGCAAACGAATCGGACTCGACGGCGCTGGGACGATTCACCCGATCACGCTCGCTGCTGGGCACCCGATCCGTCAACGCAACGGTGCCC
>JAAETV010000467.1 GCA_024227975.1 Actinomycetes bacterium
ATCGGCGCCGCTCGTCATGACCTCGCCCGCGTCTGAGGACGTTGGACTCTGGTTCGGTTCTTGGCCTGTGGCCGAAACTGAGGATGAGCAGAAGGATTCCGATGAACGTCCCTGAGTTGCAGGAGCTGAGTGAGGATCAGTGCTGGCGCATGCTGGCCAAGAAGAAGGTGGGGCGACTTGCCGTGTCGGTCGAGAACCGTCCCGATATCTTCCCCGTGAACTATCAGATCGACGGGGACTCGATCGTGGTCCGAACTGCGGCCGGACTCAAGCTGGCTGCTGCCACCCTCGGTCCATCTGTGGCCTTCGAGGTGGATGCCCTGGATGAGCTGAACCATTCCGGCTGGAGCGTCGTCGTCCATGGCCCCGCCTCGGAAGTGGAAGGTGTCGAGGAGCTGATCGACGCCGACCGGCTGCTAATAGAACCCTGGAGTCGAGGTCCAGCGGTCAAGAACCGCTACCTTCGTATCAAGCCCTCCGAGCTGACCGGTCGTCGGATACCGGGGGCCGGTAACAACCCGACTATGGCCCCCGGACCGGATTGGGAGTGACATGACAACGAGTGGAGACAACATGGTTGGCGCGCTCCGTCAGATTGTGGGGATCGATGGCTCCCCTGGCTCCACTGCGGCCCTGGACTGGGCCCTGGCCCGAGTAGCCCTACTAGGTCCGGTGGAACCGGTAGCAGCCTGGCACTACCCCTGGTGGGCCCTCGTCCCGACCGCAACCGGGACCCTCGTCCCGCCGGGAGATAGCGAGTTTCAGGCCATAACCGAGCGGGTGGTGGCCAACATGTTGGAGCGGGTCGACAACGAAGACGTCCTCGATCCGCAGATCATTCACGCTGCCGCAGGAACGGCGTTGGTCACGGCTGCCGATCGGGGAACCCTGCTTGTCGTTGGGACCCGAGGCCGAGGAGCGGTCGCCGGCAGTGTCTTGGGATCGGTCAGCCTGCACTGCGTCAACCACGCCAGGGTCCCGGTTGCCATCGTCCCCGCCGACATCGCGGCCGAAGATCGCTTCCAGCGGGTCATTGTCGGAATCGACGGTTCGGACAACGCCGACCGGGCCGTCCAGTGGGCCATCGACAACACCCCGTCAACCTCCAGGATCGAGCTGATAAACACCTGGGATCCGGGAGCGGCGGCGGTGGCCGAGGTGGCCGTGTTGGCCATGGAACGCAGCGAGGACTTCTCGACCGCGCTTGTAGCCGAAGCGATCGAAGCCGTCCGTACCCGAGCTGGTGAGACAGGCCACAAGATCACAGGCCTCAGCCGCCAGGGCGACGCTCGCCGTGTCCTACGGGCCGAGGCTGAGCAGGCGGACATGCTCGTCGTCGGTGCGCGTGGGCATCAGGGAGTTGCCCACCTCCTCCTCGGCTCGGTAGCCACCGCCCTGGTTCATCAGCCAACGGCTGCCACCATCGTTGTCCACTGAATTCTGAGGGCACACTTGGCCTGGTCTCGCTCGGGACTAGCCGAAGTTCATCGCCCCCGGGTTTCCCCCATCGACCACGATCGTCTGACCGGTGATGGAATCGGCCCCGCACACCATCACCGTGGCATTGGCGATGTCGGCCGCGCTCCCGACCCGCCCCAGGATCGAACCCTGTCGAGCACCCTCGGCGATGGCATCAGGGAGACGGGCCGCCATCCTCGTCCCCTCGACCAGTCCCGGAGCTACACAGTTGACTGCCACGGCCGGGGCCATGGCAACCGCCAGACAATGGGTGAGGTGGATGAGGCCGGCTTTGGAGCAGCTATAGGCGATACTGCTGGAGCCGGGGAACAGGCCCCCGACCGAAGCGATGTTCACGACACGGCCTGCCCCATTCACCTTCAATTGGGGGGCGAGGGCCCGGGCCAGCAGGAACGGTCCGCGCAAGTTGGTCTCCAAGACCCGGTCCCAGGTCGAGGCGTCGAGCTGATCGAGGTCGGGGAACGGGATGCCTATGTTCCAGGCCGCGTTGTTGATGAGGATGTCACATCGACCATGGCTTGCTCCGACTGCTTCTGCTGCGGCTCCGATCGAGGCTTCGTCTCGCTGGTCGAGTTGGATCAGGCTCGACCGTCGACCACTAGCTTCCACCGCCGCCGCTGTCACTTGGGCCCGCTCCCGATCGCCGACATAGGTCACAGCGACGTCGCAACCAGCACCAGCCAGGGCCTCGGCAATGGCTCGGCCGATGTCACCCGACCCTCCCGTCACCATCGCCGTCAGTCCTTCGAGTTCCATCGCAGCCCCTCCTGTTGTCGGGATCGGTCTGTTCGGACCCTAGTTCGGCTGGCCCGACTAGGGTCAGGGCGTGGCTGACAGTAGGTTGCAAGGCAAGCGGGTGCTGGTGACCAGCGCCGAGAGCTTCATGGGTCCTCCCGTCGTCGAGCGGTTTCGTGCCGAAGGAGCTGAGGTGATCGCCGATCCCGGTGCTCTCCTCGGTCGCGATGAGCCGGCGGATCTGGTGGCCGACGCCGGTGACATCGATGTGCTGGTGGCCAATCTCGATCTGCCGGCGTCGAACGCCAAGGTGGTCGACATCGATGACGAGGTCTGGCTCCAAGGGTTCGAGGCCATGGTCCATCCCCTGATGCGGCTGGTGCGGGCGGCAACCCCGGCCATGATCGGTCGCGGGAGCGGGGTGATCGTTGCTATCACCTCGTCCTCGCCTCTGCGGCGCATGAGTCCCCAAGCGGTTCCCTATGTGACCGCCCGTGGCGCCCAGAACAGCTTCGTCCGTTCTGCCGGCCATCAGTTGGCCCGTCATGGGGTTCGTCTCAATGCCGTGGCCCAGAACTTCGTGGCCAACGACACCTACTATCCCCCCGAGCTCCTGGCCAACGAGAAGTTCCAAACCCGCCTCCAGACCGAAGTCCCGGCTGCCAGGATCGGGGATCCGGCCGAGACGGCTGAACTGGTCTTGTTCTTGGCCAGCGAGGCCTCGTCGTTCATCTACGGCCAGATCATCAGCCAGGATGGTGGCTGGTCGTGAGCCCGATCCTCCCCGGGTTCGGGATGTGGTGAGCGGCCCGAATCTGCTGTTCATCATGAGCGACGACCACGCGTCGCACGCCATCTCGGCCTATGGCAGTCGCATCAATCACACCCCGAACCTGGACCGGATCGCCGCCAACGGGATGCGCTTCGACGCGGCCTTCTGCACCAACTCCATCTGTGCCCCCAGCCGGGCTGCCATCCTCACCGGCACCTACAACCACGTCAACGGGGTCACCACCCTCGATACCCCGCTTGACAATCGCCTCTGGACATTTCCCCAGTCGCTCCAGGCTGCCGGCTATGCCACCGGTCTCATCGGCAAATGGCACCTCGGCCACGGTCCTGGCGCCGACCCTGTGGGATTCGACGAGTGGCGAGTACTGCCGGGTCAAGGCCACTACCACAACCCCGTCATGTTGGAAGCCGAAGGGAGGGTGGTCGAGCGAGGGGGCTATGTCACCGATCTGATCACCGACGACTGCATCGACTTCATCGACCGGCATCGCGCCTCTGGTGATGATCGTCCCTTCGCCCTGTTCTGCCATCACAAGGCCCCCCACCGCACCTGGGAGCCGTCACGAGAACACTTCGAGCTCTACGACGAGATCGACATCCCAGAACCCGAGACGTTCCATGATGACCTCGAAGGTCGGGCCGAGGTAGTCAAAGCGGTTCGCATGGGGATGCTCGATCTCGATCCGATCATCGACCTCAAAGCCCCGGTTCCTCCCGGCCTCAGTCTCGACGAGGAGATCTCGTGGCGCTACCAGCGATACATCAAGGACTACCTTCGCGTCGTTGCTTCCATCGACGACAATGTGGGACGGCTCCTCGATCACCTCGACGAAACTGGCTTGGCCGCCAACACCATTGTTGTCTATACCTCCGACCAGGGATTCTTCCTGGGTGACCATGGCTGGTTCGACAAGCGTCTGATGTACGAGGAGTCGCTTTCAATGCCCCTCCTGATCCAGTACCCGGACCAGGTGGAGGCCGGCTCGGAGTGCGAGGAGATCGTGGCCAATGTCGACTTCGCTCCCACCCTGTTGGAACTGATGGGGATTGGGGTGCCACCGTCGGTTCAGGGCCGCTCGTTTGCCCCCTTGCTACGGGGCGAGCGGCCGCCCGACTGGCCAGCCTCGATGTACTACCGCTACTGGATGCATCGTGATAGGGCCCATGGCTGCCCCGCTCACTATGGGGTCAGGACCAAGCGGCACAAGCTGATCTGCTACTACAACGATCCTCTCGACCAGCCGGGAGCGAACGGGCCCGCCGATCCCGTCGAGTGGGAACTATTCGATCTCGTCGCCGACCCCTTCGAGGTGAACAACCTGATCGACGACCGGGCCTATGACACCGTCCGGGTAGAGCTGGAGGCTGAGCTGGCCCGCCTCCAGCGAGTCGTCGGCGATGAGCCATACCCGGTCGGCTAGCCTCGGCGGTGGGCATGGCCGATCCTCTCCAGACCGAGCGGCGGCTAGGCGATCAGAGCAATGGCCAGCTGGCGGGCCTCGTCGAGGGTGAGGGGGGCCTGAGCCGGTGTGGGTGCATCGGGCCGTGTGGGCCGAGTCGTTGGCCAGCCTGCCTGGCTTGGGGCGTCGACACCGGCCACCACCACCTTGACGAAGGCACCGTCTGGCTTGGCCAGCCATACTCGATGCTTGTTCCCCTCGTCACCGAAGTCGTTGGCCACCACTTCGGTGGCATCGTCGAGCTCGGTCCGTATCACCTCACCGGACACTGGTTCGTTGGACCATTCGAGCTGATGATCGAGGGTGGTCCAGATGATGAAGATCTCAGCTCCGTCATCGTCGGCGAACAAGGCCGATATCTCGATAGGGCCTGGGCATCCCATCTCACCGGTGGCGGCGCTGGTGACGAGGGTGAACCCCGCAGGCACGGCCGCTATCGCCCGCTCGATCGGCTCTTCCATGATGGAGAGGTGGCCGTCAATGGGCGCTGGTTTGCGGAACGCGCCGAACTGATAGTGAGGTTCAGGAGCCTCGGTGCCAAGCCAGCCGTCGTCGGGCCGGCCAGCCGGAGCAGCCCTGTCTCCATCGGGGCAATCCTCGGAGGTCGACCCTGACGATCCGAGCTCGGCATCGGGATCGAATCCAGGGCAGAACTCATCACCAGGGATGGTGGTGACGGAGGTGACGCATGGTTCGTCGCTACCAGCAACGACTGGAGTTTCGGTGTTGCTGGTGCAGGCGGCGAGAGCGAGAGCTCCGATCAGGAAAGGGATGAGCCGGTGAGCCATCAGTACCAATCTCTCTGGCGGCGCCAGAGTTGGGCCGCGGCGTGGACAGTAGCGCGCGTCGTTTGTCTGCTGGCACCGCCCGGCAACAGGACAGACCCGGCACCGACATCACTGATCGCCCCGACGCTAGCCGCTGGCTAGGTTGGGGTCCCAGGAGGTGGTCGTGGACGACAACATCATGGTGACCGTCATCGGCGGCTACCTGGGAGCAGGGAAGACGACCCTGGTGAACCACATCCTGCGGACCGCCGACGAGCGGATCGCGGTGCTGGTCAACGACTTCGGTGACATCAACATCGACGCCGATCTCATCGAGAGCCAGGATGGCGAAACCTTGTCACTAGCCAACGGCTGTATTTGTTGCAGCCTGGTCGACGGGTTCGCCGCTGCCTTGGCCACGATCAAGGAGTTGGAGCGACGGCCTGAGCGGCTGGTGATCGAGGCCAGTGGGGTCGCCGACCCGGCCACAGTGGCGGCCTATGGCCACAGCCCCGGCCTCGAGCTCGACGCCGTGGTGGTGATGGCCGATGCCGAGACCATCCGGCAGCGGGCTGTCGACCAGTACGTTGGCGACACCGTGCTGGCCCAGCTGGACTCGGCCGACATCATCGTGTTGAACAAGATCGACCTGGCCCCAACCGACGATGTGGTCACAACCCGGGTTTGGCTACAGGATCGCGCTCCCGACGCCGTCGTGGTCGACGCCCGCGATGCCAAGGTCGGCCCCGCCGTGTTGTTTGGTTTCACCGGCGCCCCCCCGGCCGGGGGTGCCGGCCTGGCGGCTGGCCTCAGCCATACTGATCACGGTCCTGCTGGTGATCATGGGCATGCCGATGAGCTGTTCGAGAGCTGGTCGTGGGCTGGGGAGGGGGCATTGGAACGATCCACCATCGAGGCCCTCATGGAGCACCTGCCCGAAGGAGTGGTCCGAGCAAAGGGCGTGTTGTCGTTGAGCGACGATCCTGACCATCTGACCGTGCTCCAGCGGGTCGGCGGTCGCTGGAGCCTGCGTCCTGGCCGTACTGCGACCAGCCCTGCAACATCCCAGCTGGTGATCATCGCCCTCGTGGGAACGTTCGACGGTGATTGGTTGGCCGGTGAGCTCGGACAGTCGGCCGAGGATCTCAACTGAGACGAGATGTCAGCTCAGATAGGTGGTCAGCGCAGCCTGTGTGTTGTCCCATGATGCGGAATCGTGAGCGGCAACCTGGATGCGGAAATCGGTAGTTCCGGCCTCGGCATAGGTCGCCAGCCCATCGAGCACCTGCTCCCAGGATCCGATCAAGTGGAGGTCAGCGGCTTCGGCCAGGTCCTCCTTGGCCAGCACCGCGGCATAGGAAGGGACCGCCTGATAGTGGGCGGCAACCTCGCGGGCGACGGCGTAGGCGGCGGCTTGGTTGTCGGTAACGCAGATCCGGATCAGGGCCATGATCCTCGGTGCTGGCCGTCCTGCCGCTTCGGCCCCCGCCCTGATGGTAGGGCCGACATAGGAGGCGATGGTGCGAGGTCCGCACTGGCCGACCGAGGTGCCATCGACCCGTTGACCGGCCAGTTCGAGCATGCGGGGCCCGAGGGCGGCTAGCAGGACCGGGGTATTCGGAGCTTCGATCTCCAGCTTGGCGTGGGTGGTGAGCTGGGCCCCGTCGACGTCGGCCTGCTCGCCGGCCAGGAGGGGTTGAAGACCGTCGATGAAGTCACGGGTGAAGGTGAAGGGACGATCCCAGCTGATACCGAGCTCACCCTCGACCGTCCGGCGAGCGCCGGCCCCGATCCCGAGGGTGAATCGACCATCGAGCGTGCTCTGGGCGGTCATGGCCAGCTGAGCCAGGCCGATGGGGTGGCGCCCGTAGAGGGGAACGACAGAGGTCCCTACTTCGCTCAGGTTCGGCACCTCGTTGGCGGCACAGGCCAGGGCGACGATGGGATCGACGGCCTTTGCGTGGGAGATCCATAGGCTGTCGAACCCGGATTGGTCGGCGTAGCGGGCAGCCTCGATCGCTTCGGCCACCGAGGCCAATGTCGTGCCTCCCGCATAGCCCCACGCCACCCCAAGCCTGTCGTTTCGATCGCTCATTGGCCGAGCATGGTTGGTTGACGGGTGGGGCGCAACCTCACCCTCTGCCTTCCTGGCTCAGAATCGACCCATGAACCTGAGCTGACCGGGTTGGTCCCGACTGCGGGGGTCGTGACTCAGGGGGTCCCGGCATCCGGAGGTGTGCCGACGGCATCCATCAGGTCGTCTACCGATATGCCCAAGGTGGCCGCCGCTGCCTCGAAGTCTGGGGGCCCTGAGTTGGGGTCGCCCATGGCGGCAGCTAGCTCGGCTTCAGTGACGCCGAGTTGTGCGGCGGCTTGGGCCAGAGGGCCACCACCTTGTGGTTGGGCCGTCGTCGCCTGGGTGGCTGAGCTCTCGTCTTGCGCCGGTTGGGCCGCGACGTCGCCGCCGCTATTGGTCGCGACGTCTCCACTACGCACACAGCGCACCAGGTTGTCGATGCGGATCACGTCACCCTGAGGACCATGCCCGTACGGATAGTCGCTGGCATCGCCGGTCTTGGGATCGGAACGTTGGGCCCCTGCACCATGCACATCGAGTAGTGCGTACTCGTCGGTCTGGGGGTTCTGCATCCAGCCGAGCGCCTCACCAAATGCGACATACGAGGCGTTGTCCCCACCCCGCATCGAGGCGTGGGTGGTTCCGGTCCAGTAGGACCCGTAGTCGGTGCCACCTCCCTCGTCGGTGATCGTGGAAGCCGAGAACACAGGGTCGATTGCCGCTGAGTCGGTGGTCGAAGGAGATCGGGTGTAGTCGACGATGCCCTGAAGCTCTTTCACGTTCGGCAGCTGCCAGTCGTCGTACCCGCCGGTGTCGAGAGCTTCGCAATAGTTGAGCGCATCAGACCAGTCCATCCCGTCGGTGCTGTCGTCCTGTTGCCACATCAACCCGCTGGCCTGATCACTGACCGTTCCATCGCCGTTGTCGACAAAGGCGTTGACGCCGTAGTCGAGGTTTCCTCGCACATAGACGGTGAAGAATGTCTTCTCCCCGCCCCGAGGGTCTGAGAGGCCGTAGCCCTTGATGCGTCCATCGGCGAAGTTGA
>JAAETV010000468.1 GCA_024227975.1 Actinomycetes bacterium
ACATAGCGGGGGACGAGGGGCAGGGTCGACGCGAAGCCGCAGAGGGCGAAGAATCCGCTGAGGGTGAGGACCAGGAAGTCCTTGGTCAACAACCGCTCAGTGTCAGCGGTGTTGCTGGGAAGGGTTCGGGCCACTGAGCAAGCCTGGCAGAGACTGGACCCGAGACCGAATCCGAATCGTCAGCCTTCGGCGTCCAGTTCCACCGCGTTGATGGCTCTCCGCAACATCTCGGCCGACACCAGACCAAGGACCAGGGCCACCACGATAGAAGTTGTGTAGCCACCGGTGGCATCGATCATCCAGCCTGCGGTCGCAGGCCCAACGAGGCCCCCGATCCCGCCCGCGGTATAGAGGGCACCGAGTACCGCTCCCAGGCCAGACAGGCCGAACAGCTCTGCTGTCGCCGCAGGACTGAGGGCCACATAGCCCCCGTAAGAGGTCCCGAGCACGACGGCGAAGAGGGCGAGCATGGGGTAGCTGCCCCCACCAACGAGCCAGATGAGGAACGAGCCGCCGAGGACCACGAAACAGGACTGGAAGAGCCTCAACAAGCCCACCCGGTTGACGAAGATCCCCAGCACGAGCCGCCCCGCAAGCGACCCGAACCCGAGGAAGCTGATCAGGGTCGCCGCCGCGGCGCTGGAGATGCCGTGTTCCTCGGCGTAGGGCTTGAGGAAGACGAAGGGAACGAACAGCGCCAGCGTCATCAACAAGCCCGAGAAGTACATGCTGCGAAAGATGGGGGAACGAAAGGTGGCCCTGATGTCGAGGGGCTCAGTTGCCGCGGCCACAGGAGCTCGCCTCACCAGCAACGCAGCCAGGAGCAGGCCGACCAGGGCAACGACTGCGAACACCCGAAACGTCGATCTCCAGCCGTTGGTCTCGATCAACCGGGTGGCGATCGGTGGGCCGACCAGGGTCCCGACCCCGATCCCGGAAACCGATACCCCAACGGCGAACGCCCTCTGGCGCTCGAACCAACCCGACACCTGAGCGACCAGGGGGACATAGCCGGAAGCGGCTCCGATCCCGATGCCGCCTCCATAGGTGAGATAGCCAACCCAGATCCGGTCGACGAGGGAGGTGAGAAACAGGCCAATGACCATGGCGGCACAGCCCACGAGCACTACGGGCCGTGGCCCGAATAGATCTGAGGCCCGACCGGCGGGGAGACTCAGACCGAACAGGAAGAAGATGGTCAGTCCGAACAGCAGCGCCGTCGCACCATTGCCGGTCCCGAACTCGTCCGACATGGCTGTCAGGAAGGGACTGAAGCTATAGGTGATTCCGAACACGGTGGCGGTTGAAATGAAAGTGGCCAACACAACCAGCCAGCCCCGCCTCGAATCCACCCCCGCCCCCCCGTTGGCTTCGATCATCTCGGCGTTCATCTGGTCATGGTGGCACGGGAGAGGGAGACTTGGCCCGTTCGCATCCAATGGGAGATTCGAAATGACTGAGCTGGATACCGGAACCGACGACCTCCAGGCCAATACGAGGGGTCGGGTTGCGGTTCTGA
>JAAETV010000469.1 GCA_024227975.1 Actinomycetes bacterium
CTGCCAAAGGGCGACCTGCGCCGTCGGGCAGGTAGTTGTAATTGATATCAGCAGCCGTGGCCAAGCCGTCTCCGGTCTCGTCCCCGTGTTGACCGATGATTCGGTTCAGGGCGTCGCGGCGCAGGGCTAGGACCAGGGCGCTGGTGCTTTCGACCTCCACCCTCACCAGGTTACCCCAGGCGTCGTAGCTACTCTTCTGGCCTTCACCGCTGGAGTCCATGGCGCCGTCGGCGTACCAGGTGGGGTCGCCCACGTTCGGATCAAGGCTCGTGCGTGTCACGATTTCGCCCGCGTCATTGAAGGTGCGAGTTTCGCTGCGCTCGCCGGTGCCCGTGAAGAAACCATCCCCATTGCGATCGATGGTGATCGAAAGCATGTTGCCCAAGGCATCGAACCCGCGCTCCATGCGATAGGTGCGATCGGAGAAACCACCCGCGGTCTGTGCACCGCGCTCATAGGTCTTGATGCGGCCCAGGCCGTCGACGGTCAGTTGTTCGTCATAACCATCCATGACCTTGTCATCGCTGGAGGTCATGTACGAGTCGCGATCGTAGCCATAGTGTAGGTTTAGCAGGGTCACATTGCCGGAGGGCAGCGGGCGGTTCCAGTGCAGTTTGGTGCGGCGACCGAAGCGGTCTAGGCTGGGTACGCTTTGGTCAAATGTTGCAAGCATGATCGAAATGGAAGTGCTCTGATTGTACGCTCAGCGTCGATTTCGTGTGGAAGGCCGACGAAGCGGAAAGTGGTCCAGGTTCGGCATTGTC
>JAAETV010000470.1 GCA_024227975.1 Actinomycetes bacterium
GTCAGTGGCTCCCAGCTGACGCCTGGTCAGCTCCAATTGGGCGTCGATGAGCCAACGGAGCTCTTCGGTGACGAGGGCCAACATGTTGTCATCGAGATCGGCGAAGTGCTCATCGTCCAGCACGGCCAGATAGCGGAGACCGCGCTGGCCGTTCTCACCGTCCCCGTCGACATTGTCGGTCATAGCTCGGCGCATGGCCTCGCGGACGCTGGCGGCCCATCCTGTCCCACCCCACGACACATAGAGGATCATCGGATCTGCTCCAAGGGGTCGGACTCCCAGCGATCTTCCAGGAGATCGAGAGCAGCCAGACGATTGTTGAGCTCGATGATCAGATCAGAAGCGACCTGGCTCTCGATCAACCCCGATCGCTGGATCTCGGACAGGGCGCTGCGTTCGGCAAACAGGGCATCGCGCCTGGCCTGCAACAACATGGCCACCTCCAGCTCGGGATTGGCCCTCAGGTGGCCGCTGAGGGCCCCCGATTGGGTGGCGACGTCACGCTGGTAGGTATGGCTGAGGGCGTCAGCCAGATCGGCCAGGACCACCCCTTCGGCCCCCAATCGGTTGACCTCGGCCTGGCCCGCCCGGGCCATGGCGATCCGAGCCTGGTGGGTCTGCTGGGCCAGCTCGTTGTCGGCCCGTCCGGCCAACCCGAGGCGGCGGATGAGGCCGGAGATGGTCGTTCCCTGGATCAGCAGGGTGAACAGCACGACGCCAAAGGACATGACCCGGATCGTGGCCAGAGTCTCCTCGTCGAAGCCATCGCTGGTGAGGGTCAGCACCAGGGCCAGGGAGATGGCCCCTCGCAACCCGCCCCAGGTCATCACGTGGCGGTACGCCATCGGGATGTAGCGGCTGGGCACGATGCGCTCGGTCAGCTCAGCCAGCCCGTAGACGAGAGCCACCCGGACCACGATCACCCCGACTACGGCAATGGCCACCGCCGTCAACTCCCCGGTCAGATCACCAGGCGAGATGGTCAATCCGATCACGAGGAAGACCATCGAGTTGACGAGGAAGGTGAGCAGCTCCCAGAAGTGCTCCAAGGTCAACCGAGTAGAGGGGGACGTGTTCTTGAAGCCGACGGTGCCGACCACCAACCCCGCTGCAACCACGGCCAGGATGCCGGAGAAGTGAAAGTCCTGGCCGACGATGGCCCCTGCCTTCTCAGCTACCAGATACGTGCCGTAGGCCAAGGCCAGGGTGGTCGAGGTCTCGATGAGGGGGTCATCGATGCGGGAGAGCATTATTTCGCCGACCACGTAGCCCATGACCACCCCGACGGCCAGACCTCCAAGGGAGATGACCAAAAAGTCGACAGCGGCCTCACCGACACTGAAGGCCTCACCCGAGGCCGCACTCACGGCCAAGCCGAAGGCGACGACGGCCACCGCATCATTGAACAAGGATTCGCCCTCGACGAGCACCGAGAGTCGTTTCGGTGTCCCCAAGGACTTGAAGAAGGCGATGACAGCGACAGGATCGGTGGCCGAGATCAGGGCACCGAAGGCAAAGGCGGCAGCCCACGGCAGATCGAGCGAATAGTGAACCAGGGCACCGAGCGCGAACGTTCCCACCGTGGTCCCGACCAAGGCCAGCGTCATGATGGGAGCCAGATCGGCTCGGAGCTTGGCCCACGGGAGGTGCAAGGTGGCCTCGAACAGCAGGGGTGGCACCAGCAGGGCCAGGATCAGCTGGGGCGAGACCTCTCCCTCAACCGCGACCAGATCACCAAGGGTCGAGGCCCCAAACCCCGCGAGCACCAGGGCCACGGTGTATGGGAACCTCAGGTGCTTGGCCAGGACCGCAACCGCAGCGGCGATAGCCAACAAGATCACCACGGCGATCTCCTGGCGGATCAGGGTACTCTCTTCAATGGTCTCTGCTGCCAGTAGCGCGATCATGACGGGCCGAAGCTAGCACCCCTTCCCTTTTGGGGCGATGGTTGGAGTCAGTCCCGGAAGACCACGTAAGCAGAGAGCAGCGATATCCCCAGATAGCCGCCCAGCACCAGGACAAGCAGACCCGTCGAACCAGCATCCAGACATTGGGTGTTGCCAGCAGACTCGCATTGATCGACGAGCCGACTGGAGGTGGCCGAGATGAGCCCACAGATCAGCCCGCAAATAGGGGCGGCGATGAGAAACCGGCGGGCCACTTCTGAGCGCTCCAGACGTAGAGCCACGATGACAGCGGGAACGCTGAAGAGATAGAACAAGCCGGTAAGAGCGATGGGGACAATAACGTACGCCACTGGGAACTCCTGTCGTCGACCGATGGCTCATTGTAGTAGCCATGATTTTCTCACTTCGGTTGAATAACGCCACCAACAACCGCAGAGTTCCAACCGACAGGGAGCTCAGATGGCGGCTTCGCCCAGTGCCTCAGCCAGAGCCGGGTGCACGAATAGCGACTCAACGAGGTCAGTGACGGTCAATCCGGCCGACACGGCCAGGGCCAACACCGAGATCAGCTCCGCAGCATGGCGTCCGACGATGGAGCCACCGATCACGACGCCAGTGGCCGGGTCGGAGACGATCTTGACGAACCCACGGGAGTCGTTGTTGATCAAGGCCTTGGCCGACACCGAGAACGGCACCTTGGTCACCCTGATCTTGCGGCCTTCAGCGAAGGCATCGGCCTCGGCTACCCCCACGTCGGCAATCTCGGGGTCAGTGAAGATGGCCGACGCCGCCTTGTCGTAGTCGATGTGGCGGTGGGCCCCAGTGTGGCGACCCATGGCGTGCTCAGCGATCTTGCGACCCTGGGTCGAGGCCACTGATGACAAGGGGAGGCGGCCCGACAGGTCACCGGCGGCGTAGATATGGGGGACATTCGATCGACAGTTGTGGTCGACGTTGACATAGCCCCACTCCGAGTCGAGCCCGGCGGCTTCAAGCCCCAGCCCCTCGGAGTTCGGAATCGAACCTATGGCCAGTAGGACATGGCTGCCTTCGGCCACCCTTCCGTCGTCGCATTGGACCCGGACCCGGTCGCCAACGACCTCGATCCCGGTCGCCCTTGCCCCCATCAGGAGTTTCACTCCACGATCGATGAAGGTCTGCTCGAGCACTGCCGCCACCTCTGGGTCCTTGTCAGGAAGGACCTGGCGTCGGCTGACAATGAGCGACACCTCGGACCCGAAGGAGTTGAACATGTGGACGAATTCGACCCCGGTTACCCCAGAACCGACGACAACCAGGTGATCGGGCAGCTCGGGCGGTGGGTAGGCATCACGGGTAGTCAGGACCCGTACTCCATCGACATCGGCCCAATCGGGGATGCGGGGCCGGCTTCCGGTGCTGAGCACGATCACGTCAGCGTCGAGGACCTCTGTTGCCCCATCCTTGGTCGTGGCCTCGACCTGGTGGTCTGACAACAGGCGACCGGTGCCTTCGATGATGCGCACCCCCTGACTAGCCAGAAGCTTCGAACCCGATTCCTCCAGCCGTTTTTCGATATCGGAGATCCGCGATCGGAGAGTCTCGAAGTCGATCTCGACATTGACCCGAGCCAGGCCCATCTCACTGGCCTGAGTCATGCGAGCCATCGCCTCGCCGGTGGCGATCATGGCCTTGGACGGGATGCAGTCGAGTAGATGGGCCGCCCCGCCGACGATGTCGCGCTCGATCAGGACCACATCGGCCCCCATTCGGGAAGCATGAGTGGCACAGGTTGTTCCCGCGGGGCCGCCTCCGATGATGACGAAGCGCTTGGTTGCACCCTGGCTCTGTTCCATGTTCTGACCCTATAGCTCGGGGGCCCTTGACCCTGGTCTGGCTCATCTGATCGGGTCGCAGGCTCACCTCATGAGCGGGGCGGGGCCAGCTGGCGATAGAGGTCGAGCATCTCGGTAGCCGCCCGGTCCCATGAGAAGCCTTCGATGTGGGCCGTTCCGGCAACGGCGAGGGCTTTGGCCAACACCTCGTCTTCGACCACTTCGATAATGGCGGCGGCCAAACCCGAGGCGTCCTGAGGCTCGACGTAGAGGGCGGCCGAGCCGCAGACTTCGGGCAGCGACCCGGCCCTGGTGGTGATGACAGGGGTCGACGCGGCCATGGCCTCCAGCGGGGGCAAACCGAAGCCCTCGTAGATCGAGGGGTAGGCCAGACAGACGGCTCCGGCCAGGAGATCGGCCCGTTCGACGTCGGACACATAGCCGAGCCTGATCACCCGGTCACCGAGCCTATTGTGTTGGACCGAGCCCTCGAAGACCTCGGTCCCCCATCCGTCGGGCCCGGCCACAACCAGTTTCAGGTCAGGAAGAGAGCCCCTCACCTCAGCCATTGCTCTGACCAGGGTCGGAAGGTCCTTGCGAGGCTCGATGGTGCCCAGAGCCAACACATAGGGGGCGCCGATCCGTTCCCGCCCTCGAGCCCCGACACCCTGTTCTTGGGGGTCGAATCCAAGGCGAACAACATGGATCCGGTCGGACTCGATACCCAGGATCTCCTCGGCCTCACCCTCGACGAAGGCCGAGTCGACGTGGACATGAGCCCCCCGGTCGAGGGCCCGTTTGACCAGGCGGGGATAGGCCCTGGCGTGGCGGGTCACCAGCTCGGGGAAGTGCCAGGGGCCGAAGTCGTGGACCGAGATCACCTCGGCTCCCCCCGCCGAGGGCGGGACAACGAAGTTCGGGCCGTGGACCACATCGAAGCCGTTCACTGACGGCCAATCGAGGTGTTGCCAGAGCTGGTGGGCCAGTCGGGCCGGAAAGACAAGGGATTGGGACTCGATACCAGGGGGAAGTGAGGCGCCAACCTGCCACCGGCCTCGCCAGCTGATGACCAGGGCCGTCACCCCGAGACCGGGTTCGGCCCCGAACCGTTCGAGCAATGCCTTGGTCATGGCCCCAATCCCGGTTTTGGTACCGAGCAGGGAGGTGGCCTCGACCCCAATATTGAGCGGATGTCGACCAGTCACACTGGCGACGATACTGGGTCCGAATCGATCACGAACCGCCCGTCCACCTCCTGGTCGGATCTCGGACCCCTGAGGGCGCTGACCGGTGCATCCGGGTTGAAGGCTCCGAGCAAGGCCAGCGTTTCCATCTCGGTATCGGTGGCCTCCTGGGTCGAGCGGACCTAGAGCACAGGCGGGAGATCGGAACCAACCCTGGACAGAGATTCGATTTAGCTCGAACCGGCTTCGACCGTACAATCACAACGTGACCATTGAGGACCAAAACGAAGCTTGGACCAAGCTGGCGGCCAGCGAGCTGAGGGGAGGCGATCCGGCCGATCTCGATGTGGAGACCCCTGAGGGGATAACGGTCAAACCTCTCTACGACACGGTTGACCTCGACGAGGTCGCTCACCTTGGCTCGATTCCTGGTGTTGCTCCCTATGTGCGCGGCCCCCGAGCGACCATGTACACCAACCGCCCCTGGACCATCCGTCAATATGCTGGTTTCTCCACCGCCGAGGAGTCGAACGCCTTCTACCGCTCGAACTTGGCCGCGGGCCAGATGGGGCTCTCGGTGGCCTTCGACCTGGCAACCCACCGGGGCTACGACTCAGACCATGAGCGGGTCAAGGGCGACGTAGGCAAGGCTGGAGTGGCCATCGACTCGGTCGAGGACATGAAGATCCTCTTCGACAGCATCCCACTCGACAAGATGACGGTGTCGATGACCATGAACGGGGCCGTCCTGCCCATCATGGCCTGCTACATCGTGGCCGGTGAAGAACAAGGGGTAGCCCCGGAGGCCATGGGGGGAACAATCCAGAACGACATCCTCAAGGAGTTCATGGTCCGGAACACCTACATCTACCCGCCTGAGCCCAGCATGCGGATCGTGGCTGACATCATCGAGTTCACAGCAACCAAGATGCCGAAGTTCAACTCGATCTCCATCTCCGGCTACCACATGCTCGAAGCCGGAGCCTCAGCTGACCTGGAGCTGGCCTTCACCCTGGCCGACGGGGTCGAGTATGTTCGCTCGGCTCTCGACAAGGGGCTCGACATCGACGCCTTCGCCGGCCGTCTCAGCTTCTTCTTCGGAATCGGCATGAACTTCTTCATGGAGGTGGCCAAGCTGAGAGCGGCCCGTCTGTTGTGGGCTGAGCTGATGGCCAAGTTCGACCCTCAGGATCCCCGCTCCTCGATGTTGCGGACCCACTGTCAGACCTCCGGCGTCTCTCTGACCGAGCAGGATCCTCACAACAACGTGATCCGCACTGCGATCGAGGCCATGGCGGCGGTACTGGGTGGCACCCAGAGCCTGCACACCAACAGCTTCGACGAGGCCTTGGGGCTGCCGACCGAGTTCAGTGCCCGTATCGCCCGCAACACCCAGCTCATCTTGGCTGAGGAGAGTGGCATCACCCAGACTGTCGACCCCCTGGCCGGTAGCTACTATGTCGAGACCCTCACCGCCGAGTTGGCCGATCGGGCCCGAACCATCATCAGCGAGATCGAGGGGCTGGGAGGTATGACCAAGGCCATTGCCTCGGGCATGCCCAAGCTGAGGATCGAGGAGTCGGCGGCCAAGCGCCAAGCCCGAGTCGACCGTGGCGAAGAAGTGGTCGTTGGGGTCAACAAGTATCAGGCCGACGGCAACGAGCTGATCGATGTGCTCGACATCGACAACACCGCAGTGCGCCACCAGCAACTGGAACGCCTGTCCATGGTCCGTTCCACACGCGATGAAGCCGCCTGCCAGGCCGCCCTCCGAGCCCTCACCGAGGCTGCCCGCAATGGTGACAACTTGCTGGCCGCCTCTGTCGATGCGGCCCGGGCCAGAGCCACCGTTGGCGAGATGTCGGACGCCTTGGAGCTGGTGTTCGGCCGCTACATCGCCGAGACACGTACCATCAGTGGGGTGTACGGAGCGGCCTATGAGGGCGACGAGGAGTTCCAGGCCATCGTCGAGAGGGTGAAAGCGTTCGGCGAGCAGGAGGGGCGTCGACCCCGCATCCTGGTGGTGAAGATGGGCCAAGATGGCCACGACCGGGGAGCCAAGGTCATCGCCACCGCCTTCGCCGACATAGGGTTCGACGTCGACATCGGCCCCCTGTTCCAGACCCCGGCCGAAGCGGCCCGAGACGCTGTCGACAATGATGTGCATGTCGTCGGTGTCTCGTCTCTGGCCGCTGGTCACAAGACCCTCGTCCCGGAGCTGATCGACGAGCTCCGCCAGGCCGGGGCCGACGATGTGATTGTCGTCGTCGGCGGGGTCATCCCACCCCAGGACTACGACGATCTGATCAGCGCCGGAGTGGGGGGCGTATTCGGACCGGGAACCAACATCCCGGGCGCCGCAGCCGACGTCCTCGATCTGATAACGAGAGCGTGAAACCCCAACTCAGCCCCTGGGCCCGCAAGCTCGTAAACGGGGACCGCCGCACCCTCGCTCGATCGATAACCAAGATCGAGTCAACCCGTCAAGACGACCAGGAATCAGCCGAAGCCCTGATCGACGAGGTCATGTCACACACCGGAGGGTCCCTCCGGCTTGGGATAACGGGTACCCCAGGGGTTGGCAAGAGTACCCTGATCGATGCCTTCGGCAGCCTCTTGATCAAGCACGGGCATCGGGTGGCGGTACTGGCCGTCGACCCGTCGAGCCAGCGAGCCGGGGGCTCCATCCTGGGTGACAAGACCCGGATGACCACCCTGTCGAACCGGCCCGAGGCTTTCATTCGCCCCTCCCCTTCCCGAGGGTTGACCGGTGGGGTTGCCCGCCACACCCGCGACGCCCTGTTGTTGTGCGAGGCTGCCGGCCACGACATCGTCATCGTGGAGACGATGGGGGTTGGCCAGGCCGAGACAGCAGTGGCCGACATCTGTGACCTTTTCCTCCTCCTGGTCGCTCCCAGCGGTGGCGACGACCTTCAGGGAATCAAACGAGGGGTAATGGAGCTGGCCGATGTGGTGGTTGTCAACAAAGCCGACGGCCAGTTGCTGGGCGCGGCCGAGCACACGGCGGCCGAGTACCGCAACGCCCTCCACCTGATGCGGCCAAAATGGCCTCACCATCCAACCCCCATCATGACCTGCTCGGCTCTCACCAACGAGGGCCTTGACGAGCTATGGACCACGATCAGCGAACTCCACACCATCCTCGGCGCGGCTGGCCGGATCGCCGCCCTTCGGGCCAACCAGGCGGTAGCCCAGCTGAACAACGAGTTCGAGTACCTGCTTCTGGAGCGGGTGACGAGGCTGCCAGCATTCGAGAAGTATCGCAAGCAGGTGGAAACATCCGTTCTCGACGGCAAGCGGGCGCCGGCAAGCGCAGCCAATGAGCTGGCTCGCCGGGCCTGGCGGGAGCTGTCCTAGACGGATCAGCGCCGACAAAGGGCCAGTACCCTTCCGGAAGGGCTGTGACTACCGTGAATCCTCCCGAGTAGGCGACGGAGACATGAAGGGAAACCGATGACCGTTGCTATCCAGGTCGAGAACGTCTCCAAGCGCTTCACCAAACACAGTGAGCCGGCCAGGACCCTGAAGGAACGGTTGTTGACCTGGCACTCGTCGACCACCGAGCTGTTCAACGCCTTGCACCAGATCGACTTCACCGTCGACGTAGGTGAGACCTTTGGCATTCTGGGCCACAACGGATCGGGAAAGAGCACCCTGTTGAAGTGCATCGCTGGGACTGTCCAGCCCTCGGAAGGAGTGATCAGGGTCAGGGGACAGCTGTCGGCCCTGCTGGAACTGGGTGCCGGCTTCCACCCTGACCTGACCGGCCGGGAGAACATCTACCTCAACGGCTCGATCTTGGGGTTCTCCAAGGTCAGGATCGAGGCCATCTTCGATGAGATCGTCGAGTTCTCGGGTCTGGAAGAGTTCGTCGACACCCAGGTCAAGCACTACAGCTCAGGAATGTACGCCCGACTCGGGTTCGCGGTGGCCGTCAACCTCCAGCCGGATGTACTCCTGATCGATGAGGTACTGGCCGTTGGCGACGAGGCCTTCCAGCGCAAGTGCATCGAACGGGTCCGAGGGTTCCAGCGGGAGGGGCGGACCATCTGCCTCGTCACCCACTCCCCAGAGCTGGTGCGCAGCCTGTGCAACCGGGCCATGGTCCTCGATCACGGCCGTATGATTCACCTCGGCGATGTCGGCCAAGCCGTCACCACCTACCGCCGCTCTATCGATCCCAACCATCAGTCGGAGCAAGTCCCTCTCGATCCCGCCGAGGGGAGCGAGGTCCACCCGGCGACGGTGGAAGATAGCCACCGTCACATCCGCATCACCGAAACCTGGATCGAGGATCCTCCCGATGGTGCAACCAACCACTCCCCCGGTGATCGCGTCGTCATGGGGATGCGGTTCTCAGCCCCTGAGGGGGAGATCGTTCGGGCCCGATTGTCGCTCCACAGCAACGACGGGGTCCACCTCATCAACATCTCGAGCTGGGATATCAATGGTGCCGACATCGGACCGACCTCAGCCACCAACGAGGTTCGATTCGTACTCGATGACCTCCCACTGATGGACGGCCGGTACCTCGTCACCCTGGTCCTTCAGGATCAGCACGAGGTAGTCGAGTTCGATCGCCAAGAGGAGACGTTGGCCTTCGACGTCTACAGCGGAGGGCCGGTCCTAGGGCGGGTCGTGATGCAGTTCTCCCTCGAAACCTCGACCGATGAGTCCGTGTAGCGAACAGCCTTCGGGTTGCCTATCGGCGCACCTCCTAGGCCGAGGACTCGTCGTCGCTGGCTCGGATCGCTTCCAAGCGAGTCTCCAATTGGGCCACCGCCTCGGTCGTTGCCCGTTGCAACGACTCCAGATGACCGGCTATGGGGTCGACCTCCCACTTGGTGACGCGACGAATCATGCTCTTGATCTGACTGACCCCTGGTCGGGCCGATACTGGACGTGGGCGCTGGAGGGGTCCGACGGCGATGAGGGGATCAACAGCCGAGTCGGCGGCCGGGAAACGGCTGCCCGGTGTCCCCCTACGGTCGAGGCTGCGCTGCCGGACCCGAGCCCGGATCTGAGCTTCGATGGCTTCCCGGTCGGGATGCCCAGCGTCGACATCCCATCCAGCCTCATTGCCGGCCGGGGCCAGGGGCTGAGTACTGTCATCACTGGCGGATCCGCCGGCCGTGGGCGGGCTGAGACGGCCGGCCGTAGTCTGGGATCGCTCCTTGATGGCCTGGATCAGGGTCTCGTCGTCGTCGAAGAGCAGGGTCCCTGCTGGGGCCTGGTCCCCCATTCCACCAACGTCAGCAGCAATGATCGGACGCTGGTAGAGCTTGGCCCGTTCCATCACGCTTGACGACCAGATCTCCCGGTAGGGCAGGATGATGGTGTCAGCAGCCACGATCCACCGGTCAAATTCCTCATCGCTCACATACTTCTGGTGGAGGGTGACACCAGGGGTGGCGTGACAGAGCTGGGTCAGGCGCCGGGCGTAGGCCACCAGGTCGGGATGGTCGACCCGGACCGAGCCGACGATATGGAGCGAGGCCTGGTCGACAACATTGGCTCGGGCAAAGGCTTTGGCGGCAACGTCGAAGCCCTTGTGCTCCTGGAGGAAGCCGATGGCAAGGAACACATGCTCGGCGGGATCGAGCCCAAGCTCGTCCCTCGCCTCCTCCCGGGTCGAGCTGGTGGCCATGGCGAAGTTCTGGCCGTGTTCGACCAGAGATATCCCGCCCGGGGGGAGCCCCAGGGTCCTCTCCAGATTGGTGATCTCGGCCCTGGTGTGAACCGACACCACTGAGGCCCGCAGTGCTCTGGCGGCGGCAAATCGTTCAGCCGGGTTGCGCTTCAGCGGTCCGAATTGGATCTCATGAAGCCGGATCTCGAGCCGGGTGGTGCGAGCCAGGGCCTCGATCGCCCCCCACACCGCCACCCGCTCGGCCGGACCGTGACAAGCACCAAACAACATCTCGGGTGAGAACTGGACGATCACCGACTCATAAGAACGGGCCCGTTTGACCAGGGCCAGTATCCCCCTCAGCCCACCGAGGGCCAGGTGATGTTCGGCCGCCGATGGAAGAGGCGACAGCACCTCGACCGGGTGGCCGGCCGCCCGCAAACCTCGGACTTCCTGAACCGCATAGGCCCCGATGCCGTCTCTGTAGGGGGGATAGGGGGTCACCATCAGGGTTGTCATGTCGGTGGCCTCCTCAGGCTCGGGCCGGTTGGCCGACCGGCAACCATCGGTTCAGGGCCAGCTCCATCCGATCGAGCACGTCGGGCCATCGGAATCCACTCTCGACATAGGAACGACCCCCGACAGCCAGGGAGGCCGCGGCCGCTGGCTCCTCGGCGACGAAGCGGAGGGCCTCGACCAGCTCGGCCTGGCCGCGGTAGGCGAGGCCGGCCCCCGATTTCTCGATATGCCAGCGGACGACGGCACTATCGGCATTGGCCACCACCACCGTCCCCGCGGCCCATGATTCGAGCACGGTTCGAGAGAAGCTCTCCATGGCGCTGGGCTGTACATACGCTGACGCCGCGGCCATGGCATTGTCGCGCTGGTCGTCGGCCAGGAAACCGACGTCGATTACGCGGTCAGCGAATTCGGTTGGAACGTCGAGCTCACCGACCCCGGATGTGACGAGCAGGAGATCGGTCGGATGGGTCCTGACCAGTTCACCGAAGGCGCCGAGCAAATCGAGCCAGCCCTTGCCCCACTCCCTGCGACCGGCGTAATAGACAAAGGGCTGGTCGATCCCATAGTCACGACGGAAGCGGTCCGAGTCGTGGCCGTTCGGCACCTCGATGCCGGCCCCGACGACGGCCTGGCGTGGGGGTAGGTCATAAAGGCTGCGGGCCAGATCGGCTTCGGGTTCAGTCAGGAACCAGATTCCTCGCGCCCCCTCGATCAGGGTGGCAAAGATGTCGAGGCGGGCCATTGGCTCATCATGGAGACAGGGCATGAGGATCGTCTTGGCCGGGGCGACCTGGCCGACGGCATAGGTCGTCCAGAACAGATAGGGGGCGAAAACCAAGGCCCGGTAGTTGGCGGCGTTGTCTAGCACGTGGTGCCAGAGGCCCGTGACTCGCAACGAGTCATTGACCCAGAGTTGCTGGTCGGCAATGTCGACCTGCTCACCGGCCAGGATCCGCTCGCCGATACGGCGCCGGTGGACACCAGGGGTGTCAGTCGATGTCGGAAAGCGACGGACCGTGATCCCGTCGTGGTCCTCGACCCCCGGGGCCAGATCATTGGCCCAGGTGTAGTGGTCAGTGGCACAAGTTGTGAGTATCTCGATGTCGTGGCCTCGGGCCGCCAGGCCAGCGGCGGCTTCGGCCATGACCGCTTCGGCCCCACCAACGACACCAGGTCCGAAACGGGGAGGAACGAAGGCGATGGTCCCTGGAGGGGATGAATCTGGCGATCGGCTGGTCATCGGTGCTCAACACCCCGGAGGTCGTCGTGATGGTCGAGGAACCAGGCGTAGGTCTCGGCAAGCCCAGTGGCTAGCGGTGTGCTGTGCTTCCAGCCCAGGGAGTGGAGACGTGACACGTCGAGTACCTTGCGGGCGATCCCGTCTGGCTTAGTGGTATCGAAGTGGAGCTCGGCCCCAGGGTGAACGACGTCTCGAACCAGGCCTGCCAGCTCAGCAATGGTCAGATCGGTCCCGGTGCCGACATTGATGTGGGTCGACGACTCGTAGTTCGCCATCAAGTACAGGCAGGCATCGGCCAGATCATCGACATGAAGGAACTCACGCCGCGGGGTACCGGTTCCCCACACCTCGACCGTCGAAGCACCGTCGGTCTTGGCTTGGTGAAACTTGCGGATCAGAGCTGGGATGACGTGAGACGAGGCCAGATCGAAGTTGTCATTCAGACCGTAGAGGTTCGTCGGCATGACAGAGATGAAATTGCAGCCGAACTGCTCCCGGTAGAACTGGCACAACTTGATACCAGCGATCTTGGCCAGGGCGTAGCCCTCATTGGTCGGTTCAAGCTCACCGGTCAGCAGTGCTGTCTCTGGTATTGGTTGGGCAGTAACCCGCGGGTAGATGCACGAGCTGCCCAAATAGAGCAGTTTGACCACACCGACTCGGCGGCTGGCCTCGACGACGGTGGCGTGGATCATCATGTTGTCGTAGAGGAACTCGGCCGGACGGGTCGCATTGGCCAGTACACCCCCGACAGTGCCGGCGGCGAGGTAAACGTACTGGGGACGGTGCTGGTCAAACCAGGCGTCGACAGCCTCCTGGGAGCGGAGATCGAGCGTGGCCCGGTCGGCGGTCAACACATTCCGGTGGCCGTCGGACCGTAGCCGGCGTAGGAGAGCAGAGCCAACGAGACCCCGGTGACCGGCCACGAAGACGGACGCCTCGGGGTCAATTCGAGCAGCCTTCGTCTGGCCATCAGGAGCGGCTGTGGTCATGATCCCACGCTATTCGACATAGCCGCTGACTCAGCAGCACTGAACAACCATGCCCCGATCCGCCTCATCGGCTCACTGATCTAGTAGAATCTTTCATTCGGATTCTTGTCGTCCATTCGACAAGGGTCAACATCGCTGGCGCGGCGTACGAACTACAAGACAATGTCGTCAAATGAGTTTGGACCACTGTGATCGCCGCGCTGTCCAGTCCGCGACTGCTCATCAGTCGTCGCCAATCTAGTCACCTCCTTCAGCGCGGTACTCGCGTGCTGAGCATGGACGTCTTCGGGGTTGCCCTTCACCGCGCCATTCTGGCCCACGATGACATCCATCGTCTTGTGGCCGCCGACCTGGCGGAGGCGAATCACGGGCTGGTTGGCCGAGATCTCGGCCAGGTCTACCTCAGCCTCCGGTTGGAAGCAGAAGAACGAGCCCGCGCAGAAGCCAGCAGTGAGGGTCGGCACGAGGTCGCATCGGCCAACATCGCCGACCACCTCCAAGATCTGGTCGCGAGCACAGGACTGGTCGACGATCCCAGTGACCTGGTTCGGCGCGCCATCACGATCGAGCTCGATCTGTATCAGGAGCTGTCTCGGGCCAACCCCGAGGCTCTTTGGCTCCACGACCTGGCCGTCGAGCGGGACATGCAGATTGCTTTCGTTGCCGATAGCCACCTCCCCCGAGACCTGATCGCTCGCCTCATTCAGGGCGCCCAGTTCCGCCCCGACTTCCTGGTTGTCTCCTCCCACGAAGGGCTGACCAAGAAAACCGGCCTCTTCAATCGGCTGGCTCGGCTATGCAAGGTCGAACCAAGCGCCATCACTCATCTCGGCCCGGATGCAGACCTCGATGTGACGATCCCCGCCACCGTCGGCATGCGCACCTTCCACTATCCGAGTGGCCCCGATCGCAACTCATGCTCGCTCATCGCCGATGATCGCAGTCAGCGGAGCGGACTCGACTCGATCGCGCTCGGGTTGGCCAGTTCGCGGCTCGACAGCATCGATCCTGCAACCGCAACCCCAGCTGATATCGGGTACTACGCCGGTGGGCCCCTGGCGGCCGGATTCGCCACCTGGATCGGCCAGATCATCGCTGACCAATGCCCGACCCGGGTGTTGTTCTGCGGACCAGCCGGTCAGCTCGTGTGCCACGTGACAGCCTTCGTCAACGATCAGCTCTCCGATGGCTTGCTGACCGTACTCCCGCCCCCACGTGACGGGTACTGTCCTGTCACCGACCTCACAGATCTTGGAGCCCTGATCGATGTCGAGGATGGCGACCGGGTTCTGGTCGTCGATCTCGGCTGGACTGGAATGACACACCTGTTGGTGGACGTCGCCCTCCAGGCCGCCGAGAAGACCGTCGAGGTCACGGGGGCCTATCTTGGCCTCACCAACGCCAGCCCACCGGCTCCCGGTGTGCTGACTTGGGCGGTTCAGCTCCCAGAAACGAACACCGACGATAGGTCATGCCCACCCCACCTGCTCCAGGCCCTACTGGCCGGGGTGCCGCCCGCTCCAACCGCGGCAGACATTGTCGGGGCAGCATCGGACGATGAGCCGGGAGAGACCACTGGGCGCAGGTTGGGTCTGGGCTACAAGGCGCTCCGATACCAGATCGAAGCTGGTGTCCGGGAGTTCATAGCCGAACTGGAGCCCTGGCTGACCTTCAGCCGGGATCGGGGCACACGCACCCTGATCGAACCAGCCCATCGGATCATGACGAACCCCACCCACGCCGAGGCATCGGTGCTCGGGACCTACCCACTCGGGACCGAACCAGATGGCTCCCCGACCCTGCTCGCTACTCTGCCCCCGCTGGCCCAGATCGCTCAGGACCCGAGCCTGATTGACACCAACGCGGCCGATTCCCCGTGGGCGGCCGGATACATGGCCCTGGCCGCAGGTACTGGGCACCAGACTTCGTCACCCATAGCGCGACGGTCGAAACGGTTGCGGCGACGCGATCCTGGCCTCGACGGGGGTGCTGAAGAGGCCTGCTGAGGAGGTGTGCCGATACCCAACCCGAAGGGGTGCCGGACACCGACCCGGTAGAACGATGGCGGCAACCCTTTGGGTTGCCGCAAACCGAGCGGTCCCATCCGCTAGACCCCTGAGGCTGTGGATCAGGAGCCGTAGGCCTCGGCTGAGGCGGCGATCTCGGCTGCTAGCTCGACATCGTCGATCGAGAGAAGGCGATCGGCCAGGACCCGGCCGGCTGTCGACGAAAGCACCGGGCCGACCAGTTCCTGATGAAGTGCGACTGCTCGTGTCGTCCTGGACTCGAGGGAGTCGTAGAACCCGGCTGCAATATCGTCCATACCGACCCGATCGTCGGCCAGCTTGGCCAGCCAATACTGACGACCGGCATCATCAGGTTCGCGATCGAGCACATCATGGTAGAGGGCGATGAGCAGCGCCTCGTCGGTGTTTCCCGACCGTTGGTAGTACTCGGGCGAACCATAGAACAACACCCCAACCACTCGGAGGTGGAGGCCGTCGCCGACCTCACCGATCCAGTAGGCCCGACCTCCTGGATCGGCCGAGCGCCCGAAGGCCCGGAGGTACAGATCATCGACCAATGCCCCGGTGAAGTGGTCGGTCCTGACCAGCCGATCGACCAGGGACCGCCGGTCGCCGGATTCGACGATGGCGGTCCAGTCAACCAGCTCTCCGTTGCTGGCTGGCCTACCGACAAGCTTCTGGAAGAGATCGTCGACGTAGGAACCGGGTTGGGTGGCTCGCAGTTCCGACCCGCTGCCGGACCCGAACGTGAACCAGTCGGACTTCAGACCCAGAACCGACCGGATCTCGTTGCCGGTCGCCGTTGCCTGCCCGTGAGCGAAGACGAGTTGGACCTCGAGCACGCGACCCCCATCGGGGCCGCCCCCGGCACGGCGAGAGACCTCGGCCGAGCGTAGTGAGCCGAGCCGGTAGCGATCCTCCAGCCGGGAGACGGGGACCGATGTCGCCCAGTTGTGGTTGGGGTTTGCCCCGATCGAGTCACCAGCGTCGACCACAGCAGGGAAGTCACCCCCGGCCGTGTAGCCACCAGTGCTCGAGGAGAACTCCGTCCTGGCCACCGCCGCAGCCGAGGTGAGACGAACCAAGCCGGCTGTGTTGAGGATGGCGAGGTCAGTACGTTCGTGGCTGGAGAGGCGGAACCCAGCCCGCTCGGTGAAAGCCCCATCGTAGACCTGACAGCGGACCGTGTCACAGGTATCGGCGTAGGGCTGCTGGCGTCCATCTCCAGCCAAGGCATACGAGCGGGCCGCCACCGCTTGCGCCTCGAGCGCTGGGTAGGGCCAGCTGGCCGGCATCTCGTTTGGCACCACCCCCCGCAGGTACTGCTCGATGGTGACCGTGTTGACGGTCAGTGGCATCCCGTTGTCGACCGTGGCTTGAAGCTCGCCTTCGTACCAGGAGCGGTAGTAGTCCCCACAGACCTGGAGCAAGGCGTCAGGCCCGGTCGCAGGACTCGAAGCCAGTAGCCGGACCGTCGAGCGACCGGCGATGGTCGCGTGCGCGGTCCATGGCCCAGCACAGTCAGCCGCAGTCTCGACCTCGTAGTCAGCCCCCGAACGTCGCAGTCTGACCGCTCCCGTTGTGATCTGACCCAGGTCGGCATCGTCACTGCCTCGGAGCAGGATCGTGCCTTGGGTCAGTGCAACCGTCGTCGTGCGACCCCGCATGTATCGAAGGTCGACACGGACGTTGGTGGGATCTACCGGAGCGTCGCCTGGCACCGGGCCGGCTGTCGTGCCCTGGTAATAGTGATCGAGGATCTGGGCCGACGTCCAACCTTGCTGGGCGTAGCCGTAGGCTCCGTACTGGCCCATACCTCGGCCATGGCCCCAGCCATGGCCATAGACGATCAGCTGCTCGGGAACGGATTCAGCGGCCGCCGGAGAGCTGGCCACCAACCCGGTGGCCAGGATGGTGGACGCAATGGCAACAACCCAGGGCTTCAGCATGAACCTCTTCTCGATGTCAGTTCGATCTCTGCGCCAGCTCGTAGAACTCGTAGGAAGCTGCAAGCTCGGCCGCCATAACTACATCGTCAACTTCGGTCAAACGTTGAACCCAGTACTGCACGCCGGCCTGGTCCGGCTCCCTCTCCAGAACGGTCAGATACAGGTCGCGAACCCGCTGACCTCGTGATTCGGGAGAGGAGTAGAAGCCAGCGGCCAGATCTTGGGGTCGGGCCGTCCCTGATTCGAAGGCGTCGACCCAATAGGCGAGCCCGTCAGCATCACTGCCCCGGCCCAGGAGTCGTTGGTAGAGCCGCTCGACATAGGCCGGGGCCGACCCACTGCTGGCCACATACTCGGCCGAACCGTAGAAATAGACACCAACCTCATCGAGCCGCATCCCCCGCCGGACCTGCTCCAACCAGTAGGCCGAGCCGGCTTCGTCTGGTTCTCGACCAAGTACATCGCGATACATGGCCGCTATCCTTCGCCCGGCCCAATTCTCGGACTGAGCTAGCTCCAAGGCAACTATGTGGCGGCCCCCTTCGTAGATCAGCCAACCTTCCCAATACTCGAGCTCGGCCGGGGACGCCTTTCGGCCCAAGAACACGTGGCCGACGTGATTGAGGTACCGGGCCGTCTCGCCGTCAAGGAAGTCAGCGGGAAACACCGACCCGGCAAGGGCTACATCGACGAGATCGGTGTTGGTGGCATCGGTGGTGAGGGGGAACACCAGGCGCTGGCGGCCAAAGGGCCAGAGCTGGCCGTTCGAGCTCAGCACCCACCCTCCCTGACCGTTGTCGGCGGCCACGACCGCCGTCACCTTCAGCCCAGCCCGAAGGCCTCCGGGACTGGTGATCACCGCTGGAGGGGCACCACCGAACGGATGAAGTTGGCCGCGGTCGGACACTACCCAGCCGCTGTCACCGGAGCGACGAACGGCGACATCGACGGCGTTGGTGGCCACGGGCCCGATCTGGTGGGGAGGAGCATCACCAACCGCCCACAGCTGGCCCGTCGCCTCGACCAAGTAGCCGTTGCCGAGCCGGTTCAGGTCCCCCCGGACAACCGCTGATGTCAATCCAGCCCCGGGGGCGACCACGAGACGATCGGGTTGACCCCCGAACCCAATAGCCGCTCCATCGGCAGTCAGTACCCATCCGCCACCAGCATCGGTGGTAGCAATGTCGACAACCGGCCGATCGCCGGCCGGGCGCTCGGCCACAGCTGGGGCCAAACCGAAGGGGCGAACGACCCCGTCCCGGTGCAAGGCGTAGCCATCGATACCAGGACCGGGGGAACCGGGTCGGGCTGCGACGGCGATGGCCTCCGGCGATGGGAGGGGCAGTGGCTGGGTTTCGGGATCCGAAGCCGGGGGCAAGCCCATCCCTTCAACTGCGGCAGAACCAGCAACAGTGAGGCTGCCGTCGGCCGCCATCATGGCAAAGCCGGGCCCATGAGCATGAGGCCGCCAGCTCTCAAATCTGTAGGGGACCGTCTCGACCCCGCCAACCGTTACCCGCCGGCCCAGATCACGCACGAACCCGACAGCCAGGCTGCCGGGGCAAGAGGTGAGCCCGAGATCACGGTGTCCCATCACGGTTGGCACCAGGTGCCACACTCCGCTCTCATGGCGCTGGGCGCCCTTGGTCGATCGGTTCTTGAGCCAGGTCGTGCCGTGAGGGTCGACCCCGTGACGGCCGAGCTTCCAGGTGGCGAGGCTCGAAATCGCCGACTCGGCCAGCAAGGTTGGTCTCCCTGCCGTTGGCCTGGCCCCGGTCTGGTGCTGGCCGAGGAGGGCGACCCCAACCGCTGAGGTATTGAATCCCTTGGCGTGACCCCCGATGACGGGCTGGTCGATGCCCCCGCTCCGCCCTTCCCATATCGTGCCGAACCGATCAACAACGAAGTTGTAGCCGATGTCGCACCAACCGTTGATGTCGACATGGGAATAGAGAATGGCCCTCAACATGTCATCGACCCGGCCGGCGTCATAGTTGTTGCCGCTGACCGTGTGATGGACGACAAAAGCTTGGACATTGTCGGCGTACCACGGCCCATCGCTGCAGCCGGCATTGGACCCCGTCCAGCCCCGGTCGGTCCAGCTGGCCCTAGCCATGATGGCAGGCTGACCTTGACCTGAGACCTGAGCCCCGTCGGCCAACTGGCGTCGACCAGCCACCTCGGGGCGGGTTTCAGTTGGAGGATCGATGGGGAGGAAGAAGAGAACAGGGTCACCCCCGTCGCCGGAGAGCCGCACTACCTCCACCTCGTTTGCGGTGGGGTCGATCAGGAGTGGAGGCAAGGCCAGACGGGTCTGCTCGTGGCCTTCCCCCCACGGTTCCCCGGTGGCCCTGCGTTCATCCTCGGTCCGGTCGGGGCCTTCATCGAGCTGGTGCTCGAGAAGGATCCACGACTCAGGGGTTGACTCATCGTCGAGGCGGACGGCGAAGCGGTCACCGACCTCGGCGGCAATGACCAGGGCCCCCGAGTGCTCTGGAATGGCAACCGACGCCCCTTCGGCTTCGAGGTCATTGGGGTTGCGGTGACCGGCTTCCAGCTCAATGGCCATCGTCGTCACGCCATCAGGTCCCGGCCCGCTTGGCTCGTCGCCTGACCAGTGAACAATGGCAAGCGAGATGGCTACAGCGGTGAGCAGGCCCCCGACGAGAACGCCGAGCAGCCGCAGATGCGGGAGGGCGGCGGACCCCACGAACCTGGCTATGAACCGAATGTACCGGACCCGATGAAGGTCCCAATGGCAGCGCCCAAATCACCCCGCGACCAGGACATGGAGCAGTGGCGACTGGCCCAAGTTCAGATGGCCGAGGTCACCAACTGGGGCATGCACAGCCCATCCAGCTCGACGATCTTGATGCCATCCCGATTGTCGTGGGTGACCTGATTGTCAGGGTCGATGTTGAGCCGGTACTCACGGAAGCTCATCTCCAATGCATCGAAAGCCAACAACCGCCCCCGGAGAGAGTCACCAATTCCGAGGATCAACTTGATGGCCTCCAGGGCCTGGATCGAACCGATGATCCCTGGCAGCACCCCGAGCACGCCAGCTTCGGCGCAGCTGGGAGCCAGCTCGGGTGGAGGCGGCTCCGGCAACAGGTCACGGTAGGTAGGGCCGTTGAGGGGATCGAAGACGGTTACCTGGCCCTCGAAACGGAAGATGGAGCCATGGACGACTGGGATTCCGAGCTTCACCGAGGCATCGTTGAGTAGGTAGCGGCTGGGGAAGTTGTCCGCTCCGTCGATCACAACATCGTAGTTGGCCAGGATCTCTTCGATATTGTCAGCGCCGAGACGGGCGTCGTGAGTGACGACACGGATGTCGGGGTTCATCGAGACCAGGGTCTTCTTGGCTGAATCGACCTTGCGCTCACCGACCCGATCGAGATTGTGGAGGATCTGGCGCTGGAGGTTCGACTCGTCGACGACGTCCATGTCGACGATACCGATGGTTCCGACGCCGGCCGCGGCCAGATAGATGGCGGCCGGGGAGCCCAGTCCGCCTGCCCCCAGTAGCAAGACCTTGGCGTCGAGCAGCTCGAGCTGGCCCTCCTCCCCTACCTCGGGCAGGAGTAGGTGGCGGCTGTAGCGGTTCCGTTGGGCCGCATCGAGGGTTTGGGGAATGGACCATTCACGGCCCTCGTCCTTCCAGCGGTTGAAGCCCCCAACCATTGAGACCACATCGGTGTAGCCAAGCTCGCCCAGGGTCTTGGCGGCGAAGACCGAGCGGACACCACCGGCACATATGATCACGATGGGGGATGCCTTGTCGGGAATACGGTTCTCGACCTGTGATTCCAGATTGCCTCTGACGATGACAACCGAGTCAGGAACACTCCCCTGGGCCACCTCGTCGGGTTCACGTATGTCGAGGAGGATGGCACCGTGGCGGAGCGCCTGCTCGGCTCCCGCCGGGTCAGTTTCTCGAACCTCGGACTTGGTCGAGGCCAGGAGCTCTCGGAAGGTTGGCATCTCTACCTCGCAGCGTCTTTCGTACGACTCAAAACTCTACTAGCTAGGTCAACAATTGCCCAAGGTGGCCTATTCCCGGTCACCGTTTCCCGACCGTCCATGAGGCCCCTCAACAGAGTTGGGGCAGGACCTCGCTGATCGACCCGTTGACCACGACATCACCCAGCTCATCCATCTCGGTTGGACTGCCGTTGACGATGACGACACCGGCCCCGGACCGCTTGGCCACAGGCACCACGGCGGCGATGGGATAGACAGCCAGGGTCGAGCCTACGGCCAGAACCAGATCGCAAGTCTCAGCCGCTTCCTGGGCCCGCTCCAAGTCCTCGGTGATCAGGCTCTGACCGAAACTGATTGTTGCCGACTTCAAGATCCCCGAACACAGGGGGCAGGCCGGGTCATCCTCCCCAAGACGGACCCGATTCAGGACCTCCTGCATGGGCGCCCGATAGGAGCAGCTCATACATCCGACATGCTTGGCCGTCCCGTGAATCTCGACGATGCGCTCAGGGTTGCTCCCGGCATCGTGATGTAGACCATCCACGTTCTGGGTCACCAGTAGGAGGAGCTTGCGCCGCCGTTCCAATCCAGTCAGGGCGTAATGGCCAGGGTTCGGCTCAGCCGCCCACATTGGGCTGTCGAGCCGGTTGCGCCACGAGCGACGCCGCATCTCCTGGTCAACCATGTAGTTCTGGAGCGTCGCCTGCTTCTCTGCCCCCGGATTCTTGGTCCAGACCCCCTGGGGACCGCGAAAGTCGGGGATGCGCGAATCGGTCGATATCCCGGCCCCGGTCAGCACCACGATCTTCCTTGCCACCTCGATGAGCTCGGCCGCCGCACTGACCGCTTCCTGCAATGTGGCGGACTGGCCAGACACCAAGCTCACCGATTGATCATCGTTGTCGGCTCCTTGGCCACTGGTGTTGGTCACGCATGCGACGCTAGTCGCTCCCCTATGCTCGACGAAATGAGTACCCGGCAGGATCCGAGGTCCTACTCGGAGCGAGAGCTGACATTGAGAGCGATCTCGATCACCAGCCAACGCGCTCGAGCCGTCCAACGCCGCTTGACGGCCATGCGAGGCGGCCAAGATCTGGACCCCGATCGCCGGGCCAGAGAAACCAGAGAGCCATCGTTGCTGGGCGGTGATGGTCTGCATCTCGACGACATGGCCGACGACGACATGGCCGACGACGACCTCGACGAGGAAGTCGCCCTCCCCAACCCGATGATCACCGACAACCTCCTACGCCACCATCTGGAACAGGCGACCATCCACCAAGGTCAGGATCAGAGTGGCTGGCGAGGCCTCATCGACCGAGCCTTGGCCCCAACCAGGCTGCATCACCAAGCCCATTTCAACACGACGATCGTGCACGCCCTCCATCAACTCGATCACCGATCCCAACTCCAGGGACGGACGCTGGCTGAGCTGGAGGCCGAAACCGCAGCTCTACGTCGTGCCCTCAGCGACCTCGAGTCGAGGTTCCACCACCAACCGTGACCTCACCCATGACCAAGACTCCGTCCATCGCCGTCATCAAGCCGAATTATGGTGTCAATGGAGGCTTCGAGCGCCACGTTGCCGGACTGATCGAGGGGCTTCGAGAGCGGAGCTGGCGGGTCAGCGTCATCGAGCTGGACGGGAAGACCAAACCAGGCCGCCTCTTTGGCATACCCATCGAGCCCGTGCGGCTCGAATTCCACAGTGAGTACTTCATGTACTTGGCTCTGGTCGAGCAGGCCCAGCGACTCAACCTCGACCACTTCGATGCGGTGCTGACGACCCAGCCCCCGACCTACCTGGTCCCCCACCAGCGCAAGGTTGCCCTCTTCTTCCATCAGGCTCGGCTCCACTATGACCTGGCCGGGCCGGTGATGGCCGCCGGGATGGTCGACCCTGTGGTACATCGGGCAGCGACCACAGCCATTCGTACCCTCGAGGCCGATGCCGTTGGTGAAGTCCGCTTCTGGCTGGCCGGATCGGCCGAATCAGCAGCCCGTCTCGACCAATACTGGTCGATCCCTTCCGACCTGATTGACATCTACCAGGCACCTCCGACCTCGATACCTACTTCAATCGCCCCCTACCAACCCGACGGCCCCGTTGTCAGTGTTGGCCGGCTGGAGTGGCCGAAGCGGGCCGAGTTGGTGGTGCAAGCCACCCATCTGTCAGCTAGCGGCCGCAAGACCCACCTAGTGGGCGAAGGAAGCCGACTGGACCACATCCGGGACCTCGACATCAGCTACCGCCAGGATCGTGATCTGGCCGCCCGCTCTCTCGAGGCCGGCCTGTGGGTCGAGAGTGGGGTCGTCAACACCAGCTCGGCCCGCCCTAGTGGCCCGCCGAGCGGAAGGATCGCATTCGAGGGCTCAGTATCCGACCAGCGCCGAGATCAGCTCTATGACGCAGCCTCGGTGGTCGTGGCGCCGGCCTACAAGGAGGACTACGGCCTGACCGCGGTCGAGGCCATGATCCGGGCCCGCCCCGTCATCGTGTGTCGCGACGGAGGCGGACTCACCGAAATGATCACCAACGGGCTCAACGGTCTGATCGTCGAACCGAACGCCATCGCCATGGCCAAGGCCATCGATGGGCTGATCGATGACCCCGTTCGCGCCGCCAGGATGGGCCAAGCGGCGCGGCGAGCGGTGAGCGGAATCTCAATGGAGCGTGCAGTGACCCAGGTCGAACTGGCCCTGCGGCGAGTACTCGACCATGAAGTCCCACCCAACTTCGACCTGCCGGATCTGATCGATCTGGCAGGATCACCACGTATTCCTTGACTTTGTTCGCCAGTTTACGCTTAACTACTCTTAGCTTCCCCAAGAACTCCACGCAGGTAGGCCGCGACCTTCTCCTGGTCGCCGGTCGAGAATGAGGAAGAAGGTGCTAGTTCGATGGCAGGCGAAGACAACAAACGCGAACCGAGGCGAGGCCCGACTTTTCCCGAACAGCGGCTTCAGGTGAGGGCCCTGATCGACCCTGTCGTCGACTCTTTGGGCCACGACCCACGATCTCTGTATGTCGAGCAGTTCTGGCTCTCGGCCCTCGGGCCTTCGGTCACCCTCCTACTTCGGCGGTTGGCTGCTGGTCTCGAGTTCCAGCCCGATGGCTTCGACCTCGATCCTGTCGAATGTGCCCTAGAGCTCGGTCTCGGAACCCGGGGCGGGAAGCACAGCCCGTTCTGGCGCACGATCGACCGGGCCGGCCGCTTCGGCCTGGCCCGCCGCAATGGTGAGATGCTGGCCGTTCGCCGCTTCGTACCTCCCCTCAGCGCCCGCCAGGTGGAGCGCCTACCCGACCACCTGCGTAGGGCCCATGTGTCGTGGACGAACCGGCAGCTGGCCCGGAGCCGACGAGACCAGATGTGCCCCCCCTACCAGAACCGCTCCGCCAGCTA
>JAAETV010000471.1 GCA_024227975.1 Actinomycetes bacterium
CGGTCACCATAAGCGACAACTAGTGCGTTGAGAATCTGACCCCATCCTACTACTTTCCCGGTGGGATTGGAACGATTCTTCTGCTTTCGTTTCACGCATAGATACAACACTTTCATAGCTGCTTGCTCAGTGGGGAAATGACCCCGCCGGTTCACAGCGTGACGGAACCGGGCGTTCAACGACTCGATCGCGTTCGTGGTGTACATGATGCGCCGTAGCTCCGGCGGGTGAGCCAGGAACGGGATGAACTCCTCCCACGCTCTCTCCCACACCCCAACCACGGCCGGGTACTTGACCCCCCAGGTGTCGTCGAACTCCAACCAGCGGGCCTCGGCCGCGTCCAGGGTGGGAGCGGTGTAGACCTTGCGCAAGTCGCCACACACGGCCTTGCGGTCAGCCCGAGACACATACTTGCAGCTGTTGCGGATCAGATGGACTACGCATGTCTGGACCTGGGCCATGGGCCACACCGAGTTGATCGCCTCGGGTAAGCCCGTGAGTCCGTCACAACACACGATCATCACGTCTTGGACCCCGCGGTTGCGGAGCTCGATCAGATACGAGCCCCATTGTTTGGCTCCCTCGCCCCCGTCACCAGCCCAGATCCCCAACACGTCTCGCTCGCCGGCCAGGTTGATACCCATGGCCACATAGATCGGCCGGTTCGAGACCTGCCCGTCGCGGATCTTGACGTACAACACGTCGATGAAGATCACCGCGTAGACCTCGTCCAGGGGCCGGTTCTGCCACTCGACAAGCTCGCCCACAACCGCGTCGGTCACCCTCGAGACCAGGTCCTTCGATACCTGCGACCCGTAAATCTCCTCCACATGCTCAACAATGTCGCCGGTAGTGAACCCCTTGGAGTACAACGACATCACCTGCTCGTCGAACCCCGACAACCGGCGAGCGTGCTTAGGGACCACGATCGGGTCGAACGACCCGTCACGATCCCTGGGCACATCAACCCTCACCGGACCCACGTCGGTCTGCACCGTTTTCGGTGTTGTCCCATTCCTCGCGTTCGTCGAGTCTGAAGGCCGGCGTTCGTGTGGCTCATAGCCCAGGTGATCAGCCAGCTCAACACTCAACGCTGTCTCCAACACCTGAGCCACCAGCCCCGACAACAACCCATCCGGGCCCGTCAACGCCCCGACACCACCCGCCTCGCGGGCCTCAGCAACCAGCCGGTCAGCCAAATCCTGCTCCAACCGAGGCAACCTCAACCCCGAACCGTCACCCTTCCTAGCGACGCTTGTTGATCCATTCTTCGTGTTACTTCCCATCAAAGTGATCCAATCCGGTCCCCACACCCAAGTGGTGGACCCTCATGACTCACCCACTTCCACAAACTCCCTGACAGACCCCGCCTACTCGACGTCGACGGCGCCGCCGATCACCTGACCGTGACAGCTCGCTTCGTCCTGAGGTGTTTCGCTCGCTGGGATGCTCTCAAGGTTCGTTGGCGGCACGAACAGCGGGAGTTGGAGGGTTGGTTCCATGGCGGTGGTGGCATAAACCCTGGTTACGGTGTGGAGCGGGCGATGGGAGTCGAACCCACATCATCAGCTTGGAAGGGTTTGGGGAGGGTCAGTAGGGGAGCGGTCTCTGCCCAGGACTCCTCCCCGCAGTTGCCTTTCTGGTCCGTTGGTTGACTGCTGGGTACGGCTGTTTGCGGCCTGATCTGGCACGAATCTGGCACGGGGGAGAGCCATCGGCGTGCGAGGGCCATGGCTGCGCCTGCGATTGGGTCAATTGCTGTGAGAGCGGGCCAGGGTGGTTTGAGGTCGGTATGTAGGCCGAGCCCGATGGCGCTGATGGTGAGGTGGGCTCGGGCGACGGTGCGGGTGGCGTCGACAATGGCGAGGAGGGCAGCGCCGGTGGCGAGGGCGATACCGGCCTGGTCGGTCGCGGTGTCGACGAGTTTGGGCTGCTGCGAAGGCTCCAGATATCAGTAAAGTCGGCAATGCATCTGTGGATCTTCTGATCATTGTCGAGGGTTGATCATGCAGTTTGATGGGGTGTCAGGGTGGTAGATGTACGCGAAGGTATCCACGTTCTGCATGTCGGGGTTGGTCGGGTTGTAGACCTCTCAGGGCGCGAGAGTCTTGCTGAATTCCGCAAGTTCGCGGTTTCCCTCATAGTCGCCCATTTACTTTTGGCTGTGGCAGGAAGGTCTGTCATGTTCGAGGCTGTGCGAGCTCTTGCCGACACAGGGGCCGCGTCGGACTGGGCCTACGGGTCCGGCTTCGCACTGTTTGTAGTGTTCTATATGTTGGTAGGTGCGTCTGGGGTGAGGCGACTGCACGACATCGGGCAGAAGGGCGTGTGGATGTCGACGCCGGTGCCGTTTCTGATATTCGGGTTCGGGGTTCAGATCAATGCAGGTGCTGACTCCTCGACAGGCGGCCCTCTGGGAATATCATCGGCCGAAGCAGTTGAGGCTGTATGCGGTGTTGGCGCATCGCTCGCCGCTCTATACCTTCTCTGGCGCTTGACTCGGCCAGGGCAGGTAGGTTCGAACAAGTATGGTGCTGCACCGCTTGACTAGGAAGTGTGTTGCTCGTCCTGTCTAGTCTGCGGGCTTGACGGGCCCGAGGCAGGAGTCGGACACGCACAGGAGCGCTACCAATGGCCTATTTGTGCGCGACGTCGCGGGCCGTCAGCACGTGGAGTCGCGTCCGACTGTATGCGGAATCCTGTGGCCGTCGACGAATCTTTTCGCCGCACCCCTGATCACCGTCTCGGGCCTTGGTGATTGGTTGGACAAGGCAAAGGGGCATCTCGTAAGTAGGAGATACGGTTGCGAGTCTTGCGACGAACCCCGACCCCTGCGTCGCGGTCACTTGTACCGGAGGTGCACTCCGGTGCGTTGGGGCTGCGGTTGCCGGTGCCGTATTCAGGAGCGGGATCCGTTGGCATCAGCGAGGCTTCCCCGTGACGTGGAGGGAGAATCTCATGCATATCACGGCCAGCGCGGCGACAGCGCAACTTGTGAGGGTCCCGGGCATGGCAGCGGCCGATGGGATCAAGGGCGGTGCCTGGGGTGCAGCGCAGCGGCCGGCGGGGCGGTCGCTGGCAGCCAAGGATCATGAAGCTGATCGGTGGGTGGCTGCTGTTGCGATGGCGGCCGATGTTCCCCGGCGTCAGAGGACTCGATCTTCGATGGTGTGTCAGCGCTCAGCCGCCTTTCGCCATCAAGCAACGCGTAGTTGCTCAGTGTCTGGCTTCAGATTTGTCCTATGGACTCGGGCCGCAGCGGCGGGGCAACAAGGGGAGCACTCGCTGCTGATCTGGCACGGATCTGGCACGCAACCGACCAGCTGCATATCAGAAGCTGTGTTTTACCTGGTGAGGGGTGGAGCGGGCGATGGGAGTCGAACCCACATCATCAGCTTGGAAGGCAAAGGAATGGTTCCCAATCTGGGCCGTGGGTGACCGTCTTTGCTGGTTGGAGCTGCGCATCTGTTGACGGTTGGTGCCGGCTGTTGCCCGCTGAATTCAAGCACTGGCGGCACGTTGGCGGCACGTCCAGCTACGCAAGCTACGGTCGAGTTCGTGCCAGCGATGAGGGTTGAGCGGTTGTTTGAGGTGCATCGGCTGGCGGTGGCTGGTCGGGAGGCTGGTATTGCTGTTGATGCTGGTGGTTGGGCGTCGAGTCTGTTGTTAGGGGTGTCTCGGTTTCGGGAGGTCGTAGGGATTGCTGAGGCCACCCTCGGGTTGGGCGACGATCCAGGGGCGTTCTATCACTTGGGGTACGCCCAGAGAGCACTTGGTCGGCCTCATCAAGCCCTGGGCAACTACCAGCGGGCCCTGACCCAATGGCAATCTGACGGCAACCAACAACGGGTAGCTACCGCTCTGACCAGCATCGGCAGCGTGTACAACGGCCTGGGGGATCGGGAACGAGCCCTCGACTTCTTCAACCAGGCCCTCGCCATCAGCAGGGAGGTCGGCGACAGAGCCGGCGAAGCCACCAC
>JAAETV010000472.1 GCA_024227975.1 Actinomycetes bacterium
CAACCCACGATCCATGAACTGTCGGCCCCGGTGTTCGACACCGACACCGATCTGGCCACGGTGGCGTCTCGCACGGGGGCTGACAGGCTGATCATCGGACCGGGCACGGCCAGGGTCGATCGCTTGGCCATGCGCTTGGCTCGCAGGGCGGCGGCCCTGGGCATGCCGGTCTTCGTAGCGCCTCGCTTCTTCGAGATGGGTCTAGGGATGGACACCTTCGCCCCCGATCGGGCGCGGGGGTATCCCTTGGTGCGCTTGCAGCGAGCGGCTCACCCTCAGATCTCGATTCGGCTGAAGCGAGCCTTTGACTGGACGGCGGCGGCCTCGGTCTTGTTGCTGACGCTGCCGATCACGCTGGTAGTCGCCGCCGTGGTCAAGCTGACCAGCCCTGGCCCCGTCGTCTTCTCTCAATCCAGGGTTGGCCAGGACAACCAGCCGATCATCATTCGCAAGTTCCGCTCCATGCGCATGAGCGACGGTAGCGACCATGAGTGGACAGCCGAGCAACGGGTCACCTGGATTGGCCGCTGGATCCGACGTCTCAACATCGACGAGCTCCCCCAGCTGTACTCGGTGCTGAGCGGCGACATGTCCCTGGTGGGCCCTCGCCCGGAACGACCGGTGTTCGTGGAAACGTTCAGCACCCAGATCCCCGACTACGACGAGCGCCATCGGATGCCGGTCGGCATCACGGGATTGGCCCAGATCATCGGACTACGGGGCGACACCTCCATCGCCGAACGAATCAAGTACGACAACCTCTACATAGACCAGTGGTCATTCGGCCTCGAC
>JAAETV010000473.1 GCA_024227975.1 Actinomycetes bacterium
ACATCCGGGTCACAGACAATGGGATTGGCATCGCCCGGCCAGAACTGGAGCGCATCTTCGAGCGGTTCTACCGGGTCGACCGGGCCCGAAGCCGCGAGACCGGGGGTACTGGCCTCGGCCTCTCGATCGTCCGCCACGTTGCCGACAACCATCGTGGCAAGGTGATGGTCGACTCAAAGCCCGGTGCCGGCTCGACGTTCACGATCCAACTTCCTCGATAGTGTCCACTTAGAGGCTTTGCTATCGCGCAGTAGGGGAGACCTGGGGACCTGATGAAACCCCCTGGAAGTCTCACATTCCTTTGAGGTCTCGAGTTCAGGCTGTTGTCATGGATCCATCAGGCGACCCCGGTGCCTAGCCTCGACTGGCTTCCAAGAGACGGCTTGGCGTGTCGTACTAAGTACGACTATACTCTCTCCGGTGTTCGTGCTAAGTGCGATTCACTCGATGAAGGATTGTTCATGCCGACAGAAGGCCATCTCACAACACCAGCCAGGACACCGGGCGATCAACGCACCGAAGATGCTCGGGAGTATGTGCAGCAGCTTCGTGTGTTCTACATCCACGCAGGCGTGTGTGCCGTAGGAATGGTCATCATCTTCGTTGTGAATCTGGCCACCAACGTCGCGGCCGGTATCACCGGCGATTGGTGGGCATGGTGGTCAGCCTGGGCCCTGATCGGGTGGGGCCTTGCCGTGGCGATCCACGGGCTTGTCGTGCGGTTGTCACGACCCCGGAGCTCCAGCTCAGCGTGGGAGCAACGGCAGATAGACAAGATCCTGTCGGAGGACGACGTCGAACCGTCCTGACATCGGCGGCAAGGGTGCCGGCACTGGGATTCCCGACCGGCACGACACCCAATGCAATCGGACACCGAACGATGTAAGGGAGGCTGTTGATCCAGAAGTGCTGCATAATGACACTTATGTCTGAATCGGAAGGTCTGCGGTGTGGTGCGAGCCCTGTGGCTCGCTGGCCTGTTTCGGTGTCGTTCTGGCTGGTGAACGACAATGGACAGCGTGCGTGTTTCGGCCCCTGATCGATCGAGAGATGCCCGGGCTGGCCTCGCTATCGCCCTGGCGGGTTCTGTCGCCCTGCTTGGCTCGCTCGACTCTGCCCTCAACATCGCCTTCCCAGACCTGACCGACGACTTCGGCCTCGACGTTGCCGACATCCAATGGGTCGTCATCGCCTATGTGGCCACCTATGCCGTGCTGTTGGTTGGCGCTGGTCGGGTAGCTGATCTGATCGGTCATCGGACGGTGTTGGTCTGGGGCCTGATGATCAGTGTCACCGGATTCTTGGCCACCGCCATGGCTCCCAGCTATGGCTGGTTGCTGCCGGCTCGGGTGGTCCAAGGGGTCGGTGTCGCCGCCATGCTGGCTGCCGCTCCGGCCCTGATCACCCTGACCGTCTCGGCCGATCGACGAGGTCGGGCTCTTGGGGTATTCCAGATGAGTGCTGCCCTGGGCTTGGCCCTCGGTCCCCTCATAGGCGGTGTGCTGGTGGCGGCATTCGGATGGCGAGCAGTCTTCTGGTTTCGTGTGCCCCTCTCCTTGTTGTTGGTGGTGGTTGTGGCTCGACATCTTCGTCCCTTCCAAGCTGAAACCGGCGGCATCCGACGCTTCGAGCTCGCTCCCTTTCGCCAGTTCGACTTCGTTCTGGCCAATGTCTTGAACCTGATGGCCAATGCGGCCATGTTCGGGATCTGGTTGCTCGTCCCCTACTACGCCCTCGATGTGTTGGAGACTGGGCCAGTCATCGGTGGCCTACTGCTGATGGTGGTGCCACTGGTACAAGCCGGCTCCTCCCCCATGGCCGGTTTCCTCGGCGACCGATTCGGGCCTGGCTGGGTGACCTCGGTCGGCCTGGTCATCGAAGGCCTCGGCCTGGCCGGCCTCAGCCGGCTCGACTCGTCGAGCTCTGCGCTCTCGGTGGGGGGCGTCCTGGCCGCCGTCGGTTTCGGATTGAGCCTGTTCGGGGTGCCGAACATGAGCTATGTGATGGGCTGCATCGACCGGGTTCACCAGGGGGTGGCGGCCGGGGTGAGCCAGATGATGCGAACCTCGGGAATCGTGATCGGCGTGTTCGCGGCTTCGGCCTATTTCGACGGACGTCGCCTCAGTCACGCCGAGCAACTGCTCGTCGACCCAGACGGTCCGGTCAGTTTCGTACCTGCTTTCCAGGACACCTTCGTCGTCGCCACCATCGTCTGTGCCATCGCCGCAACGGCGTCATTGCTGCGAGCTCTGGCCACCAGCCCTGATCACCTGTGAAGTGGTAGACGTCAAGCTCAGACTGGTCGACACTTGACGCATGCCTTCCATCACCGGCGTCTCCCATATCGATCTGACTGTTTCCGACCTCGACTCCAGCGAGCACTGGTATTGCGACCTATTCGGCTTTCGGAAGGTGGTCGATGGGGGCAGCGATGATCACGGGTTCTCGTCCCGCTACCTCATCCATCCTGAAACATGGCTCATCATCGGATTGGTCAGCCACTACGACCACGAACCAAGTGAGGCCTTCGACGAGCACCGTATTGGCCTCGATCACCTTTCCTTCAATGTCGAGAGCCATGACGAACTGGTGGCATGGGCTGATCGCCTCGATCAGAAGGGGATTGACTACTCCCCCATCGCCGAGTCCGTCCTATGGGACGTCCTGGTGTTTCGTGATCCTGACAACATCCAACTCGAACTGTTCTACATGAAGCCCGAGGCCGGCGCCCTACTCACGGCCTAGGGGCGACAACCACTCCCTTGCCGCCCTGATCACGGCCAACGCTGAGCACGGTTCGTCTATAGCTGACCGGCTCGTTGTCACCATGGATGGCCGTGACCAATACGACGTCGAGACTGGTCAGGGGTTCGTCGAAGCCGAACTCAGGGTCATCGCGGCTGGTCCAGAAGTGGCTGGGGCGGCCGAGAGAGGTCCACCACGGACCGCGCTCATCATTGTTGGCGTGATCGAAGAAGGCGAGGACGAAGGCCTGTGACTCCTCGACCAGAGACGGTGGGTCCTGGGCTTCCTCCAGGACCAGGATGGTGTCGAAGTCGGTGATCGCTCTCAGCTCGACCAGCTCGTCGGAGTCGGTCACGGCGCCACGGGGCCCGGTGAGGGGAACCGGTCCCAACTCGAGCCGGGTCAAGGCCAACTCGGCATCCAGAGGAGTGAAGGCCGAGATGGGGACGTGATAGGGCGTACCACTCTCTCCAACCGCCTCCACCTCGTAGCCGTAGGAGATCGGGCCATCGAGCCAGGCCATCGTCGGCGGATGAAACAAGATCGGCCCGGCCAACACCGCGACCCCTGTGATCACGGCCCGGGGCGGGGTGATGTTGTCATAGATCCAGTCCTTGTACCGCGAGCTCGTCACGATGACCAGCAGGCCAATCTCGAGCAGGGCCCAGCCGAGGTGGAGGACGCCGGTGGTGGCGAACGTGACGACATGTAACCCGATCCAGCCCGGAAGCCAGAACTGGAGAAGCCGGGGGTGGAGGACGGCCACGATCGCGCCCAATTCGAGTCCCAACGTTGCCAACAAGGCCGGTCGGCCCAACACGGCATACCCATCGGCCAGCCGTTGGGCGAAGGCCCCTCCGGTACTTCCCATCCACCCTGCGACGTAGCTGGCCAATGGCAGATCCGAGAGGTCATTGGTGGCCAGCCAGTCCAATCCCAACTTGGCACGTCCTGACACGAAGAAGTGTGAGCCAACGGCGGCTCCAATGACAAGCAAGACGGGTGAGGTCTCCTGGCGACGGCTGATGACACAAACCAGGTGGCCGGCGGCCAGGGCCAACAGGGCCAGAATCAGCAACTCGTCGATGTCGTTGGAGGCGCTGGTATCGAATGGGAACAGGAACTGCTGGCTGATCGTCCTGACCTGAACCACGAATGGGATCAGGAACACCGGGCGGACGATGGCGGCCACTCCCAACCCAGCCACGATGAGCCGGTCGGAGCCGTGAAACTGATCGGCCCAGAAGTTGAAGTCATAGAGCGAGCTGTTCCACGTCAGCCACACGACCAAGGGGGTAGCCAGTTTGCGAAGCACGGCGCCCTGCTCCAGTACCTCCCACGGAGCCAGCAACCATCGCCCCCGCAATACGAGGCCGCCAGCCAGAGCTAGGGCCGACACCAGGTAGAGCCACCACCGATTGGAGGCCGAGGCGACCAGGAGTGAGCCGTGCCCGAGATCTGACGCTTCGAGTTTGGCCATGGCCTGAGTCAGGCGGTCGGCGACGGCGAAGGCGGCGAATGTGGCCACGACATAGGCGGCATCGGCTGGCCAACCACTCCCCCGATCATCTGCGACCAGGCTTGTCATGAATCGGCGCGGTACCGATGCGGCGTTGACTAGCACCGCCCCGAGTTTCTCACACTCCCTGGGGCTCGAGCCAGGAGGAAGAGATCCTGGCGATTGACTGTAGACATGAACCAACAACGGATCGCCACCCTGGCCCGAAGCCTTGACGATGACCTCGGCCAACGAATCAACTTCCTCCTGGAGATCGACAGGCTCAAGGTGGTCCTACGCCGCAGTCTCCTGGTCGATGGTTCCCGGTTCGAGAACACGGCCGAACACTCCTGGCACCTGGCCATGGCTGCCCTTGTCTTGGCTCCCCATGCCGGTCCTGAGGTTGACCTCATCCGGGCGGTCCAGATCCTCCTTGTCCACGACATCGTCGAGATCGACGCCGGTGACATCTACATCTACGACGATGAGGGACGGAGACAGAAACAGGCCCTCGAACAAGCGGCGGCCGAACGGATCTTCAGCCTGTTGCCATCGGCTGAAGGCGACCAGATGCGAGCCCTGTGGGACGAGTACGAGCAACGCGAGACACCGACCGCTCGCTTCGCCTATGCCATCGACCGCCTCCAACCCCTCCTGCTCAATAGTGCGTCTGGTGGAATCTCCTGGCGCCAGAACGGGATCCGCCACAGCCAGGCGGTGGTCGTGAACGCACCCATCGCCGAAGCGGCGACTGAGCTATGGGACCTGGCCCACATGATCCTGGCCGAGGCAGCCGACGCCACCCAGCTGGCCGACGACCGCGCAGGGACGGCGACCTGATTCCTAGGGGTCTATCAGTACCCCTGGGTTGAGAATACCGTTTGGGTCGAGGGTCTTCTTGACCGCTCGCAACGAGTCGGCGAACAGATCGGGCCGCTGGACGTCGTAGCCATTCGGACGGTGCATCCGACCAACAGCATGGTGGTGGGTTGAGGTGCCGCCGGCGGAGACGATGACCTCGTTGGCCGCGTCCTTGACCTCTTGCCACATCGAGATTTCGGAGCCCTGACGGCCCATCCCCGACCAGGTGTAGTACGGGGCCGGGCCATCGGGGTAGACATGGGTGAAGCGGCAGCTGAGCTCCCCCTTGGTGCACACCTCGGCCAGCACCGCCGTCATCTTCTCCCTCACCGTCCGATCGAACTCCGGCCACCGGTCCCACGTGATCGAAGTCTCGAACGTGTCAGCCAGGAGGCCCAGACTGGTGGCCGTACCTGGATCGACGCCAATGAAGCTACTCCGCCACTTCCCCACCGGCCCTTCGTGTCCGGTAGGAGCCCCAGTTCCGTCGTCGACGACGATGTTCTCGTCAGGGATATGGCCGCCAGCATCACGGGCAATCCCTACGGCGGCTGCGATATTGGCTGCCTGTGACAACTCAGCCGACTCGAAACCGATGATGACCAGAGCTTGGGTGCCATCGAGGCCCGCGGCCCGGCCTGCCTCTTGGGGATCGAGGATGCGCAGGTTCGCCGGCCAGAGCTTGGCCTGGACGATCTGGCGTATGGCTTCGGTTCCCGCCATCCATGAGTCGAAGGTGACCCCGGCCGTTGCCCGATAGGTCGGCCGAGCCTGGATCCTCATCCAGGCCTCGGTGATGATACCGAGGATCCCCTCACTGCCGATCACCAACCGGTCGGGACTGGGGCCAGCTCCGCTCCCCGGCAGTCGACGAGACTCCCACCAGCCACTTGGCGTCAGCATCCGTGTCGATTCGACGAAGTCGTCGATATGGGTGTGGTTGGTGGCGTAGTGCCCACCGGAGCGGGTGGCGATCCAGCCCCCGAGAGTCGAAAAGCGGAACGATTGGGGGAAGTGGCGAAGGGTATGACCCGATGGCTTCAGCTGGGCTTCCAGCGCTGGTCCGAAGATTCCGGCCTGGATCCTGGCTGCCCGCGACGTCTCATCGATCTCGAGGACCTGATCGAAACGATCCATGGAGATCGTCACCGCGGTCGGCGCATCAACCGGAGGGTCGAGTCCCCACACCACCGATGAGCCGCCACCAAAGGGCACAGTGGAGTGGTCATTGTCATGGCACCACGACAGCACGGCCTCCAGCTCGGCCTCAGTCCGGGGGTGGGCCACGATGTCTGGCGGATTGGGGAAGTCGAGGTTGAAGGCTCGCGTCCGATCGGTGAAGTGGGCTCCGCCGGAGTGGCGGGCCCGCTCATAGGTATCGGTGAAGCAGAACTCGGACAGAGCCTCGGGTGGTGTGATACGGGGGGCTCGCAACTCGGCATCGGCCAGGTTCGGAATCGGCCTTGGGGTAACGGCCACCCCGTAGCGTTCGGAGAGCTGTTTGGCCATTGCCTGGCGGGCAGCCTCTGTCGGCTCCTCGGACTCCAAGCCCCAGGCCCAGAAACTCATGCGATCAGCCATCGTTGGTTCTCCTGTCGTTCGTGACCCCTCGACTGGGCCGACGCTACACGACCCCGCGTCCGGCTGCGATTGTGCGGGCCAGGGCCAAGGAGTTGTCGTCGACCACGTGCACATTGTCGAGCTGGCCGGCAACGGCAACGATCCGGCCCCCGATTGCCTCGACTAGCTGTGACTCCTCCGTTGCCTGACCATCGGTGGCGAAGGCCCGGTCGAGAATCGAACGCTTGAAGGCCATCGGCGATTGGGCTGAGCCCAGCCCTTCACGGCCGACGGTGGTGAGGCTGTCGTCATCGTGGAGCTCCTTGATCACGTCGACTGCGGCCAACCAAGGAACGGCACCGTCGGCTCCCCCCGCCACCGCGTCGATGGCTCGCTTGGCGGTGGCCGACGTGGCCAGTGGGTGGGAAGCACTATGGATGAGGACGGTGTCGACCCACGACGGCAACAGAGCGAGGCCAGCCCCGATCGACTCACGACGACTTGCTCCCCCCTTGCTCGAACCATCAATTGCGATTCCATCCCACTGGTAGCCGTCGGGGAGGATGACCCCGACCCAGGCCGAGACCGAGCGGGCGGTCACGACGGCGGCATCGACCAGGCGGAATGACGGGGTCAGTTCGGCGAACTGTTTCAGCCCGCCGAAGCGAGTACCTGAACCGGCAGCGGTGACCAAAGCAGCAACACCCATCCAGTCGGTGTAGCGCCTCATGAGCCAGATCAGCGGCCAAGACCGGTGTTGGCCGGTTGGGCAGGCTCAGTCGGGGAGAAGGGGCATGTCAATGGAGGGCCTCCCGACCAGGGTGGTGCGGGTGAGGGAGTCGGTCCCGAATCGTTGGCGGATGGTGTCGACGGCACGGTCGATGGCTGGACCGTCGGCCTTGGCGAACGGGAGTGGCAACTGGATGGCATCGTCTGAGCACAGCCCGGTGACGGCGATCCCAACCTTGGTCAGCCCCCGCTCGCTGATGGTCGGCCAGGATTCGTCGAGCAGATCCTGGGCCGTGCTCAAGATGGGACCAGTCGAGTTGGTGGCCTCGACCAGGGTGCGAGAGCGGGTGGCCTGGGCGAAGTCGCCGAAACGAAGGCGCAACACGACAGTGCGACAGACACGATGACCGGTCCGGAGGCGACGGGTCACCCGGTCGACCGTCTCGAGTAGGACTCCCTCGGCACCGTCGCGGTCGACCGAGTTGGCGGGGAACGACCGCTGGGAACCGACCGAGCGGCGTCGGCGCCCAACCTCGACCTGTCGGGGGTCGAGGTTGTGGGCCAGAGCATAGAGATGGTGGCCGGCCGCCTTCCCGCACAGGGAGACAAGGCGCTTGCGTTCGATGGCGGCCACGTCGGCCACCGTGCGGAGTCCGACCCCAGCCAGGCGCTCCTCGGTGACAGGGCCAACACCCCACAGCCGGCTGACGGGGAGAGGATGGAGGAAGGCCAATTCGTCACCGTTGGCAACGATCCGGACACCGTTGGGCTTTGCCACCCCACTCGCCACCTTGGCCAGGAACTTGGTCGAACCTCCACCGACGCTGATGGGAAGGCCGACCTCGGCTGCCACTCGCCGGCGCAAGGCCTTGGCGATCTCGGTATCGGGACCGACGAGGCGCCGCAGACCGGTCACGTCTATGAATGCTTCATCGATGGACAGGCCCTCGACCCAAGGAGAGGTGTCGTTGAAGATCTCGAACACGGCCTTGCTGGCCTCGCTGTAGGCCTCCATTCGGGGCTCCACCACCAACACCCTGGGGCAAAGAGCCTTGGCCTGGCCCCCGTTCATGGCTGTCCGGATCCCGAATCGCCGCGCCTCATAGCTGGCGGCCAGCACCACTCCCCCTCCCACGATGACGGGCTTGCCGCGCAGGGTTGGGTCGTCACGTTGTTCAACCGAGGCGTAGAACGCATCGAGATCAGCGTGCAGGATCCGGTTCATCGAACATATGTTCGCTCAGATCGGGCGCTGACGCAAGGGGGGGCGGCCGGATCGGGCGATCTGCGCCGCCTCGACCCGGTGACTACAATCCGAATCTGCAACGGGACGCTCTGCATTGGCGGACCTGAGCTGTCGACCGGCACCCTGGGTCAACCTGCATTCCCTCCTCGACCCTGGTGCCGGTCGACTCAGCGTGTCCACCCAGTAGGTCGGATGCCGCTTCATTGCCCAAGGTCGGTCAATGCGAGTAGATTGAAGGCGTGAATAGCGTCAATAGCACTAGTCGGGCCGTGAGGGGCGTGCTGATGGTGCTCCTGTTCGAGGTGGGGCTGATCGGAGCCCTCCACTGGTCAGCCAGTTCGACCTACACCGTCCCGCTCGGGTCACTCGCAGAGTGGATCCAGACGACCGATCCGACCGTCGCTCTCGTCGCCGTAGCCCGCATGGTCGCCCTCGCCTTGGGCTATTGGCTCCTGCTAACGACCGTGCTCTACACCGTCGCCCACTATCTGGGCTGGCACTCCATGACAGAGACCCTGCGCTGGTTCACCCTGCCGATCGTGCGGCGTATGGTGCAAGGGGTGACCGCCATGTCGCTGACCGGTGTCTCGCTCATGGGGCCGGCCGCCATCTCGGTTGCTCCGGCCCTTGCTCAAGAAGATGCGGTGGTTGCCCAGAGCGATGATGAGTCAACGACCTCGACCGATGCCTCCAACACAGATGATGGCGACGGAGACACCTTCCAGCCTGAGGCTGCGGGTTGGCCCCAGGCTGAGGTCGACAGTGATTTTTGGCGACCGGCCGGAATCGGGGTCACCCAGATCCAGGCCGGTGTCGATGCCGGTGTCCATGCTGTGGTTGCCGGCGATCACCTGTGGGGCATCGCGGCCAACCACCTCGAAGCTACCGTGGGCCGTTCGGTGACCGAGGATGAAATCTGCCAATACTGGATCCGGGTCATCGACGCCAATAGGGACTCCATCCGCTCCGGTGATCCAGACCTGATCTATCCCAACGAGCAGATCACGCTCCCCAAGGTCTTCAGCGAGTAGCGACCCTCAGGTCTGATCGGTGCCATCGTCGAAGGGCAGAGGCTCGGGCAGCAGCCCGGTGCCACTGACCGCATCCCAATAGCGCTTGGCCTCGGCGTCGTTGGCCTCAGAGTCAAACGGGTTGGGGAACCCTGTGGTGCGGGTCGTCCCGTCGCTGTCCTCGCGGCGCCTGAACCAGGAACGACGGATCTTTGGCGGCTCCGGCATGATCCGGCCGTGTAGACCTTTGTCGGCGAACCATGGTCTGAGCATCATCCGCATGGGGGGCAGGTTGCCGTAGATCAGTACCGCAACCCCATCCTCGAGGGTCCGCATCCAGGTAGCAGTCTGGGAGACGACGGGATCGGGATCAAGGTCCCCGTCGTTGGCACCGCCAGTGGGCCCAGATCCCAGCTCGACCATCCGGTTGCCGCGAATCGTCGAGTTGAGATAGTCGAGGGTGGCGTTGTCGGTTATGCCGGGGAGCACGACCCGGGCCCGATGGTTGTTGGCCAACCTGATGGCCTGTTCTCGTCCATGGCTCTGACTGAGATGGCTCAGGTCCTGGAACAAGGTCAGGAGTTGGATCCCTAGCCCGGCCCCCATCGAGGCCAGCTGATCGAGCAGTTCGATGGGGGCGCTGGTGGCGGCATCGTCGAGCACCACCAGGAGAGGGTTGTCGAGTCGTCCCGAGGGGGAAGCCGCCGCCTGACTCATGGCATTGTCGATCACCTCGGAGACGATCGTCGTCATCAAGGGTCGGAGCCGCTCCTGATGATGGGGCGGCGAAAGGATGAACAGGGTGTTCGACTCACTATCGAGCAGGCCGTCGGCACTGATCTGGGGGTCACGGGCCTGGGCCAGGACCATGGGCTCGACGAAGGGGTACATGACAGCAGTCAGGATCTGGTAGCAGCCGGCGAGGGTGGCGGGATCATTGCGGTGCGCTCCCTCCCATCCCGCCAGGGCCTCCTCTACCCCCGTCCTTTCCAAGGCCGAAGTCACCTCGGCATCCGACCGACGATCAATCCACTCCGAGAGCTGACCCAAGGAGAGCTCCTGGGCGGCGACAGCCAGCAACATTGGGGCCAGCATCTGCTCGGCCGCCCCGAACCAGGGGTGAGGCAGGTCGCCGCTTGCGGGGCCGGCTCTGACACTGCTGACCATCCATCGAGCACTCTGACGAGCCAAGCCCCACTGACGAACCCGACGGCCGATCTCGGGTTCGTTGCGAGGCTGGGGCACGGCACTGATGATCTCGATTGGCGACCAGCCATGGCCTCCCGGGGGCAGGCGTGGAAGGTCTGGCCCATCGGCGCTCGACGGTGGCATGGACGACGTCGGATCGAAGAGCCAGGTGCGTCCCCCCATCTTGGCCCGCTCATTCCAGGCCAATGACACCAGATCCGACTTGGCCGCCGTGACGACGACGGGTCCTTTCCATTCCAGGATGGCAGGCAGAGCCAATCCGCTCGACTTTCCTGATTGGGTCGGGCCAAGGGCCAGCACCGAGTGGTGTTTGTCCGTCGCCACCAGTTGGTTCCCGACCCGGCCCAAGATCAGGCGGCTGCCGTCGGCTTCGTCGACCAGTATCTTGTCGATACCGGGGGCCGACGGTGGTGGCTCGGGGATAGCGGCGGCCGTCATCGGCATCATCCGCTTGGCCTGCCGCTCCTCTCTGGCTGTGATGGCGGCCTGGCGCCGTGCCGTTCGGGGGTGGTTCTCGGGCTTGTTGGCGATGACGACCGGCGATGGGTCGCTGACTCGTGGCCCCAGGAGGCGCCAGGCCGGCCAGAAGACCAGCCCAAGAACCACGACCTCTATGGCGAATACGAACCAGAACCAGATGGGGCCGGCGAGAGCCTCCTCGAGTTCTGGCGGCCAGCTCCCCTCCCAGCGCAACTTGTTGCCGCCCATCCTGGCCATGGCCACTGCGGTGTCGCCGACGCTGAGATCGGCCGGTTCGCCGTTGACCAGCCATGAGGAGAAGAATCCGGCTCCCCACACCAAGCCCAACAGGCCGAGCAGAACCAGGAACAGGCCACCAAGGGCAATCTCGATCGGCGACGCGGCAACGGGGTCGAGCCAGGTGACGGGAATCGACCGTCCCCCCGACTGGATCGTCCCTCGTCGTCTCACACCCGGGCCCCCTGGCTGCGTTGGTCTTCCAGGTTGGCTCGCATCGAGTGGTCGGTGTCGATGATGTCCCACTCGCGGTCACCAAGACGGTGGTCGACGATGAAGGTCTGTTGGCGAACCTTCCAAAGGGCAACTCCCCGACCGAGCCGAGGCAGGATCTCCGATTCAGCGTCCGTCAAACCCAAGAGCCGCTTGGTGTCCGCCACCTCACCCTCTGATTGGGCGTAGATCACCCGGGTCTCGGTATCGGACAACAATCCCTGTGCAATCCTGGTTGCCTCTGAGCCCTCTCCGCCGGCTGCTTCCAAGTCAGACATCCGATGGACGACGATGATGTTCGACAGGCCGTACTGGCGTGACAACTTGAACATCGACCGCAGCCAGCGAGCCAGGGCCAGATTCGACAAGAGATACCAGGCCTCATCGAGGAGGAGGATCCGCTGGATCCCATCAGCTCGAGCAATGGCCGAGTGGAGCCAGGCCATGGTGCAAGCCATCACCAAGCCCAGCGCATCGCTAGAGCTGCTCAGGGCCGACAGGTCGAGAACAACGATCGGGCCGTCCCAATCGACATTGACCGTGGTCGGTCCGTCAAACATGCCCTTCAGATCGCCCTCGCACAGCCGCCTCAGTTCGAGGGCGGCATCTCGCGACCGCTCAGCCAGCCTGGCGGGGGTGGTGTTCACCTTTGCTGCGAGCTCCGGGCTGGGAGCCATGAGGAGGTCGACCACATCACCGATCGTCGGCTGGGTGAACATCGCTGATGCTTGCTGGCGGGCCAGGCCCACGGCCGTTCGCTCTTCAGGATTGAGGTCACGCCGGAGGGCCGACTCGGCGAGCGACACCAGTACCTGGTCTTGGCGTCGCGCCACCTCCTCGTCGGTCAAGACTTCTCCTACGGGGCCACGGTCGAGAGGATTGAGCCTGACCGGTGAGCCTGGCTCGAGTCGTATCACGGTGCCGCCCATCTGACGGGCCAGAGGCGAGAACTCGCCCTTGGGGTCGATGACCACAGCTCGACGGCCAAAGGCGGATTGGCGCCAGATGTAGGTCTTGACCAGGGCCGACTTGCCCCGTCCGATCTGGCCTGCCACTACGACGTTCGGGTTGGTCACCTTGTTCGTCCGGTAGAGCTCCCAGGGGTCGTAGCAGAAGGACCCACCGAGTACCTCCTGGCCGATATAGCATCCCCGACCGCCGAGTCCAGCTGGGGACTGGAAGGGGTAGAGGGCCTGGAGGTGAGCCGTCGTCGAATGATGAGCCGGTGTTGACGGCGACGAAGAGAACAAGCCCACCCCGGCGATGATGGCGACATAGGCCACCAGGGCGATGCTGATGACGACGAGGGCAGCGGTCATGTGAGCCCTCTGGCCATGGGGACGGTGCAGTAGAAGGCACTGTCTTGTTCCCCCCAGAGGCGACGCAGCTCGACCGGGCACTGGTAGGCCACCTGTTCGACGGTGGCCGCCGCGATCTCGACCTCGTTGAGATCAGACCCTGAAACCGTGACATAGCCCGAGTAGCGATTCTCGGCGTGACCGTCGGCCAGCTCGTTCTCTCTTCGATCGAGCGCTTCGGCTTCCCGCCGTCTTCTCGCTCCGGTGCGGTAGCCGGCGCCGGCTCTGATCTCGTCATCGGACAGGCGGGCTGTCTGCTGGTGCTCGACCTTACGCACGGCCTGGGCCGTCGGGATCGGTTCGGCAACGACCGAGATCGTGCGGGTAACCCCATTGCTGGTCAACAACAGGGGAGCCAGGAAGCTGGGTCGGACCCCGAGCTTCGGCCATTCTGAGATCCAGTAGGTGATGTGGTACATCTTGTCGGTGCGGTAATAGCCCCACGAGACCTCCGTGGCCAGCGGCCATGCGCTGCGGGCCGAGATCAGAGCCTCATCCGAGCGGGCTTGGCGGGCGACCAAGGCCAGGGCATCCTCGGGGTCGAACTGGGTGCGCAGCAGAAGGGCGAGCTGATCGCCAGACAGGAACCCGCTGACCGTCAGATCGGACTCGCGGAGCTGGCGTTGGAGATGTTCGAGCTCTCGGTACAGGACGGCAACCGCGCCCCGATCGCCACCACCGGCGTGCTTGATGGCCCGCCCCGCCTTGGCTGCTGAGACCTGGAGAACCAGGTAGGTCTCGTGTTGTTGAGTCACCGGCTGGGCTGACTTGAGGAGCTCGGCGTAGGAGCTGTGGGCAGCTGAGCCGGTGGCTGCGTTCGCTCGGTCATCGAAGAAGGATCTCATCTCGTCGCCCACCTCGGGCAGGGTTCGCTCCAGCCATTGCATCCGAGAGATCGGGCTTCCTTGGCGGGCCATCGAGGCCTGGACAGCGGCCCACGATGACAACCGGCGAACCTGCTCTGACTCGTCGAGCAGCATGAACGACTGGCCTTGAACGCTGATCACGGCCACCCAGGTCTTGGCCTTCTTGTCCCTCAGCACTCCCATGGCCTGGCCGGAGACCGAGGTGTAGATGAGCTGCCAATCACTGACCGGGGGTGGCGGTGACTGCTTGCCCGCCCTGCGGACCGCGCTGCCGTTCGTGTTGGCCGCCCCCGCGATTGAGCCCCGCTCCCCCTTGCCCGGGGCCGGCGAACGCCAGCGCCGTTTCCGGGCCAGGACGATCATGGCCCACCGCGACGAGGCCGGTACCCAGTCATCGAAGGGGCGTCCCTCGATCGTCCCGAATGCTCCTGCCACCCCTGCGATCAACGTCAACATGGCGATGATGGCGCCGGCCTGGCCCGGCACATAGCGGATGAACAAGATGGCCGAACCAAATGCCACGGCCAGGAAGCCGGCCTGAGCGTGGCGCAGGCCACCGAGGAAGATGGCGCGAATCGGTGGGCCGAATTGGAAGCGAACGTTTGTCTCGTCCATGGTTTCCCTTCCTGCTGTTGGCGCTGCTTACCCGTCGTTGTCCGAGGAGGTCGGCGGCCTGGCTGATCCCCCTGGCAGCCCGCCACCGCTGGCTGAGTCAGGTCCGCTCGACCCACTCGGACCGCCGCTGGACGGGCTCCCCCCAGAGCCCGCTCCCCCACTCTCTGATGGGCCGAGGCTTCCCCCGCCTGCGGCCGGCCCTCCCGAGCCGCTACCTGAATCTGGACTGATACCACCGCCCGAAGAGCCCACGGCTCCCCCCGAGTCCCCTCCACCACCGCTGGTGGAAGCGCTGACGGTGCTGGCTGCTGGTCCCGCCTGCTGGGAACCAGCCAGGAACCCGGCCAGCTTCTGGCCTCCGACTACGCCAACCGCAGTTGCAAAGGCCCGGTTGGGGGCACCCGATGGCTGCTCCATGGCGGCCACCGCTTCATGGCCAACGAAGGGGAGGAGCTTCATCAGGGCAAAGGGTGAGAAGGCGGCCAGATAGAACAGGGCTGCGGCCTGCATCATGGCCACCAAGGAGTTGTCGACCTCGTTCAAGGTCTGAGAACCGAGCGCCAGCACCGCAACGATGACCGGCTTGGCCAGGATGAACGAGAGTTGGATCTCGATCAGCCGCTTGATCCAGCCTCTCGTTGCCGGGAAGATGATGGCGGCGAACGCCAAAGGCATGAAGGCGTAGGTGATCACGATGGCGGCCGAGCGCACGATCATCACCAGCCACACCAGGATCGAACCGGCGATCAACACGAACGAGAAGATCACCAGCAAGATCGGGGCCGTGAACCCGACACCGGCGGCGATGGTGCTTCCGAGGTTGTCGAGCCAGACCGCGACCCCGGTCTGGCCGTCGTCGAGGTAGGCGGCCGACAACTGATCGGTGGCGGCCAAGAGCGCGGTGATGACATAGCCGGCCACCACCATGCCGACCACGGATCCCGGTAGGTACAGGAAGGCCGACTTGATGGCTATCTCGGAGTCGCGTTTCAACAATGAGTAGAGGGCAGCCAGGATCAGGAGCGGGAAAGCCAATGATCTGGCCGCCGCCACTGAGGTGTCGAACACGGAGCTGTCGAGGCTGATCGACGGGGTCGTTGTCCCATCGATGCCCGACCACACCAGGTCGATGGCTCCGATGGCGCCAACGGCAACCCAGCGGGCGAAATAGTCGAAGGCACCGGCAACCACCGACTCACCGATACCGCCCGCTCCTTGGCCGATGGCCCAGGCCGCGGAGTCGAGTAGTTCAGAACACGACTCGGAGATGACGGGCAAGCTGCCGCAGACCAGCTCGGAGACGTCTTGGGCGGGGGCCGCGGCCACCGGTCGGGCGGTGGCCGCCTGGAGGCCGACGACACCAGCCAGAATGAGAGCAACGACGACGAGAGCCTGTACTACGCGCAGGCGCAGACCGGTCGGGGGCCGGCTTGGCACCCGGCTTCGGTCGGGGCCCTTGGTTGGGTTGGTGCCGACCAAGGTGGCCGACCGAGACACCGCGTCAGCCGGGGACAGGGCAACAGCAGGAGAAACGGTATCAGCCAGAGACATAGCGATATCCCTCCAAAACCTCGACGTTGGTCAGGAACGGTTCGATCGGGGTGACCGCTGAAGTGGCCCACGCTGGGCTCGGGCCCTGGTCGGAGACCGCGGACCAGACCTTCCAGTCTTCGTCTTCCCACACCACCTCGACGGTTGCCGTCTCCCAGGTTGCGATCGGCTCGTTCATACCAGCGGCGGCCACGATGGTCAGGGTCCAGATCTCCACCGTGGCCCGATCCTGGGAGTAGCGGGCTACCTGATGGCCGACAGGGACGGTACGCAGGAACAATGTCGAACTGACCGGCCCGTTGGCGGCGATGGTGCCATGCAGGGCATCCCACGCCGTAGCCATCTCGGCGGCCAGGAAGTCCTTCGATCCCTCGGCGGCCAGGATCTCATAAGCCCGGACGGCATTGCCTCGATCGGTGCTGCCCGCTTGTTCCAGAGTGAGGATCAGGTTGGTGGCGGCGGCAACGGCACCTTCTTCGGAGCGGGTGAACCCGACCCCTACCCCGTCCACCTTGTCGTGGGGGCCGGCGTCGGCTGCCCCAACCCTGATGTCGCCGACATCGGGTCCGATTGGCAGAGCTGCGCTCGGTGTCGAACTGGAAAGGCCTCCCCCCAGAACACCGCCAAGCGCTATCCCGACGGCCAGAGTGGCCACGATGAGACCGATCCTCCAGAGTCGAGAGCTCACGTCAGTTGCCGGCTTCGGCGCTTTGGCCGAGGGCGTATGCCCAATCGACCAGCACCGGGGCCGCCCCTATCAGGGCTACCGCAATCAGGGAGAACAGGACCCCCCGCTTGCCCCGTGTTGCCTGCTGGGCGTTGTCAGATCCTGCTCCGAGTGCCCACAACAGGGCCGAGACGACGACGGCGATGATGCCGACGACGACGCCCCACGATTGAAGGGCCTGGCCCAGATCGTCCAGGATATTGGTGCCAGGCAGGGTTGTCTGTCCAAGAACAGTCACCATGAGCTTGCCTCCTATCCAGCCACTTTCGCACTGGCACCGTAGTCAGCGCAAATATTGAAAAGCAATGAAAGTTGCGTTATTCATTGTAATCATGACTGGAACTTGTCACAGGGTGACGGGGGTGGCACTCATGGTGGCCATCTCTCTGGCCACCATGGGCTGTACGAACGGAGCCAATGCCAGCGATGGCCCGGCCGCGTCCATGGACCGGCTCTCCAAACTCGATACCCAGGAATCGGCTTCCCCCGCTCCCGACGATACGGCTCCAGCCGACAACGGACCAGGATCAGCGCTCGCAGCCCAGCTGAAAGCATCGGAATCGGGCCGAACCGAAGGCGAGTCGTCGACCCGGGAGGGGACAGACTCTGAGGTGATCGTCCCGCCAAGTCTCGACCCGGAGCTGGAGTCGAAGCTCGCCCTGTTCGGCCAGGCCTACCTGGCCTATGACTACCGAGTCACCGGTGATTCCCGCCTGGCCCCCATCAAGCTCCTGGTTACCCAGGATCTCTATGACGGCCTCGTCGCCCCCCTGCCGGCCGCTCTGGTCGAGACACTGATAGCCCAGCGCCGGATCGCTACGGCCGAGTTCCTGGCCGTCGAAGGGATCGAATCGAGTCCCAGCGGAGGCGGGATCTATCAGCTCTCATTCATGGTCACTGAGACGTCGACCGCTCCCCTTTCTGATGAGGCTTCGATCGAGGAACGAACCCAGCTGCTGACCGTTGTCTTGGGTCCCGACGAGCTGATCGAGGACGTTCGATGACGTTTCCTGCCTACCCAGTGACCGGACCGGTCTCGGGGCCATGATCCGCCTCGCCTTCGGCTTCGTGGCCATCATCGTAGTCGGGCCTCTGATCGGGCTGGGCATGGTCATGCTGTCGCTGGGGGCCGTCGTCGAGGCTCAGTCGAATCCGCTGAATCCTGAGCCGAGCGAATTCGCCATCGAAGACATCCCGCCTCTGCTGCTCGATCACTATCGGCTGGCGAGCCTGAGTTGCCCCGGATTGCCATGGACCGTGGTGGCCGGCATCGGCAAGGTCGAGAGCAACCATGGTCGGTTCGGGGGTGCAACGATGGCTGAAAATGGTGATATTGCCCCTCCGATCCTGGGTCCGGTCCTCGACGGCACCGTGGCTGGCACCAGACCCATCCTCCTACCGGCCGGTGGCTCTCCGTGGCACACCAATTCCCGCTTTGATCGGGCCCTGGGGCCCATGCAGTTCCTGACCGAGACCTTCCAGCGCTTCGCTGTCGACGGTAATGGTGACGGGGTTCGATCACCTCACAACGCCATTGACGCCATCTACAGTGCAGTCGGCTACCTCTGTGGCCCCGACGGAGAGGCACCAGACCTCCAAGACGCGATCTTCAAATACAACCGGTCGGAGGTCTACGTCAGCCAGGTACTCGAGTTTGCCTCCCGCTATGGGGTGGCTCCCATCTTCGCCGGCGCCAACCCCCAAGACCTGATCGACCATCCGAACGTGTCGATGGGGCCAGCCCAACGAGCCGATCTCTCGACCGGGGCTATCGACCCCCAACTGGTCGCCCTGCTCCTCTCCCTGGCCCAGGACCATCAGTTCTACATCTCCTCGCTCAAGACTGGTCACTCTCTCTGCATCGCTCGCACCGGTACCTATCCCAACTGCCGCATCTCCCGCCATGCCTCGGGACGGGGAGCCGATCTCGCCACCTTCGACGGAGCCCCGGTCAACAACGCCAACCGGGCCGCTCGCAGCCAGGTCCTGGTATGGCACGCCATGGACCGGGAACAGAACTTCCTACGGCCCTGGACCATCGGCCATCCGTGGGGTGATCTCGCAGGTGACGCTCCCGGAAGCTTCAACGATGGCGACCACGAGGATCACCTCCACCTGGCGGTAACCGGGACGGTTGCCGGCGCATGATCGAAACAGATCGTCCACCCCAGCCAAAGGTGGGCCGGAGGTAGGTCCCGTACCGCGGGACCTACCTCCGCCTTTTCACTAGACCCCTCAGTGGCCCGTCGCTACTGGCCCAGTACCAGTTGGCGTAGTCGGAACTTCTGGATCTTTCCGCTCGGGGTCATGGGGAACTCCTCAACCACATGGAGCTCCTCAGGCCAGAACTGGCGGGTCACGTCCTGGCTGGCCAGGAACTCGGTGAGAAGGGTCAAGGTCGGGGCCTCACCGTTGGCGATGATCACGGCACAACCGATCTCGCCCAGCCTCTCATGGGGCTTGGCGATGACGGCAACCCCTTGCACCGATGGGTGGCGGAGCAGGACGTCCTCGACCTCCTTGACCGGGACGTTCTCGCCGCCGCGGATGACCAGGTCCTTGGTCCGCCCACTGATGGAGATGAAGCCATCGGCGTCCATGACGGCGCGATCGCCGGTATCGAACCAGCCGTCAGGCCAACACGCTTCACTCATCTCGCGACCTTGGATGTAGCCGACGAAGGCCTGGGAGCCCCGGAACTGTAGATCGCCTTCGGTCCCGGCCTCGACCTGGCTGCCATCGTCGTCGACGACCCGGACCTCGTTCCCGTCGACCGCGATCCCGTCGGTGGCCAGCTTGTCGAACACATCGTCACGGCGGCCCGTTGTCGACAGACCGGCCTCAGTCATACCCCAACCTGGCATGACGGTACAGGGCAGCCGGTCTCTGGCCTGTTCCAACACTGGCCGCGGAATGGTGGCACCGGCGCACACGAAGGCCTTGAAGCTGGACAGGTCATGTTGGTCAAGGTCGTCCAGAGCCAGTAGGTCAGCCAGGAATGGGGTCGCCCCCATCGAAGCCTCGATACCGTGTGCCGCGATCAGGGTGGCGAATTCCGAAGGGTCCCATACCTCCTGGTAGACGATCCTGCCCCCCGCTGAGATCGGAGCCCGGATGCCATAGAGGTAGCCCGTCTGGTGGGCCAGCGTCGATGCCATGTGGAACACCGAGCAGTCGGGGGCGATCCGCTCCAAGAACAGGTCAGCGGCCACATTGATGGTGTTTTGGGTGTGCATGACCCCCTTGGGTTGACCTGTGGTGCCTGAGGTGAACATGACCTCACAGACATCGTCTGGTGAGGGGGTCGCCAGCCCGACAGCCTGGTCGGTCAGGGCTGAGCGTGCCCCCAGTGCCAGCACCTCGTGCCAGCCGAGGGTGTCAGGAGGGAGATCGCCATCGGTGCCGGCGTCGCCCCCGACGACGATGATGTTGTCAACCCAGGGGCAGGACTGGCTGAGCTCGACATGCATGGCGGCCAGCTGGAAGTTTCTGAACTCGTCAACGGTGATGACGGTTGTCGGTTTTCCAAGTTCAGACATGACCGAAACCTCGTTGGCCCGGAAGATCGGCGCCACCGGGTTGACCACAGCTCCGATTCGTTCCAGAGCCAAGACAGCCAGGGGGAACTCCCTCCGATTCGTCAGCTGGAGTTGGACGACCTGACCGGGTCTCACCCCGAGCTCCAGCAGCCCTTTGGCCAGCCGATCGACGATGTCCACTGCTTGACCCCAGGTCACCGTGCCGTATCGGTCGATGATCAAGGGCTCGCCAGCCCGGGTTGCCGCCTTGGTCAAGAAGCGGGTACCGAGATGCTCGTTGGTCCACACTCCCGATGCCGTCAGCTCATCGATGCGCTGTCTGGTCAACATTGTTTCGAAGAACACACCGCTGATCTTCGTCGAAGCTGGCCTTTTCGACAAGCTTGGCTGCGCCCAGGGTGCTCAGGGGCTCCGAGGGGTCATGACAGGGCAACGACCATGGCCCACCCCAGCCCGGCCAGGAGGCCAATGCTGAGAAAGGGGACGAAGGGGACTCGCTGGCGGCCTGAGACCAATGCGAAGGTGAGGCCCGAAACCAGGGCGATAGCGAACCCGATGAAGGCGAAGCTGAGCCCGAAATAGCCCAGGGTCCAGCCGAAGGGCACACCCAGGCGGACGTCGGCGGTACCGATGAGGGCCCCTCCTCGTCCCCGCTGGAGGGTGTAGGGCACGAGCTGGATGGTGGTGACGAGAATGGCCCCGGCTGCCGAGCTAGCCAGGTTCGCCCAGTTGGAGCTGGCGATGGCGAGGGCGCCGAAGCCACCGACAGCAATGATGGTGACGCCAACCGCGTGGCTGACCACGACCCGCGAGGTTCGCCAGTCGAGGTGCCCGATTGCGACGAAGGCGATGCCGACTACGCCGGCCAGTAGCCAGGCCAATACCGTCACGATGTCCAGGGTGTCACTCGGTGCTTCTCATTCGCCCCGCCGGAGCACCGTCACCATGGTGGGCGCCGTTGTCGTCGTTGTCGCTGTCACGGTTGGCACTGCGGGGGCTCTTGGTGTCCTCGACCAGATGGTTGAGATCGCCTGGCTGGAGGGCGGCCCCTACGAGGAAGGCGTCCAGATCGGCCCGCTTGATGCGGTAGACCCGTCCTATTCGGTAGGCGGCGAGCTTGCCGTCGTTGATGAAGCGGTAGATGGTCCTGGTCGTCACCTCCAGCTCAGAGGCCGCCTTCTGCACGGACAGCCACAGCGATGATCCATCCTGTTCCCTCTTGGTGCTCACTGGCTTCCTCCTCCGCTCGATTCCAGTGCTCCTTTGAGATCGAATGACCACCCGTCGGCTGAGGCAACGAACGGCACGGTAGCCACCAGCTGACCAGTGACCTCGAGCGAGGCGATGACCTGGCTGTCGTTGATCTGGGTCCACGTTGTCAGCTCACCGGTGAGAAAGGCCTGACGTTGGTTGTCGTCGAGCATGGCAATCAGGGCCTGGCCTGAGTCAGCGGCCGAAGCTTGGCGGGCTCGGGACACCAGGAGGTCGAAGAGCTGGCGATCAGAGATGATGGGTTGGTCGACGGGATTGTCGGCCGCCCCCGACGCCACCTGATCGCCCAGGATCTGGCTGTCGGTGCTGACCGATCGGGCCACCCCAGCTCCATCGCCCAAGGCCAGGGAGGCTGTGTAGCCCTCCCACACCTGCGTGATGACGCCCACGGTCTCGACCGTGGGGGGTAGGGCCACGGTTCCCGGTGATCGACGGTCAATGACCGTCCAGACCAGCTCGGACCCCTCGAGGTAGACGAAGTCGAAGGGGTAGGTCTGGGCGGTTCCATCGGTCGTCACCACCAGATCGAATGACACCGTCGTCATCTCCCCCCCAACGGTCTCCGAGAGGTTCAGGGCGCTGAAGTCGACCTCACTGTCTGGGCCGGAGATTGGCGATTGGCGGAACATGGCGAACTGGGGACCGGCCGGGTCGAAGCTGCGGCTGACGGCGGACAGGTCACCGTCGCTGGTGAACTGCTCCCAGTCCTGAATGGCTTCGAGCGAGTTCTCGATAGCCGGGCTGGCTTCGGCCGACACGATGGGGCTGGTACTGCTCGTCGGAACGATCAGAGGATCCTCGGACCCCCTGAAGCGGCCGAGGAGGAAGGCGCCGACAGTCAGCACTGTCAGACCAGCGAGAACGACGATGGCAGCGGCTTTCAACCACGGAGGGATGGAGTCCCCATTGAGGACGCGAACCGAAGACCCCAGGTCGTCGTCGTCGGGGACATCGATCTGAATATCCAGATCTGACATATTCGTACTGCCTCTCGAAGAGTCGTTTTGGAAACGCTCGCCCGAACCCCAGCCAAAGATCCGGCAAAGAGTCAGCCTTGGGTTGTGGTCAGCCCGTCTACGGCAGTCCTCTCACTAGTGGTGTACGTACTTCTATCACGTCGTAGGCCCGAGCAGTAGCGAGAACGGCCTGTCCCAGGTCAAGGGGTATCCCTCCGGCCGGCAATCCGGGGCCCGTGATCGTTGCGCTGCCTTCCCACACGACCTCGTGGACGATGATCACTTCGGCCGGGACGGCGTAGGTGTGGACGGCGGCCGGGTCGTCGGCCGATCCGGGGAACGGCCTGCTGTAGAAGCTCTCCCCTTCTCGCGATTCACCTCCGACATCCCAGCGGAACTCGATGGCCTCGATCTCGGCTGCCACCCCGTAGCCGTTGAGGGTGATAACGACGCTGTCGGTATCGACGCCTTCGTACCACAGGTAGGTTTCGAGCCCCGTCAGACCCCGGATGTACGGGTCGACGTTCACCGCAGGCTCAAATGTCAAGGCCTCGCCCCAGATCTCCTGTGCCGTGGGTAGGGGGGGCGGGTATGGAGGATCGGGAAGGCCGGCAGCCACGCAGGCTATGAAGCCGGTATTGGTCTTGATGCCGAAGGGGAGGTTCAGCTCGCCGATCCGCAACAGTCCTGGTTCCTCGAACTCTCCTGAATCGGCGGCGAGGGGGAAGTCGCCGATGGCAGCGGCCAGATTTGATACGGGTGTCCAACCGGTCGAGTTGGCGGCATCACAGGGCAGCCTGATGCGCAGCCACATGAAATAGGGAGCGGGAGGGGCGGTGACGTGAGGCCCCGTCGACTCTCCTGGTCCCGGTGGAGGGGGAGCTCCGGGGGCGATGATCGAGCAGTCGGTACCGCCTCGGTCGATGATCGAACAGCCTCCGGTCTGGGCCGTGGCCGGGCTTGGCCCGGCCACGAGGGTGGCCAGCAGCATCACTACTGCTGTCAAGGTGAGGAGTTGGACTCGAGTACTACGGCGGTTCATGAGCTCGTACCTTCTGCTGTGGCGGTGTCGTCAAGTGCTAGCTCTGTCACTGAGTGTATTCGCCACTCGCTCATTGGGTTGGATTGCCCAAGAATGAACAAGCCTCGACTCGTGCCACCAGGAAAGGAGCCGACGATCTGATCGTCGGTCTCTTGGCGGATCAGGGCTTCTCCTCCTTCGAGGACGACCTCGATCTCAACCAGCTTGCCCAGTGTGCGCGTCTCATTGACCGAGATCAGGGTGGGTAGGGGTTCATCGAGGTAGACGCCGAGATCGAGGCTCTCCCGTTCCAAGGCTTCGGGGTGACCGGAGGCCCACTCATCGTTGTAGATGGACCCCAGGTCATATCTGCCGGGGTAGCGGGTCGCCAGCCAGCTCTTGACCCTGAGCGTTGCCATGACCGGGATCCACTCGGCATCACCTGTTGTCTCCCGTGATGCTTGGGCGGCCAGTGTCTCGACATCGGTGAGATCGTCCTGGCGCACGGGAATCGGCTCCGCCTCGGTCGAGACCGCTGGCCCCGCGGGCTCGCTCTCCTCCACTTCCGGAGCCTGCTCGACGACGGAGCGGGTAGGAGGCGACGAGGAGGTCGTGTCGCCGCAAGCGAGGGCAACGATCGAGGCGCCGGCCAGCCAGCCAATGATGCGGAGCGCTGGCCCGAGGTGGTGGAGGGCCCGGGGCCTCATGGCCCACCGATCCTGGGGGCAGCCGACGCCTCGACCGCGATCTCGAGTGGGGCCTCGTCACTCAAGAAGACCTTGATGAGGGTGAAGTCGACGACCGCCGTGAGCCGGACCGTGACCTCCTGGGTGGTCCCGTCGACCATGACGACGGGGGGGTTCTCCACCAGGTCGAACTCGCTCTGGGCGGCCAGATTCTCACGGGCCAGTGCCTCGGCCAGAGTGTGGTCGATGGTGATCGCTCCCGTGGTGCGGAACGCATCGGTGTCGACCCCGTTTGCACCGGCTGCTGCTGCCGCCTCGGCCTGTTCGACGAGGGCTCGTCGCACTGCTACCCCTCGCCACAGGTCGAGGCCAAAGCCGGCGATGAAAAGGATCGATATCGACCAATACAGGACCCATAAGCTCACCATGCCGGCTTCGGACCGGGGCCCGACCCCGGCACCCGGCTCGCCTTGTTCGTCGATATCGATATCAGGGTTGGCGCAGGCCGGTGAGCGGTCCCTCATTCCAGGCCCCGATAGTCTTCGATCCGCTGGGTGGCAGAGGTCGACCACTCGGTCGCCCCCCATGAGCCGGCTCCCGGTATGTCGAGGGCCGGCATGGTCATGGTGATGGTGACGGTGACGTCCTCACCCCAGTCCCACACCGGAGCATCGACCGAGACCTCGTACTGGTCGCTGCTCACCCCATAGTTGGCCGCCACCTCGTCGGCGACCAAG
>JAAETV010000474.1 GCA_024227975.1 Actinomycetes bacterium
GGCAATGAGGCCTCCATCGCGTGGGGTCAGCCCCTACGTCACGCCGATGTCGTACTCGACGCGGGGCACGGGGGCGACGAACGAGGCGCTTTGGGTCCATCGGACGAGTCCGAGGCCGAGCTCAACCTTGACATCGCCCGTCGAACGGCAACGACCCTCGAACGTGAGGGGATCTCAGTCGCTCTGTCCCGAACCGGTGATTATCGGATTCCAATCAGCCTGAGGGCTGCCATCGCCGACCGCCTGGAAGCGGAACTGTTCGTGTCCATCCATCACAACTCCCCGACTCCGACGCCGGGCCCGACGAATGGCCCTGGCAGCGAGGTCTACATCCAGAACAACTCACCCGAGTCGAGGCGCCTCGGAGGCCTCGTCTATGAGGAGATCGTTGGCACTCTGAGCCAGTTCGACGCTGACTGGGCCAGTCGCGGCGATGCTGGCGTGCTCTCGGTCGTCAATGAAGCCGGCGAAGACGCATATGGCATCAACCGCTACCCGACCACCCCCTCTGTCTTGGCTGAGCTCGCCTACATCTCCAATCCAACCGAAGCCTTCGTGCTCAGTACCGATGAATACCGACAGGCGGCGGCCAATGCTCTGACCGTGGCCATCATTCGCTACCTCGATACCGACGATGCCGGTTCCGGTTTCGTCGACCAGCCCCGTTTGGAGCCACCTTCGGGGGCAACCGGCGGTAGTGACGGCTGCGTTGACCCTTCTTTGGAGTAGGGAGGGTTTTTCGGCTCAGCAGGGCAAGTCAGGGGCCTCAACAGAGGCGTTACTTGTCAGTTACGCGCTCACGAGGCTCCCAGTCCCGCTACCTTCGATGTGTGCGTGCTCTCATCTCGGTCTACGACAAGTCAGGGATCGCTGCCCTGGCCTCCGAGCTCCACCAGCTCGGCGTCGATCTCATCTCCTCTGGTGGTACGGCGGCGGCAATCGCGGCCGAAGGCATCCCGGTCACCGATCTGGCTGAGTGGACGGGGTTTCCCCCCATGCTCGGCCACCGGGTGGTGACCCTGCATCCTCGGATCCATGGTGGCATCCTGGCCGATCGCCGTGACCCGACCCACCTCCGCGATCTCGAAACCCATCACATCGATCTGATCGACATCGTGGTCGGCAACCTCTACCCGTTCGGGTCCGACCCCGATGCCTTCGATCACACCAGTTCATCGTCGGCCATGGACCTGGTTGACATCGGCGGCCCGACCCTATTGCGAGCGGCGGCCAAGAACCACGAGTACGTCACCGTGCTCGTCGATCCTGCCGACTACCCGGCCGTACTCGGCGAGCTGCGCCAAGGCGGGGGCACGTCGATGGCGATGCGCCGCACTCTGGCCCGCAAGGCGTTCGCCCATACTGCTGGCTACGACGCCCAGATAGTGGCCTGGTTCGACGGGCAACAGGCGAGCGATGACCTACCCCCGACGATGCACCTCTCACTGGAACGGGCTCAAGACCTCCGCTACGGCGAGAACCCTCATCAAGCCGGTGCCCGCTATCGGTTGGGCGGTGTTCCCAGCTGGTGGGACGAGGTCCAACAACACGCCGGTGTCGATCTCAGCTATCTGAACCTGTTCGATGCCGACGCGGCCTGGCGTCTGGCCCACGACCTCGGTTCCAGCCCCACGTGCGCCATCATCAAGCACGCCAACCCGTGTGGGGTGGCTACGGCCGACGACTTGGCTACCGCATACCAGCGGGCCCTGGCCTGCGATGAGCGCTCTGCCTTCGGGGGGATCGTTGCCTTCAACCATCCCGTCGACGAGGCAGCGGTTGCCTCCATCGAGCATGGAGCCCAGGCCGATGTGATCATCGCCCCCGGCTATGGCGACGGGGTAGTCGAGCGGCTTGAAGCCAAGCGCAAGAACACCCGAGTGCTGACCGCACCCCCACCCCGCCAGCCGGCACTCGCGGTGCGCCAACTCAGCGATGGATTCCTGGTGCAAGAAGCCCACAACTTCTCGGTCGATCCCGAGAACTGGTCGGTGGTTACCGAGCGTCAGCCGAGCACCACCGAGTTGGCCGATGCCGCCCTGGCGTGGCGGGTTTGTAGCTATGTCTCGTCCAACGCCATAGTCCTGGTCAAGGACGGGGTGGCGTGGGGTATCGGGGCCGGTCAGCAGAACCGGGTCGAGTCGGGCCAACTGGCAGCCCAGAAGGCGGCCGGCCGGGCCGAAGGAGGGGTCTGTGCCTCCGATGCCTTCTATCCCTTCCCTGACGGGGTCGAAGCCGCAGCCGCCGCCGGGGTAGCAGTTGTGGTCCAGCCTGGTGGTTCGGTCAACGACGACGCCATCATCGCGGCCGCAAACGAGCTCGGTCTGGCCATGCTTTTTACCGGGGAACGTCAGTTCAGACACTGAGGTGTCGGACAGATACAGAGGAGAAGTGCTGATGGTGGCAGAGCTGATGGCGGGTCAACCCGTTGCCGATGAGGTCCTGAGCCAGGTCGCGATCAGGGTCAAGGAGATGCAGGCCCAAGGGATCACCCCCGGGTTGGGCACCATCCTGGTCGGCGACGATGCACCGAGCGCCGGCTACGTCCGCCGCAAGCATGAGACCTGTGAGCAGGTCGGGTTGAAGTCGTTCAATGTGGAGATCCCGGCCGATGCTGGCCAGCCGGTTCTTCTCGACGCCGTCGATGCCTTCAACGCCAACGACGAGGTTGACGCCTACCTGATCCAACACCCGGTACCCGACGGATTCGACTTCAACCAGGCCCTGGCCCGCATCGATCCGGCCAAGGACGCCGACGGTCTCCACCCCATGAATCTGGGTCGGCTCGTCCTCCAGGAACCGGGGCCGGTCCCCTGTACTCCGGCCGGCATCCAGGCGATGCTGGTCCACTACGGCATCGATGTCGCCGGCCGCCGCGTCGTCATCGTCGGCCGGGGGCCGACCCTGGGCCGGCCACTGGCCTTGCTGCTGTCGAACAAGGGGCCAGGAGCTGACGCGGCCGTGACTGTCGTCCATAGCCGGGTCCCCGATCTGGCCACCTACACCCGGGAAGCCGACATCGTGATCGGGGCCGTCGGGTCACCCAACATCATCACCCCCGACATGGTGCGGCCCGGGGCCGTCGTCGTCAGCGGGGGCATCACCTGGGAAGGACGCAAACTCCTGCCCGACGTGGCGGAGGAAGTCGGTGCGGTGGCGTCGTGGATCACGCCCCGTCTCGGCGGGGTCGGCCCGATGACGATCGCCATGCTGTTGCGGAACACCGTTCAATCAGCTGAGCGCCGATTGGGCTGACTTCCAACCACCCATCCGGCTCTGGACCACACCCACCTCGACCGCGTTCAGTCCCAGCCCGGGTCCAAGGCCTGCTCGCCGGTCATGGGCCCTGGTCATCGACCTCATTTCGCCTTGGTCGTCTTCGACTTCTTCTTCGTGTTCTTCGGGCGGGTGGTGGCCTTCGGCTCGAGTGTGCCGATCCAGTCGTGGCTTGCGTCGAACCACTCCCTCAGCTTTGGCGTGTCAGCCAGCAGTGACGGCGGGATGGCAACGTATTCCTTCATGACGGTTCCGTATTGCTCAACTGGCTGGGTGTCGTAGGAGGCAAGGAACTCGTCGCGCAGGTCTGCCGGGAGTCGTATAGCCAAGGATCCGGTCGCGTCGAGGAAGCTGAACATGTGGCCGTTTCGCGAGGTGTAGGGCACCTTGGCGCCCTTCCGGTCGACCGCGGTGTTGCCTTCAACCAATGCCTCATAGGAGGCAAGGGCATCAGGTGGACCTTCGTATTTTGCTTTCGCCACCCCAACACCTCCCTTGACGAGCACCGAACCTAGGTGATGCCAGGAGCCACATCAACGGGCACTTGATTTGGGTCTCCTAGTAGCGTGCGGGTCATGGCCCGTGAGTTCGAAAACATCATCTACGAAGTTGATGAGGGGCGCGCTCGCATCACCCTCAACCGCCCTGAGCGTCGCAACGCTCTGTCCCGCCAGCTGTTGGCCGAGTTCGAGATGGCCCTGTGGGATGCCGACAACGACAAGCGGGTCCACTGCGTCATCATCAGAGGAGCAGGGCCCTCGTTCTGCTCTGGCTACGATCTGCTTGGCATGTCCGACTTCAGCGATGCCCCGGGCTCGGGGGGTGGAGGTGAGATTGCCGAGGACAAGCCGGTACGGCGGGGGATCTCGACGATCGACGATGACTCGTGGCACCTGGAGCGAGGCCAGGAGCGGCTTCGGGTCTTGTGGGATATGCACAAGCCGACGATCGCCCAGCTTCACGGCCATTGCCTGGCTGGCGGGACCGACGTCGCCTTCTTCTGCGACATGGTGATCGCGGCCGACGATGCCCTGATCGGGTTTCCTCCGGCTCGCAATCTTGGGTCGTTGCCGAACTCGATGTGGCTGTACCACTGTGGTCCCCAGTGGGCCAAGCGGATCACCATGACCGGTGACCTGATCAGCGGGGAGGACGCGGCCCTCATCGGCCTGGTGATGAAGTCGGTCCCAGCTGAGGTGTTGGAGCGAGAGGTCGAAGGCCTGGCCGATCGGCTGGCCTTGATCGACCCTGACCTGTTGTCGTCGAACAAGCGGGTGATCAATATGGGTATGGAGCTCATGGGCACCCGGACTCTGCAGCGCTACGCGGCCGAGACCGACGCCAGAGCCCACCGGGCACCCAGCACCAAGGAATATTTTAAGGCAGTCAAGGAGGGTGGACTGCGCGGCGCCTTCGCCGAGCGTGACGCCAAGTTCGGTGACAACCGTGTTCGGGTTCGCGAACCCGAGCTGCGCGACGAGTAGGGCGGTCTTCCCCGCTTGCGATCGACCTTCGCTCGCAGGGCTGCCACAGTAGGAGCATGACTACCCTCATTACCGGCGGTACCGGGTTCATCGGGGCCGAGATCGCTCGCATGCTCATCAGCGACGGCCAGGGCCCGATCCATGTGGCCCAACGCTCTCCCGACCTGGGGCGACTGAGTGATCTGGCCGACGACATCGAGCTGCACCACCTCGATCTCACTGATCCCGGGGAGATCGATTCCGTCGTCGGCGCCATCGGACCGACACGGATCTTCCACTTCGGTGCCATCCTCACCGGCCCGGGGGAGGAGGACCCCCAAACCCTTCTCCAGGCCAACGCCGTCGGGTTCATCACGATGATCGAGGCGGCCCGGATAGCCGGAACCGAGCAGTTCGTCTTCGCCTCCAGCATCGGCACCTACGGCCGCGATGTTGGTCCTGGTCCGATCGACGATCTCACCCTCCAGCGTCCGGGCTCGGCCTATGGTGTGACCAAGGTGCTCGGTGAGAACCTGGGCAGCTACTACCGGGCCAAATATGGGATGGACTTTCGCAGCCTCCGCTATCCGGCCATCGTCGGTCCCGGCGTGACGACCTGGAGCGTGGCCCAGTACACGAGTTGGATGATCGAGAAGCCGGCTCGAGGCGAACCCTTCGCCGTCTGGACCGGACCCGAATCGGTGGTTGCCCTCCTCTACTACCTGGACGCAGCCCGGGCCGCCGTTGAGCTGGCGGCCGCCCCCACCGAGCAGATCCACAGCATCAACTACCTGGTCGACGGGCCCCGCCCCACCCCAACTGCGGGGGAACTGGCCGACGCTGTCAGGCGACGGATCCCGGGAGCCGTGATCAGCTTCGAACCACCTACCGAAGGTTCTCCCATCCGAGAGATCCGTCTTGATGACCGGGCCGCCCGTGAGGAGTGGGGCTGGGAGCCTCGCTTCGATGTCGATGCCATGATCGATGGCATCATCGCCGCCGTTGGCTGACCACGAGCGAGGCCATTGTCGGTCACGGGGGCGAAGGCTAATGTGGCGATCCGGACAACGACGAGAGACGGAGACATTCGGTGCCGTTGGTTGATGCGTACTACCGGCCGGAGAGTCTCGATCAGGCTCTTTCCCTCCTGGCCGAACCGAACCGGGTCGCCCTTGCCGGCGGGACCGTGGTCAATGCCGATCGGGCTCACACCGGGGTCGAGGTCGTCGACCTCCAGGCCCTTGGGCTGAACGGGATCGAGGTCAACGGCGACAAGGTTCGAATCGGGGCCATGACCACCCTGGCCGCAATGGCGACCAGTGATGCGATCCCCGATTGGCTCCAGACCGTCACTGCCGCCGAAGCCCCGTCGACCCTGCGCACCCTGGCCACCGTCGGCGGCACCATTGCCACCGGGGCCGACGCCCCCGGTACCTTCCAGAGCCTCCTCCAGGCCGCCCTGCTGGTGTGTGACGGGACCGTTGAGCTGGTCGCAGGGGTCGCGGGCGGCAGGACCACGGTGGCCCTGGCCGACATCATCACCGGAGGTGTACCAGCCGGTGCCCTGATCACGGCCCTCACCATTGACGTGAGCGGTACCGGGGCCGAGGCCGCTACCGGCCGTACCCCGGCGGACGTCCCCATCGTTGGCGCTGTCGCCCGCCATACCGCTAGCGGCAGCACCCTGGCCCTCACCGGGGTCGCCCTCACCCCCGTCCTGGTCGACGATCCCGAGGACCCGACCGTCGACCTGTCACCCCCCGACGACTACCGCGGTTCGGCTCGCTACCGCCTGGAACTGGCCCGAGTCCTCTCGGTTCGGGCCTTGGCCGCAGCCCGCACGGTGACCAACCAGGAAGGAGCTGGCGCATGACCGCTTCGAGCCCATCCATCGAGATCACGATCGAGCTCAACGGGCAACCGCTGAGCACCAGCGTCGAACCCCACCTCAACCTCCGCCAGCTCCTGCGACGCGAGGGCATGCTCAGCGTCAAGTACGGCTCTCCGAGCGGGGAGACGGGGGCAGCCGCCATCCTCTACGACGGGGAGCTGGCCAGCGCCGATGTGATACTGGCGGCCCAGGCTGATGGCCATACCGTTACCACCGTCGAATCCCTGAACACCGAGCGAGACCTGCACCCGATCCAGGCCGCCTTTGCTGCCGTCGGTGCCCTCCAGTCGGGCTATTCGGCCGGAGCCATGATCCTCGGTACCATGGCCCTGCTGGAGCGCAACCCCGATCCGTCCGAGTCCGAGATCCGCGACATGCTGTCCGGCATCCTCGATCGCGAGACGGCCTACGTGAAGCCGGTCGAGGCCGTCAAGAGGGCCGCCTCCACCCTTCGAGGCGAATCCGTCGAGCCGTTCGGTCCCCTCACCATCACCCCCCTGACCGACGGTACGAACCCGATCCCCTACGATCCGGCCGACGAGCCCCCCGAGGCCTCCCAATCGGTGCCGCGCCTCATCCCCTCACGTGACGTGCCCGAGATGGCCGTGGTCGGCAAACCCGAGATCAAGGTCGACGCGGTGAAGCTGGCCAAGGGCAATCCCGCCTTCACCGATGACGTCGAGATGCGGGGCATGCTTTACGCTCGCCTCCTCACCAGCCCTCACGCCCATGCCCACATCGTCAGCATCGACGACTCCAAGGCCCGTGCCCTTCCCGGGGTCCATGCTGTGCTGCACCATGGCAACGTTCCCCGCATCAAGTACGCGTCAGGCGGCCAGAGCTGGCCCAACCCCCACCCCCACGATCAGGTCAGCTTCGACACCAAGGTCCGCCATGTCGGCGACCGGGTGGCGGCGGTGGCGGCCGAGACTCCCGAGATCGCCGAGCAAGCCGTCGGCCTCATTGATGTCACCTACGAGGTCTTGCCCGCCGTATTCGACGAGCGTCACGCCATGGACGACGACGCCCCCGTCATCCACGACGAGGAAGACACGGTCGAGATCTTCGATCGCGATCGCAACATCGTCCACCAGATCACGGCCAAGCGGGGCGACGTCGACGCCGCCCTGGCTGGTGCCGACCATGTCTTCACCCAGACGTTCCGGGTCCACCAGGTTCAGCAGTGCCCCATCGAGCCCCATATCTCGATCGCCTGGATCGATGAAGACGAGCGCATGGTCATCCGTACCGCGACCCAGGTTCCGTTTCACGCCCGGCGCATGGTGGCCCCCCTGCTCGGCATGGAGGTCAAGGACATCCGAGTCATCAAGCCTCGTATCGGGGGAGGGTTCGGGGCCAAGCAGGAGATGCTGATCGAGGACATCGTCGGGCACATGGCCATGATCACCCGCCGCCCCTGCCGTCTGGAGCTGACCCGGTCCGAGGAGTTCGCCTCCAGCCGAAGTCGTCACCCCCAGACCCTCACATACACCACCGGCGTCGACCGCGATGGAACCCTGGTGGCCCAAGACCTCCACGTCATCGGCAACACTGGCCCCTACGGCACCCACGGCTACACGGTTCAGACGGTGACGGGGCTGCGCGGCCTCACCTCGTACAACGCTCCGAACAAGCGCTTCCATTGTGACGTCGTCTATACGAACATCCCGGTCCCGGGCGCCTACCGGGGCTATGGGGCCCCACAGGCCGAGTTCGCTCTCGAAGCTCACATGGAGGACATCGCCCACGAGTTGGGCATGGACGTCATCGAGTTCAGGCGCATGAACTGGGCCAAGGTCGGCTCCGAGATGGATATCGCACCCCATCTTGGAGAGCGGGCCGTGGTCGAGGGTGAAATCGACGAATACCCGAAGGTGATGTCGTCAGGTACCGAAGAGTGCGTAGCCCAGGGGATGCGCGAAGCCGGTTGGCACCGTCGGGACGATCCGGCCTGGGTCAGCCCCGCTGATCGCCCCCACATTCGACGCGGCATCGGTTTCGCTTTCTGTATGCATGGCACCGCCATCCCCTTCCTCGACATGGGGGGCTGCTCGATCAAGCTCAACGACGACGGCTCATTCAACATGTTGGTAGGGGCCACCGACCTCGGTACCGGGGCCGACACTGTGCTGGGGCAGATCGCGGCCGAGGTATTGGGTGTGCCTCTGGAGGACATCAAGGTCTACTCCTCGGATACCGACATGACCCCCTTCGACACCGGGGCCTATGCCAGCTCCACCACCTACATATCTGGTACCGCGGCCCTCCGAGCGGCCGAGGTCGTACGCAAGCGGCTCAAGGAACGGGCCGCCATGTTGTTGGAGGTCGACGAGCCCTGCACCATCGAGCTTCGTGACCGCCGGGCCTTCGCCCCCGACGGCCGTTCGGTGTCGATAGAGGACATCGCCCTCGATTCTCTCCACTGGCAAGAGCAGGAGCAGATCATGGGTACCTCGTCGTATGTGTCGCCCGATTGCCCGCCCCCCTTCGCCGCCCAGTTCGCTGAGATCGAGGTCGATATCGAGACGGGTCAGGTCACGGTGACGAAGCTGGTGATGGCCGTCGACTGTGGGGTCGCTATCAACCCTGTCACGGCCAGCGGCCAGGTCGAGGGCGGCATGATCCAAGCCCTCGGCTACGCCCATTGTGAGGAGATGGTCTACGACGGCGACGGCCGTCTCCTCAACGACTCGTTCGGTCCCTACAAGATCTACCGGGCCGACGAGATGCCCGAGACCGTCGTCTACCTCGTCCAGACGATGGAAGACTCCGGCCCCTTTGGAGCCAAAGCCGTGGCCGAGATCCCCAAGGATGGGGTCGCCCCCGCCATCCGCAACGCCATCGTCAATGCCACCGGTGCTGTTATCAATGACCTCCCCTTCACCCCCGAGCGCGTTTGGGATGCACTACATAGTCAAGGTGGTGTTCATGGAGTTGGCTGAGTGGGTCGACGACCCAGAACTCGATCCGGACCTGCCCCGACATCATGGTCGTGCCCCGGGCGTCGCTGGGTGAGCACGCCAAGTCATACCGGCAGATGGAGATGGGGGGAGGGCCACCCCTGGTGGCGCTGGAGGTGCCTTCCCACACGAACACGGTTCCCAAGTTCTCGGCCAAGATCCGCCGCATCAACTCCTATGGGGTGGTGGCCTATGTGGTCGAGGTCGACCCGGAGGCTCAGGCCATCCTGCGCTACGAGGCTCCAAGCATCGCCCCAACTGACTGGGCGGGGCGCCCAATTCCTGAACTGGGTGGCATCATGCTCGACTTCGCCGATGACGCCCTCCGCTGCACGAACCCCGACGGTCTGGTCGCCACCAGCTTCGACGAAATCGTGACCGCCAACGTCCACCGAGCCGAGGAGCTGGAGACCAAGCTTCGAGCCCTGGGCCACGATCCAGACAGGGAGTGACGAAGACCAGCCACCGACACATTTTGGTCTGTGGTAGCGACGGTCACGAGCCATGCCCATCTTGCCTGACCGGCTGGTGGTGGCGGCCGATCGAGCCCCCGAACGGGCTGGGTAACCCTGGCCTCACGGCATCCCGCCCCCGGCCGGAGGGGACCCACCGACTTCTGGAGCCTTCTCGATGACTACTGGTGGCCCCTGATCGAGGATGTCCTCGATCACGACATGATCGCAGCGGCCACCGACTATGTCTGCGCCGAGATACTGCGTTCGGGGACCACCACATTCCACGACATTCTCGAAGCCCCCAAATGCCCCACCCGGGGCCCTGGCCCACCAAGCCGAGATCGTGCAGCGTCGGGGGCTGCGGGGATTGCTCAGCTTCGAGGCCACTGAGCGGGCCGGGCCGGAGATCGCCCGCCCAGGACTGGCCGAGAACCTGTCCCTGATCGACGAGGCAGCGAAGGGAGCCTACGGGCCGCTGGTCGGCGGTCTGATGTGTTGGCACACGACCTTTGGCTGCTCGGACGACTGCATCACCGAGGCCTTCGCTGCGCCTTCCTCCTCCACAAGGTCCGCCTCCAGGATCCTGCGGTGATGCCGGCGTCGCAGGTGCTGGCTATGGCCACCGAAGGAGGAGCCCGAGCCCCCGGCCTGGAAAGGGGTAGGGCTCCTCGAACCGGGCTGGTCCGCCGGCCGGGGCTAGAGGGGGCTAGATGCGCTCAGGTGGGGCGGCGTTGTGACAAGGCTGGCGAGCTATGGGCCCTACTGTCCTGACTGGGCTCGAGGTCGCCCACTAGGGTCGCGCCGTGCGAACTGGTCTGAACCTGATTCCAGAGTGCCCCATCGCCGAGATGGTCGAGTTTGCGGCAGCGGCTGAGACGATGGGCTTCGAGCGGTGTTGGGTTTATGACGAGGGCCTGGCCGCCCGCGACGTTTACCTGACCTTGGCCGCCATCGCGGCCGGTACCAAGCGGATGCAACTGGGGCCCGGCATTACGAACCCGTACACCCGGCATCCGGCTCAGACCGCATCGGCTACGGCCAGTCTCGACGAGCTGAGTGGCCGTCGCGCCTTCCTCGGGGTTGGGGCTGGAGGCAGCCTCACCCTCGACCCGATGGGTCTGACCCGAGTTCGCCCCCTTGCTGCGGTGCGGGAGACAATCGAGGCCTGCCGGGCCTTGCTGGATGGGGGTCGGGTCGATCTCGACGGTGAGGTGGTGCAACTGCGGTCGGCCCATCTTGGCTATGGGCGACCGGGTACGGAGATCTGGCTTGCGGGGCGGGGCCCCAAGATGCTGCAGCTGGGTGGGGCCATCGCTGACGGGGTGATGCTCGACTTCATCTACCAGCCCTCGTTGGCTGACTCGGTGTCGCTGGTCGAGTCAGGGGCCGCCGGGGCCGGACGTCGGGCCCTGCTCTGCTACTCGACGGCGCTGGTCATGGACGATCA
>JAAETV010000475.1 GCA_024227975.1 Actinomycetes bacterium
CTGGTGGCCTCGATGCCATCCCCATCTGGCATCTGGACGTCCATGAGGACGATGTCGGGTTCGAGCCGGGCTGCTTCGGTGATCGCTTGGGTTCCGTTTGATGCTTCACTGACGACGGAGATGTCGTCAGTGTTCTCGATGATCATGGACATCCCGACTCGGACGAGGTCATCATCGTCGACGAGAAGCACCCGGATCATGATCGGTGACCGGGCGCGTAGGGGAGCCGAACCGAGACGAGGAAACCAGCATCGGAACAAGGGTTCGCATCGAGATGCCCTCCGAGCATCGTTGCCCGTTCACGCATACCGATGATTCCCCGACTGTGATGACTGTCAGGCAACGCTTGGTGTTGGCGGCCTGCTCGGCCATGATCACGAATATCGACAGCGAGATCGCGATCAGAAAATGTGATGCTCACCTCGGCTTCGGTCGGTCCGGCGTGTTTGAGGGTGTTGGTAAGGGACTCTTGGATAATACGGAACGCCGACTGATCGACGGCGGTGGGCAAGAGTGCTGCCTCGCCGGCGATAATCGTCTCGACAGGGAGACCCAGGTCACGGAACTCCTGGATGAGCGTGTCGAGGTTGGTGAGGCTGGGACGCAGGATCGGACTCGTCTCGGAGTCGTCCGCCCGTAGAAGACCCAGGAGGTGGTCCATCTCGGCCAGGGTGGCCCGGCCCACGTCGCCAACAGAGTCCAAGGCTTGCCTGGCCCGGGCCGGATTGGTCTCGATCAGCTGCTCGGCCGCACCCGAGTGGAGGAGCATGACGCTCACCGAGTGACCGACCGCATCGTGCAGCTCACGGGCGATGCGGGCGCGCTCGTCATGAACGGCTCGTCGAGCGAGCGCTTCGCGGCTCTGCTCCAGGGCGGTGGCGTAGGCCCGTTGGCTACGGATGCTGTATCCGAGGAACCACGCAGCTCCGAAGTACACGGCGTCCAGTGGCCAGTTGAACCAACCAACATCGAGTCCCGCTGCCATCACCCGGAACTTGATGTAGAGACCGAAGACTTCGGCCAACAACAGGGCCACCACTGACACCCGGGGCTTGCACCAGCGGGCCACGGTGTAGGTGGCGACGATCAGCCCGAATCCAAACGACGTTGGCCGGTAGAACAACGTGGCCACGATCGTGGCGTCGAACAGGATGACGGCGAACACGCTGAGCGGGTAGCGGCGGCGCACCATGAGAGGCAGGGTCAGGAGGGCGACGAGGAAGTAGCCGAGTGCGTCGGTCGACCTGAAGGGCGCCCCGGGGGCCACCTCTTCACGAGCCAGGTCGGCCAGGAGCGTACCGGTGAGAATCACAGCCAGAACGGTGTCCTGAACCACTGGGGGAATCTGTCGCAGCCATCGGGGAAGCGCAACAAAGCTCAGGCTTGGCGATTCGAGCGCTTCCATCTCCCGAAACTAGCGCTGCGGCGGGATCCGGTCATCCCCCAGGCGGTGGAACCAACGCGCTCTCCCCTACCCCCTCAGAACGATCCGACCCTGTCCGGCTGGGGTAGACGCCTGTCTGGTCGCAGCCCCCTGCCATACCTCAGGGGGGCTGTCGCCGTCGTCCTCGCGGATCCCGTGAAATGCCCCCGAGGAGGTTTCGGGCCATAGCCATTCAGCGCGATCTTCGAATCAGAAGCACGCGAACCGTCGGCAACACAACGGAAGGAGGGATCCCATGCATACCACCCGATCCCTTGCCGCCTCCTCCCATCCTCCAGTCCCCGGCGCCCAACGCCACCCCTGGAAGGAATGGGGGCTGGCAATCATCACGCTCGGGATCTATGCCGCCGTCAACCACTATCGGATCAACCGAGAGCTACGTGACTTCGGGGTCGACGTCGATCCGCTCAAAGCACTCATCGCCTTGGTGCCGGGCGGGCTTCTGATCATCCCCCCCTTCGTAACGATCTACCGAACGAGCCAGCGGATCGCCGTCGCCCAGGAGACAACTGGGCTCACACCCACAATCCGTCCCGAGTTGAGTGCGATCGGATCCGTCATCGCACTCGTACACATCGTGTACCAGCAATCGCAGCTCAATCGGGCTTGGCAAGCCGACGCCTCAGGAGAACAGACATGAAGATGCCACCGGACTCGGCACCGGCAGTCCCGACCATCGGCTCTGACCCAGCGATCAATTTCGTCTTCCAACAAGCGGTAGTTGCTTTCGAGGAGGAAGCGCCATGACAAACATGACAACCACTCACCAACCTGATGATCCATCGCAGGAGTACCGACCACCCGACACTGAGTCGGCCGGTTCGGTCTTCGACTGGATCGGACATCGAATCCGACTGATAGCGGTGGTCGGGATCGTGCTCGCGATCGTGCTCGGCGCAGCGGGGTTCGCCATTCGGCTCGCCGACAAGCTGGCCAACGGCCCGGACCAGCCGGCGTTCAATCCCGGCGGTGAGATCTACGACCTACAGGAACGAGCCGGCGATCTGTTCGATCCTGCGACAGAGGTGCTGACCACGATGTTCTTCGTCGAGTCTCCGAACCCGACAACGGGGGATGTGCTGACCCAGAGCGCACTGTCGGAGTTCCTGGCCAACTCCGAGGCACTCAAAGCTGATCCCGAGTCTCAGAAACATCTGACCTCGACA
>JAAETV010000476.1 GCA_024227975.1 Actinomycetes bacterium
TCTGCTCATTCACGAAGCACTACTCGGAGGATCGGTTCGGCCACAACTGCTCGAGTGGAACGCAAGCGCCGAGTCGGTTGGCGCACTCGCCGATCGAGCGGATGCAAAGCGGCTCGTGCTATCGCACCTGCTGCCACCACCGAACGACTGTGAGAGCGAGGAACAGTTCGCAGCCGACGCACGATCAGGCGGCTATCTCGGCCCGATCGAAGTGGCACGGGACCTGATGACAATCGAACTCGCCCACCACTGATTCAGTAGGCGAATCGGTCGACGGGATGCTACCCGTCGAGTCGTTCGAGATCGGCACTATGCGATTGGCTGGCGAGACCTAGTGCAGGGTGCCGATCTGCCCAGTCTCACCGCTCGGGAACAACGATCCGTTGCGCTGCACTCCCGGCGTCGGAGAGTGGTCTGAGCAATCGAATCGAGACCACCGAGAGCGACCGTCCACGATCAGGCCCCCGGGTACACTCGCCGGAGTGCAAGCTGCCTGCTCACGATCAACGAGGTCGTCACCGATGGTTTCGCTATGAACGGTGCAGTGGATGAAGCTGTCGCAGGCCTTGGGGCGACTGCTGCTCAGTTGGGTCTGGATGGGCCTCGGCGGGCGCCAGAGGATGGCGAGCAGGTTGAACAGATCGAGCAGGTTGGCCGGGCGGTCGAGCCGCTTCGGCTGCCTCTCGACCTCGCATACGTCTGGACGACCTGGGATCTTCGAAGCTTCGGCGTTCTCGACGCGATAGATGTGACGCTTCTCGACCCCCGGACAGCGCTCCAGGAATGGGAGAATCTCGTCCATCCTGCGACCTCGCTCTACCCCTCGATCATGCTTCCTCTGACCTACACCCAGGGATCCTCCCTCTCGATCGAGTTGGGTACGTCCAACGACCCCGGAGGTCGCATCTTCGATCTAAACGTCATCGCCGACGAGTCGTACCTAGCAGCCGAGGGGATGGCCGGCCTCATCCAGCTGCTCGACACTGCCGTCCGACGGGGTCACGACCCATCTCATCCTGAAGCGGACAATCCCTACTTCACAGTTCTGAGGGAGGCCACCGGCGGCCTCGGGTCCATCATGGCTCCATGCAATCGCGGTGAATGGCCATCCCACTGGCTGGAGGCCGAGGGCTTCACCGAAGAGTGGTTGCAGCTACGAGGCCCGACCCACTCCATCGGGCAGTTCGAGGCCGAACGGCAAAACGGCCAGCCGCTTCATGCCGTCCTGCAGGGAACTTGGCGCCATCGGGCAGGATTCGGTACAACCGATATCGGGACCCTGACTGATGCGACCGGATCGATCACGCTCGCGTTCTCAATGGAGACCCCCAGGGCCGGGTTCGGGCCAGGCGGAGCGGTCGAATTCGAGGTCGTCAGCCTTGGCGAGCCGCAGGCACCCGAGAGTCCATCGCAACCCGAACAAGAGAAGGCGACCGTCGCCGAACGGGTGAGTGGCCGCTTCCAACGTGCACTGAGCTTCGACTCGGCTGTTCAAGTCATCGCAATCCGTCCGGTCCACAACTGATCTGCCCAACCTGGCCATACCGACCAGCCGAATTGACCGCTCTGGTTGCCATGCGTTGGGTAGTGCCTCGGGCGATCGCAAATGAGACCACGCAAAGGCCGGACGGCATCTTTGGAGCAAGATCCGTGATTATGCAGTGGGCCGCAGCACAGGAGATGTCGATCGGCCTACTCATCTGCTCGATAAGCGGCTTGACTGGTACCTCGTCGTGGCTAGCTTGATTCGGTGACTACCGAATCGAGACCCCGCGTCCTGCTCGACTGCGATCCTGGCTTGGACGACGCTGTAGCCATTGCGCTCGCAGTGCGTCACACCGACCTTGTGGGTTTGAGCACCGTTGGCGGCAACGTTGGTCTGGACCGGACAACCTCGAACGCGCTCTCGCTCTGCGACATCCTGAAGGTCGAGGAGTTGCCTGTGCATGCCGGTCACGACATGCCCATCGGCGGCTCGCTCGAACATCGGGCAACCGAGTACCACGGCCCCGACGGCACTGGGTCAGTCGAGCTCCCTGATGCCACACGCAACGCAACCTCTCACGACGCTGTCGACTGGATCGTCGAAACGATCAGGGGAGAAGAGGGGCTTGCCGTCATCGCCACCGGTCCGCTCACGAACATTGCCCACGCATTCCAGGCCGCACCAGACATCGTCGACCGCATTCATCGACTGTCGTGGATGGGCGGTAGTAGCAATGCTGGCAACGCCACAGCGGCCGCAGAGTTCAACTGCTGGGTCGATCCAGAGGCTGCGGACATTGTGTTTCGCGCCGGCTTGACCCACCTGACGATGGTCGGGCTGAACGTCACTCACACCGTATTGCTGGACCGACCATGGATCGACCAACTCCGAGCTGACATCACCGACCAAGCTCTCGTCGTGTTCGCAGACCTACTCGACTACTACGAGATGCGGCAACGATCAATGACGACCCTCGCTGGAGCCGCAGTTCACGATGCCCTGGCTGTACTGAACGTCTCACATCCCGACGTCCTCGCAGGTGTGCGCCGGCCAGTCGAAGTTGTTGTCGGTACTGGACCCGCCCGAGGCATGACATTGGTCGACCAGCGACCCAAGCGTGACCCCGACCCCGCCACTGCCACAGTGATCGAGTGGGCGGACGTGGAGCGCATCAGAGAACTGGTCCGAGACGCATTCGTAGAGCCCAAGTAGCCGTAGGTATCACAATCGATTCGCTTCGTTGTGGAATCGGGACATCGTTGCTCGACGCCGTTCAACCCGCTGCAAGAGCACGCTCGGAATCCCGACCACCCGGGCTGGCGGCGTCACCTCCATCCCGCTGTCCTCGCTTGAAACACTCCGTGTCGGAGGGTCTGCCGATCGCCGAGCTGAGCGGGTACCGCTACCTGGGGAGAAGGGCTTCCTCGCTAGGTGGCGGTCCGAGCCCGAGCGGTCGTTTCCAGATCGTCGATGAACGCGTTGAAGCCCTTCTTGAGCACCCGGTCGAGCAGTGGCCCGTAGATGAGGGCCAGCGGTCCGCCCTTGCCTTCGTAGTCGTAGCTCATCGTGAACGGCGTGGTCTCGCCGACGTCGGAAAGGGTGAACGTCATGGTGGCCTGTTTGAGAACTTGCTTCTCCGTCTGGTCGACGGCGATCACCATCCCCTGTTCGGGTACCCACTCGGTGACGGTCTCTCTCATTCTGATCGACCCCTTCGACCCGAACTCACATCGTCGTTCGGCACCTACACCCTCGATCGCGTCACCGATGGCGTAGCTATTCGTCATGGCCTCGTTCCAATCGGAGATGTTCGGGTAGTCGGCCAACACGGCCCACACGCTCGACCGTGGCGCGGTCAATGTCCGCTCTTCTCTTACGTTCCTCATCGAGTTTCCTCTCTGTCGATCTGGACCATAACCGTGCAATGCGGCCGGTCGACGATCTCGCTTGCTGGGTACATGGATCTAGGGGTACGGCGGGTTCTCACGATGAGAGCCATGCTCGGGCTTCGGCTCGTCTCGCGAAGAAGGCTGAAGGTGCTGTTGGTCAGACGATAGAGGCGATTAGTGCCAGAACATGTCACCTATATGTCCTAGCGTGGGGTACATGGACATCCGCGAACGCGAGGAGCGACTACTGCGGCTACTTCGTCATCGGGCCCGATGCACCGCGGATGGACTGGCCGCCGAGCTCGGCGTCTCACGCCGTACCGTCCTGCGGGATCTGCAGCGCCTACGCGATCGAGGGTTTGACATCTCTTCAATGACTGGGCCAGGAGGTGGCGTACGCCTCGAACCAACGTCGGTCATGATCACCTCCCAGCTCGAAGGAAGAGAGGTGGTGGCGTTACTTCTCGCTGTAGCGATCGCGAGCGCGTCGCCGGGTATCCCGTTCCTTGCCTCCGCCGATACCGCGATCGCAAAGATTGAAGCCTCCCTCCCCAAAGCCAGAGCAGATGAGCTGCAACGATTCATGCATCGAGTCATGATCGATGCACCCCAGGGAACGGCCGGGGCCGCTTCAGGACCGGTGGTCGCCGGCCTCGTCGATGAGTTCGAGAAGGCCTTCACCGCAAACCGGATGCTCGAATTCGCCTACACGGATAGGGCCGGCCGTCGGACCAAACGATCGGTGGAGCCGCACGGACTTCTAGTCGCGTGGCCCAACTGGTACGTCATTGCCTGGGACCCGCAGCCCGACGCAACGCGGCTGTTCAGGGCCGACCGTATCAAGAAGCCCAGGATGGCTGAACAAGAGTTCATCCCCCGGCCTCATGACCTCATCATGAAACCGCACCCCAACGCCTTTTCCGCAACCGCGAGGCGCCCTCGGGTCAGCGATTGAGCTTGACGGGGATATTGCGCGGCCCTCGAACCTGACCGTTGGCCCAGGTGGTCTCCTGGGTGGAGTCGAGGGAGTAGTTGGGGAATGCCCGCAGCCATTCCTGCATCCCGACCTGCATCTCCAAGCGAGCGAGGTTTGAGCCGACGCAGCGGTGAACACCAAGCCCGAAGGCGACATGACGGTTGCGGGCCCGGTCGATCTGGAACTCCCCAGGATTCTCGATCGCATCAGGATCATGATTGGCGGCGGGGAAGGTGAGCAACATCTGATCGCCGGCGTGGACAGGACAGCCCGCCACTTCGGTGTCCTTGATGACCTTGCGGGCCATCGTGACTGGGGCGTAGAAGCGCAAGACTTCCTCGGTCGCTGTCTTCCACAACAGGTCGTTGTCGTCTGCAGCCACGAGTTGGGCGACCTCGTCATGGTGTTGGGCGAAGTGCCAGAGGCCAGAACCCAGGGCACTCCAGGTGGTGTCGATGCCGGCGATGATCAGGAGACGCACGTACCCGATCTTCAGTTCCCAATCGACGGGCTCACTCTCGATCTCGGCATTGGCGATGAAGGTGACA
>JAAETV010000477.1 GCA_024227975.1 Actinomycetes bacterium
GCCCGTTGGTTGTCAGCTGCACGCAGGGCGGACGAACGTAGGACCCGAGCGGCAACGGAAGCGACGATGTCCTCGGCGTCAGAGGGGCCGACGATCGTCGCGCCAACCCAACGAGTGCTTTGGCGTGCTGACCGTAGAGGTCTTCGGGACTCGGTCCCGTCTCAACAAGCTGTTCCACAGAACCCATGACGCCACCAACCAGCCCGATCCGTGACACCCGGACAAATAGACACACTTGAACTGGGTGTGATGGTGTTGAGCAGGTCCCAGTTGGGGGTCTCATCGTGATTCTCCCGTCATTTCTCGAATGATGGGAGAGGACAGGGTGGGCCACTAGGTCCACCACACTGTTGTTGAGCGCTGGGTTTGGCTCAGGCCGCCTGTCCATGCTTGGAGTGTCTACGTCATTGCTAAGACGAACATGAGGCGAAGATGAGAACCTTCTCATCTTCGCCTCAAGTCTGGCGGGGTTAGGTCCGCCGCAAGATTGATCGTGCCGTCGCGAGCCCCCGGCCAGGGAAGACTCTTCGGAACCGCCTGAGCTACCTGGGGTGACTCACTCGATTCTGCCGCGGCGACCCATTAGCAGTGGCCGCACTGGTCACGCTCCATACGACCGTGGCTGTCAGAGCCAGGCTCCTCGTCGGCACGTCGGCACGTCGGCACGTCGGC
>JAAETV010000478.1 GCA_024227975.1 Actinomycetes bacterium
GCCGACGTACGTCGCCAGCTGGCAAACCATCCCCCCGACCTGCTGATCACGACTCCTGAGTCGCTCTATCTGATGCTCACCTCCAAGGTGCGTGAGACCTTGGCCGGAGTAGAGACCGTCATCATCGACGAGATCCACGCCCTGGCGGCCACCAAGCGAGGTGCCCACATGGCGATCTCCCTCGAACGGTTGGAACGAGTCTGCGACTCACCGCCCCAGCGCATCGGGTTGTCAGCCACCCAGCGCCCGCTGGAGGAGATCGCTCGCTTCCTGGGGGGCTATGAAGGGGGTAAACCTCGGCCGGTCAGCATCGTCGACGCCGGGATCAGCAAAGAGCTCGACGTCGAGGTCATCGTCCCGGTCGAAGACATGGGCCGCCTGGGCGAAATGATCGAGGCTGGCTCTGACGGCGACTCAGACTCCGATCTCGCTTCAGGCGCGGCGAGCACCCCGGCCCGGCGCAGCATCTGGCCATCCATGCACCCCCGACTCCTGGAGCTGGTTCAAGAGCACCGCTCCACCATCATTTTCGTCAACGCACGCCGTCTGGCCGAGCGGCTGGCCACCCGGCTCAACGAGTTGGCAATCGATGGTCAGAATCGTGCCGCCGAAGCCGAGGGTCGCCCTCCGGAGCCAGGTCAGGAACTGGTCATGGCCCACCACGGCTCCCTCAGCCGGGAGCAGCGTCTGGTCATCGAAGATCAGCTGAAAGGAGGGACCCTCAAGGGTCTGGTCGCCACCTCCTCGCTGGAGCTGGGGATCGACATGGGGGCGGTCGACCTCGTCGTCCAGGTCGAGTCACCAGGGGCGGTGTCGCGGGGCCTGCAACGGGTAGGACGGGCCGGTCACCAGGTGGGGGCGCCGAGCCGGGGCAAGTTCTTCCCAAAGCATCGGGCCGACCTGGTCGAGGCGGCCGTCGTCGTCGACCGGATGCGCCAAGGCCTCATCGAGGAGACCCGCTACCCCCGCAACCCGATCGATGTGCTGGCCCAGCAGGTGGTGGCCGCATGCGCCCTCGATGATTGGCCGGTCGACGATCTCGCCACCCTCGTCCGAGGGGCCGCCAACTTCGCCGAGCTGTCAGACGAGATCCTCTACGCCACCCTCGACCTCCTGGCTGGTCGATACCCCTCCGATGAGTTCGCTGAGCTACGGCCCCGCATCATCTGGGATCGGGTCGAGGGTGTGATCCGCGGCCGCCCCGGAGCCCAGCGGTTGGCCGTCACCAGCGGGGGCACCATCCCCGACCGCGGCCTCTACGGCGTCTTCCTCCCCGACGGGACAAGGGTCGGCGAGCTCGACGAGGAGATGGTCTATGAGTCCCGACCGGGGGAGACGTTCCTCCTCGGGGCCAGCACCTGGCGCATCCAGGAGATCACCCACGAGCGGGTCATCGTCACCCCCGCCCCTGGTCAGCCCGGTAAGATGCCGTTCTGGCACGGCGATGGGCCAGGCCGACCCCTGGAGCTGGGTCGAGCCATGGGCCAGTTCGTACGTGAGATCGGGGCCACCGATCGGGCCGATGCCATAGATCGGCTCCGTAGCCGTCATGGGCTCGACGAGCTGGCTGCTGACAATGTGCTCCTGTTCCTGGCCGAGCAGCTGGAGGCAACGGGTCGGATCCCCGATGATCGCACCATCGTCGTCGAACGCTTCCGCGATGACATCGGCGACTGGCGGATCTGCGTATTGAGCCCTTTCGGGGCTCAGGTTCACGCCCCATGGGGGATGGCCCTCCAGCACCGCATGGCCCAACAGTGGGGATGGGACGTCGAGCTGATGTGGAGCGACGATGGCATCGTCATCCGTCTCCCTGAAGCCATCGACCAGCTCCCGGTCGATGAGCTGTTGATCGATCCCGATGAGCTCGATGAGCTGCTGATGACCCAACTCCCGGGGACCGCTATGTTCGCCGCACGGTTCAGGGAGTGCGCAGCCCGGGCCCTGCTCCTACCCCGCCGCCGGCCTGATCGTCGCACCCCACTGTGGCAGCAACGCCAGAAAGCAGCAGACCTTCTGGTAGTGGCGGCCAAGTACCCGAGCTTTCCCATCCTCTTGGAGACAAGCCGGGAGTGCCTGAACGATGTGTTCGACGTGCCGGCCTTGCGTCAGGTCTTGACCGAGCTGCGCAGCCGCAAGATCAAGGTCTACCCGGTCGACACCCCCTCGGCCTCTCCCTTCGCCCAGTCCTTGCTGTTCGGCTGGATTGCCCAGTACATGTACGACGGCGACGCTCCCCTGGCCGAGCGTCGAGCGGCCGCCCTCTCCCTCGATCGGGAGCTGCTCCGAGATCTGCTCGGAGCGGAGGAGCTGAGAGAGCTACTCGACCCTGAGGTACTGGCCAATCTCGAAGCTGAGCTGCAACGAAAGGCCGAAGGCTGGCAGGCCCGCTCCGTCGATGGGATCGAAGACCTACTGCGCTGGCTCGGACCCCTCACCATCGAGGCCATCGCCGAGCGATCAGCCCTGGTCGATCTCGAACCGGCGGCCGCCGTTGACCAGTTGAGCGTCGAGCGGCGGATCATTCCGGTCGTGGTGGCTGGTCAGCCGATGGTGGCAGCGGCTGAAGACGCCTCCCGTCTCCGTGACGCCCTCGGAGTGGCCCTCCCTCCGGGCCTCCCGGCCGCCTTCACCGATTCGGTAGCTGAGCCGCTGGGAGATCTGGTCTCCCGCTTCGCTAGAACCAATGGCCCGTTCCTCACCGGTGCCGTCGCGGTCGAGCTTGGCATCGAGGCTGACAGGGCCGAGGCTGCTCTGCGGGAACTGGAACGCCAAGGGAGGGTGGTCCGAGGTGAGTTCCGGCCCGACGGGATCGAACGAGAGTGGTGCCACCAAGATGTGTTGAGGGTGCTGCGGCGCCGTTCTCTGGCCGCCTTGCGCTCCGAGGTCGAGCCGGTCGAGCCCGAGGTGTTGGCCCGCTTCCTCCCCTCCTGGCAGCACGTCGGATCTCGACACCATGGGGTTGACGGTTTGGCCGAGGTGATAACGGCCCTCCAGGGAGCGGCGCTGCCGGCATCGGTCCTGGAGTCATCGATCCTACCGGCGCGCCATCAGGGCTATCAGCCATCAGATCTCGACACGTTGCTGACGGCGGGTGAGGTGGTGTGGGTGGGGGCGAGCCCATTGGGAGCAGGTGATGGCCGGGTCAGATTGTTGTGGCGGGATCAGGCCCCGGCCCTGGTGCCGGAGCCAGTCGATCCACCCGAGAGTGAGATCCACCAGGCCTTGCGCCACCATCTCGATGAGCGAGGGGCCTCGTTCTGGCCTGATCTGGTCGTGGCAGCCCAAGGTGCGGGATGCGACTACAGCGATTCGATCGTGCTGAACGCTTTATGGGATCTGGTCTGGGCCGGTGAGATCACCAACGACTCCCTCACCCCCCTTCGAGCCCTGGTGGGCGGAGCAGTACCGAAGAAGAAGGGAGCCCGACGATCCTCGCGGGCAGGCCGACGAGCTCCGATACGGGCCCTGTCCCGCCTCGGGCCACCATCGGGGACCGGCCGTTGGGCCCCCGTCGCCCCCTTGCGTCGCCCTGAGATGTCACCGACCGAGGTCACTGCGGTACGGGCCCTCCAGTTTTTGGAGCGCTACGGGGTCTTGACCAGGGAGATGGCCTTGGCCGAAGGAGCCGAAGGGGGATTCGCCGGGGTCTACCCCGTGCTCAAAGCCATGGAGGAGCGGGGGCAGGTCCGGCGCGGCTATTTCGTGGCTGGGTTGGGGGCGGCCCAGTTCGCTCTCCCCGGGGCCGTAGACAGGTTGCGAGATGAGCGCCAGGACGGGATCGACGACAGCGAATCGGTACCCATGGTGCTGGCCGCCTGCGATCCGGCTCAGGCCTATGGCGCCGCTCTGGCCTGGCCCGAGACCGGGGGCCGCCCGTCACGAGCGGCGGGGGCGTTCGTCGTCCTGCGCTCGGGCGTACCGCTCGTATACCTGGAACGGGGCGGTCGGAGCCTGGCCCTGTTCGAGGGGGCGACCAGCGACGAGTCTTGGGTCGAGGCATTGGCCCAGTTGGCCGCC
>JAAETV010000479.1 GCA_024227975.1 Actinomycetes bacterium
GCGCCGATGATCAGGGCCGAGAAGAAGCCGCCGACCATGGCCGCCAGCGGAACCACGATCTCCCAACCTTGACTGCCGGCATACACTGCCGTGACCCCGACCCCGACCAACACCCCGGCAACACCACCTAGAGCCGACAACAACAGTGCTTCGGTCAGGAACTGACGCCGGATATGAGCCCGGGTCGCCCCCAATGCTCGCCGTAGCCCGATTTCGTTTCGCCGCTCGATCACCGCGATCACCATCACGTTGGCGATCCCGACGCCGCCCACCAGTAGCGACACCGCACCGAGGCCGAGAAAGAGGTTGGTGAAGGCTGACTCGGTGGCGTCCTGAGCCTCGAGTAGCTCCGACGGGCGGGAGATCGAGACCTCATCCGGACTCTGAGGATCGACGGTCGGCCCCAACACCGAGCGCACATCGTCGATCCGATCGGGGTTGGTCAACAAGTAGATAGCCGACGGATTCAGCTCGCTCTCGAACAGTGACTCGGCCACCTGCTTGCCGATGAAAGCCCCCCGATCCAGGTCAGGGGCCAAGGGAAATGGCTCCAACACACC
>JAAETV010000480.1 GCA_024227975.1 Actinomycetes bacterium
CTTCACCACGTGAAATGGGTCGGCAACCTGGACCGCGTCGGGGAGCATCGTGTTGAACGTGGACCGGTATGGCCCGGACAGATCGAGCACTGCCCACTGGATCCGGGACAACCACACCGGATCACGCCCGGCCAGCCACTTGGCTGGGGCCGATGCGGTGCGGCCCTCGACCACATCGAGGAGCTGTCCGGTGCGGGCATCAACGAGCTGGGTCGACCATCGCTGGGTCCGCCACCGGCCCTCGCGTTTGAACAAGGTCTCATCCAACGACAAGGCCCGCACGACCGGGATCCGGTCCACATCGTCATCGATCAGGGCCTGGCCGTAGGCGATCACGGCCCGGTTCACGGTGTGCCAATCACAATCGAGTTCCGCTGCGACCTCTTTCACCGACCGCCCCCACCGCCCCACCTGGACAGTCACCCACCGCCCGGCCCTGGTGGTCAGCAGATGCGCGGCCGGTGCGATCTCGTCGTGCTGTTCAGTCCAGGAACCCACCCCGCAGAACAACGCCGGGCACACCCAGCGACGCTTACGCCACACCAGCCTGGTCGGCTGCCCGAACGACCGCAGATCCACATGAGCCACCAGATCCCGGTCCTTCAGCTCGGCTGTGGTCGCGCAGTTCCCACACAACGGAGCCGGGGTGCGGGTCTCGATGGTGACCTCGAGCCACCGCACCATCTCGAACACGGCGACCACCGACACGTTCGGGCCGAGACCCACCAGCAGCTCGCACATACGCATACCATCGGATGTCACAGGGGCTCCCCGGATTCTGAAGACGTCGAACATCTCCAGATTCGTCGAGCCCCTGTCTCGCGCCCGGGACCCCGCCCTCAGCTACCCCCGCTCAGATCCGAAGCGCC
>JAAETV010000481.1 GCA_024227975.1 Actinomycetes bacterium
AGAATTAGGACTGCATTCTTCTCTTTCTTATTTTCCATTTTAGGTAGTATTAATTTTATTTTAAGTTTATTTTATATAATCTCTTCTATTTCTTTATTTTCCTTATTAATTATTTTACCTTTCTTAATTAAAATTCCAACATTTCCTTTTTATTATTGATTACCAGAGGTACATTGTGAAGCTAATACTTCAATATCATTATTTCTGGCTGGTTTATTATCAAAATTAAGTATATTTGGTATTATTAGATTTATTTTATGTACTTTTTATTTGTCATTACGATTTTTATCATCTATTCTTATATTAGTTATTTTAATTGGAATAATTATAATTAATTGTAATTACTTTAGATATTATGATTTAAAGAAAATTATTGCATTATCTTCAATATTACATTTAAACTTAACTTTTCATTCAATGTTATCTTTAAATTCTAGTGGTATTTATTGTGCTATTGTTATTCCTTTATCTCATAGTTTATCATCAATTGGACTTTCTTTATTTATTGGTTTATTAATTAATAAAACTAACACTAGATTGTTAGATACATTTTTCTTTATATCTTCTATTTTACGGTTATTATTATCATTCTTTTTACTAGCTAATAATAGTTTTCCTAGTTCTATTAATCATATTGGTGAAATTTTTGCATTAGTATCTATTATTTCTATTGATGTATTATTTAGTTTAATTTTTCTTTTCCTTTCCTTTATATGTACTTTATTTTGATTTATAATTTTAAATAGAAAATTACCATATCATTCATCTTATTATTGTTATTATTTTTTCTACTATCTATTATTATTTATTATATTATTATATAATTATTTATTAGGTATTTATTTATTATTCACTCGGTCGTATCTTTAAAATGATTTAATCTATCCATTATTCTTTATAATTTATTAGTTATTAAAAGCCTTTGATTTTATTGGATTAAATTGATTTAATTAATGAATAAAAGCCTTTAATAATAAAAATACAATGATGAAAAGCTTTTAATATTAGATAATCAATAATAATGAAGAAAAGCCTTTATTTATTAGTCTTTAAAATATTCTCCTTTATATTTTATGTACATTCCTAAAGTAATTCTAGTAATAAATATAACGGCTAAAATGTAGGGTGATGGTGTGTTTATTAATTATGAGATAACCGAACTGTTCACGATTAACTTACTTTACCAATTATGTTGTTGTGTAATCAATAAAATAATTTATTGTGAAGATACAATGTTTTCAATAATTAGACGAAAAGACCCTTTTATGCTTAATTTATAATTTAATATTCTTTATCTCTCAATTAAATAGATTAAATACGAGCGGAATTATTAATAGAAAAGCTTTTGATCATATATAACCGCTCGTTTATCTATAATTAATTATAATAATTTGATTCTTTATATGTTTAATTGAGTTTATTTTAATAATTTTCACGCTTATATAATAACTGCCTTTTTTTTATTGGAACACCTTCTGCTTAATATATCTGGCTGTCTTCCAATTAGTCACGTGATATCTTTTCATTCAAAGACTAATAATTACTGTAGTAATGATCTATTAAGAATAAGCTTTGGAATATAATATCTACGAGCGATATCTTAATTCAACATAAATCAATATAATTCAACATAATAGATAATCGATTATAACTAATCAAAAGCCTTTAATATTATATATTCGCTCGATCTTATTCAATAAAAGCCTTTAATATTGAAGAAAACACGATTTGATTAATTCAAAATCCAGCATGAATAATCTTGAAAAAGCCGATTTTAATTTTATTAATTATTGGATCAATTTATTTTATATTATTAGATGAATTAATAATGGGTTCAGCGCAAAGAAGAATAGGACCTTTTAATTTAGGTTGATATGGTATTATTTCTTCTATAATTAACGGATGTAATCTTATTATAACTCAATTAATAATACCTAAATTACATTTTTATTTTGGTTTTCAATCCTTTCCTATATTCTTTTTTCTATGATCTATAATTAGTTATAGTATTATATATCCCTTTTATTTAATAAATTTAATGTTTTCTCTTGTCTTAATAATTATAATTTCAGGTCTATCGATACTATTCATTATTTTATCTGCATTTTCAGGTAATAGTAAGTATTCCATGTTAGGATGCATTCGAATAATATCTCAACTAATATCTTTTGAATTAATATGAACTACAATATTATCATATATTATTTGAACTTTAAATGAAATATCTATCGTTGGTTTTTTAATTCTTTTGATTTTTATATATTTAATTTGATTAGTAAATAAAGGAATAAAGGAATTAATAAATGAATAAAAGCCTTTAATAATAAATAAACGAATTGAAGATAAAAAACGATTTAATTAATCATAGAAAAGCCTTTATCGATCATGAAAAAGCTGAATTAAATAAAAAACCGATTATCGATCATGAATAATAGCTTTTGATTAAGTAATAATAAATCGTTCGTTCAGATCAAATAGTTTTTGATGATCCGATAATATAGAAATTGAATAAAAACTAGGAAATAAATTAATTCCGATTAAATTAATAAAAAACTAGGAAATAAATAAGAACGAGTAAATAATCAATAATCGATCTAAATAAATAGTGCTTTTTATGTTTAATTAGAAAAAGCCTTTATTCATTCGCTCGTTTCACTCGCTTTTATCCTTTAATAGATAAATAGTTTAAATCAATTTAAGATAAAGCTGAATTAATATTAGATCGGTCATATATAATCGCTCGTTCGGATCAACATTAATTTAAGAGGACATGTCAGTAATAACCAATAATAACAGGGTTATGAATAATAATAATATCTTGATTTCTCTTGAATGTATTTTTTATTAGTCAACTTTCTAAGTACAGACCGTTAATCATCTCCCTTGATTTATCTGAACGTCAATTTAACGAGTGTTTAATCAATTTATAAAGGGAGTAAGTTGTAGCAAGGTAAGGTTAAAATAATTTAATCTTGATTAAAATAAATCATGAATAAGCATGAATCAAAAGCCTTTAATATTTGTTCTCACGATTATAATGAATAGATTGACAATTATATAATTAAGGAATACTCAATTTTCATTTAGGCATGTAATTGATAATTAATTATAATATCTCCTTTATACACAATAATTTTAAAGTTAATTAATCGTTTTTGATGATCCGATAATATAGAAATTGGGATATGAGCGAGTGAAATGAGCGATTATCGGTCATGAATTATCTATTATCTTTTTACTAGATTATTTATTAATTACAGTATTAATTATATTAGTTTTTATTTTAAATAACATAATACTTTTACTTAACTTTCTATCAATTATATTAATATTGTTATTATTGTTACTATTAAATAACATAATTCCTATTACATTATTGTTTGTATTAATTTATTCTTCTTTATTAGGTATATTATTTTTAATGAATGGTATTCTTTTAATGTCTTCTTATTCTAATTTATCCTTTATTTGAATTTCTCCGCTCGATAATGGATATATAATATAACATCAAAAACATGAATAAAAGCCTTTGATTATAATTTGCACGATTTGGAATTAATGATGCTTTTTATACAATCGTGATGAATTTTTAATGGATCAAAAACTAAATCATAAAAAGCCGATAATAAATAAAAGTATGAATAGATTTAGTTAAAAGTTGTTCCAGTAACATCGGTAATTCTTCTAAAATCAAGTTTTTATAATTAGAAACTATAGTGTAAAATAGCTTTCTATTAAGAAGTAATAATTTAATTCCACAATAAATTAATTTAGAAATGTAAAAAATGACTTTATTCAATTGCTTTGAAGATCACATATAATATTGAAATTAAATCAATTTTACTATAGAATAAAAGCTAAAATCAATAAAGATAATTAATTAAAAACTCCTTTTTTTCTATGATCTATAATTATGAATAATAATGAATAAAAGATCCAGCCGATTATTTATATATGAACAAGTTTTTATTGGTTTTTTCAATCGTTTTTATCCTTCTTTATTTATTTATATTCTAGTTATTTTTATTTAATGTCGTTTTTTAAGGTATTTGTTGCAGTTTTTATTGGAATTACTTCTATATACCTTTAAATTTGATTACTAGATTATATAATGAAGATGTTGAAAATCGATCGGAATTAATCAAAAGCCTTTAAATAAAGCCTGACCGATAATAGATAAATGAGTTAAAGAGATTAAAAGCATAAATAAAAACCGCTCGATTATATAAAAACATAAAAAATAATTTAATAATAATGAATAAGATATTAAAGATATAAATTCGGATTTATTTTTCTATAATCAGACGATCATATATTAATTTAGGTTAATTTAACGGCAGTATTATCTATTCTTATCAACATTGCTTTAATTATAAAAAACACCATCAATATTAATATCTTTGGTTTTATTTACTAGTTCAAAACATATTACCTTAAAAGACTTCATCATAATTAATAGATCATCGATAACATCAAATGCTTTTAATACATTCTCAATAGATTCTGGATAAGCGATAATCTAATTAGTAATAGAGTAGTTATTGAAGAAACCAATTGCAATCAATTTATATAAAAATCGACTAATTATTCATCAAATCGTTTTTCACCTTTTTAATCGATCAAAAATATTATTAATTGTTTTTATCTTTCTTTATTTATTAATAGATCAAAAGCCTTTGATTAGATTTATGCTTTTTATCCTATATATTATGATTGTTACTATTTTAATTTAAGCAATTTATATTATTATATTGACAAGGGTATTCATGAAAAAAAGCACTAACAAAGGAACATGGCATTTAATTTAATGTTAATTATTAATCTTATTATTATTACTTTTTATTAGATATGAAGATATTTTTTACCTTCTAATATTATGCATGGTTGTCGTAAAGTAGTTTATTGATAAAAACAGTTTAATATTACCTATTATTCAATTATATAATCAAAAGCCTTTAATAATAGAAAAGCCTTTAAAAGCAATTAATTATAATAAATAATGAATGAATAATTTATTGAGATCCAGATATTAAAAGCTTTTATCCATTATCTTATATTCGAATGACCGAATGAAAAAGTCCTTTTAATTATTACCTTCAGAATAGGAAAAGTAACTAAAGGGAAAACAGGCTAATAGATGGCATGAGTACAAATCCTACCATCAATTTTGGTCCATCGATGTTGACTTTTTCTTACTTTTTATTGGATTAAATAGAAAAGTCAGTTTGTTCAACTGTTTTAAGGAACCATGAGTTGAGTTAAAATCGTTAAAGACAGGTTGCATTCTATCTATTATTGAGACATTAAGAATTATGTAGATTTTGCAATAGTACGAGAGGAATAGTATAAAACTAATTAATTAAGATAAGAATATTCTATATTAAATATATTATTAGTAATTATTGATCCTAAATTTATATTTTTTATTTATTTAATATTATTACTAGAATATCAATAATAATCGCTTATTCATTCCTAAACATTATCCACTGAGATAGAAGTATATTTAACATTATCTTAGCACATCTTATTGTTTTTAATAAACAGTCGTCAACTTTTAATGAATTATCCTTTATCTACTAATTATTGACGTTTTTATCCACTCGCTATTCGCTCGTTCATATATTAAAATAAAAGCCTTTAATATTGAAGACATAAAAATAAATATCGATCGTGAATATTCAATAAAACTGATTAAATCGGCTGATCATCAATAAATAGTTGAATTATTATGAATAAATCAATATATTATCGCTCGTTTTTATATTAATAGAACAAAAGCCTTAAAAAACACCATCAATATTAATATAAATGATTAATAAATCCAGAAAAACGAGATGATTATCCAATAATTAATATAAATCCGAATAGATCATTTTAAAGATAAGCCTTTAATTATAATATCAACAATCCATACTTAATTAATAACACCAATTTCTTTATTATTATTAATTGATTGTATATTTTATATGATTTTTATTTAATTCAAATCTTTTGATCTTATTCTATTGGTTTTTTATCTGATATTCGATCGATTATATATTAAAAGCTTTTGATTATTCACTCGATCATAGATAATCGGCTGATTATATAATAAAAGCCTTTAAAATTAAAACTTCAGCCGATCTAATTTAATGTAGGAAAAGCATTTATTCTATCATTAATAATCTAATCTTAATATAGTATAAAACTATTAAAATAAGAACAAGATATTGAAAAGGACGTGTAAATTTTCACTACTAATCATAATTCCTCCAATACTATTGTTACAGTAATTAATTTTAGCACATCAATACTATTGATTAATTCCCTTTTAATTCGTGTATGCTATATCTTGTAATGAAATTGTAGTTCTTTGGATTAATTCCTCCATTATACTAAAGGGATAAAGGATTTCATATTTATTCTTGATTATTTCTTTTAATCTATATTATATATTTATGTTACACTCTGACTTCATAATAACATAGTTATAATTACTTCTTAATTAAATAAAGATAAGATAGAATAAATCAATAAACTATCTACGATCGATTATATCTTGCATGATTTTATTCAAAGATCAATTAATTCCTCTATAATATTCAATTCCTAGTGTTTCAATAAAAGCCTTTAATTAGAAAGATATCATGGAAATTCAATATTATTAACTATAGCCTAATGTAAAAATGAAATGTCATAGAATTAAGCAGATATTATTAATATAGATAATTGAAATTAACGAGCGAATTATGACGAATTATAAATAAGAACGAGCGAATGTAATCTTGATTCAACATTTATGAGCGATAATCTGAATTATACATTGAAGATATAAAAAGTACTATTAAATAATATAAATAGAATGTATAAAAATAATCGATTATATAAATTATAAAAAAGAATATACAATAAAACTCCATTAATCAATAAAACTCATTAATTTGAATTAAATATATTTAAAGATATGATTATAAGAGATCAAAAGCCGCTCGATTAAATAGCGACAATAAGATTAAAAGCCTTTGATTAAAATGTCGCTAATCGATTATAGATAATTAATAGAAAAGCCTTTTTTAATAGATCATGAACGATTCTTTATTAAAAGCCTTTAATTATTTATTTATCCATTATCTTATATTTAAAATGATTTAATCGATTAATTATCCAATATTATTAAATATTATATTTATTGGATCAGATTATATTTACTGCTGATTAATCAAAGTAATTGGGTTATTATTTCAATTTCCATGTTGTATAAAATATTTATTAGAACCTTTATCATTGGCTATAATTTCTAAGTATATTACATTCCTAATAATAATATAAAATAGATTAAAAGCCTTTGATTATATATTAAAAGCTTTTGATTTATTGATAATCGCTCGTTTATATCTTACTTTAATAGAATTAATGATGCTTTTTATCATAGTAATTGGAATGAAAAGGATAACTAAAAAGTGAAGCCTTAATAAACACATATAAATTATAATTTCTAGTAACTGTGAAGGAAAGGTAAATTCAAGAATTATGTGTAAACTATAGGAAAATATGATATTATAAATCAATAAAAAATGCATCAATATTAATCTATTTATCTATAAAAACAAGAATAATAATGAATATAACCGCTCGATTATGATTGAGGGAATAATATCTGGTAATTAATTATTATTAATGAGACTGCTTTAATAGTAAAAATCATGCGATAATCTTTTACATGCCTTCTACCCAAATATAAATAAATATATAATAATACACTCGCTCGTATAAACAATAATTCAGGTAAAACATAAAGAAATAGCGAATGAATAATGAAAAAAAGCCTTTATTAATAGATAGTGGATAAGA
>JAAETV010000482.1 GCA_024227975.1 Actinomycetes bacterium
CGGAACTTGGCCACCTCCTCGAAGAGGTCCATGTGCACATAGAAGAAGAAGCTGAGCCGGCGACCGAACGCGTTGGCATCACCACCCCGTCGGGTCAGCTCGTCGACGTAGGCGAGGCCGTTGGCGAGGGTGTATCCCATCTCCTCCACCGCAGTAGCGCCGGCATCACGGACGTGGGCGCCGGCGATGCTGATGGCGTTGAAGCGGGGGGTCTCCTCGTTGGCGTAGAGGATGCTGTCGGCCACCAGGCGCATCGACGGCTTCACCGGGAAGATCCAGGTGCCTCGGGCCACGTACTCCTTGAGGATGTCGTTCTGGATCGTGCCCGTGAGGGCCTCTCGGGGAACGCCGGCCCGGTCGGCGGCGGCCACGTACATGGCGTAGATGATGGCGGCGGTGCCGTTGATGGTGAACGACGTTGAGATCGTCGCCAGGTCGATGCCCGAGAACAGGATCTCCATCTCGCGGATCGAGAACAGTGACACACCGACCTTGCCGATCTCGGCTCGGGCCAGCGGGTCGTCGGGGTCGTAGCCGCATTGGGTTGGCAGATCGAGGGCGACACTGAGGCCGGTTTGGCCCTGGTCGAGCAGGAACCGGTAGCGCTCGTTGGTCTCCTCGGCCGTGCCGAAGCCCGAGTACTGGCGCATGGTCCAAAGCCGGCCCCGGTATCCGGTGGGGAAGATGCCCCTCGTGTATGGGTACTCACCGGGAGGGGGCATGGCCCGGTCCGAATCGGGTTCCGCCACCAGCGGGACCTCGATCCCCGATGGAAGGGTGACGATCTCGGTCATCAGCGCTCCTCGTCAGTCTCTGCTTCGGTTCAGGAAGGCGTCGAGCGCCGTCCAATGGTCATCGTGCATCCAGTTGCGGCTGAAGTGGCTCAACTCCACTTCTTCGAGGTGCTCTCTCGGTCCGCCCATACGGGTGGCGATAGCGAGCGCCTTGTAGGTGCGAGCCACGTGAGGCGATTGGCGCACAATCGGGACGACGAACTCGTCGACGACCTGATCGAATGGCTCGTCGGGTCCGGCACAGCGGTCGTAGAGCCCGATGCGCAGACCCTGATCGTGATCGACGAACTCGGTGGTGCACAACAATCGCAGGGCAACCGATCGGCCGACGAGCTGGACCAGGTCGACGCCGCCACCCCATGCACTCGTGATCGCCTGCCGACCCTGCACGAAGGCCATACGGGCATGGTTCGCCAGCACCCGAAAATCGCAGGCCATGGCGAGCTCAGCTCCCCCACCGAGAGCGTCGCCGTTGAGGGCGGCCACGACCGGGGCCGGGAATCGTCGGACCCGATCGAGCACCCCCCGGGCATGGCGAGCCATCTCCTCCGCTCCCTCGATGGTGCGGATCTCGCTCAGGGCCACCAGGTCGCCGCCCGAAGTGAAGTTGTCGGTACCGGCACCAGTAAGGACCAGGGCTGAGATCGACTCATCGATAGCCAGGTCATCGAGCACGGCCGCCAACTCGTCTTGAACATGGCGTGACAGGGCGTTGCGCTTGTGAGGCCGGTCGACCACGACCGTGACCCGCCCACCCTCTCGCTCGGTACGAATCGATCCGTCCGTCATGGCGCCTTCGCCGAGGAGTTCAGGTCATACATGCTACAGACTTCGTAGCATGCCGTTCTCCAGACCCTCCACCCCGGCCGACCCTCAGCGCCGAAGACACACCGAGCAGAGACGGTCAAGATGCTCCTTACCACCTCGCCGGACGTACGAGCCTCAGCGAGAGGAGGGAGTCGGGACTGTCGGCTTTGGGTGTAGCTGGTCTGGCGTTGCTTGTTCTTGGTGGGATTGGTGAGTTTGGAAGAGTCTCCCTTCAAAGGTGATGGCGAAGGCGTTGGGGGCTGGCTTCCAGCGGGATATCCATGGTTGCTGCCCGGACCCGGTGGGGTCGAGGGAGCGGACGACGAGGTAAGGGCACTTCATGGCTGCTTGCTCGTTGGGGAAGTGCCCCGTAGCTCGTGTCGCCTTCCAGAACCGTGCATTCAACGACTCGATGGCATTCGTGGGATACAACACTCGTCGGATCTCGGGTGAGTAGTCCAGGAACGGCACAAACTCCGACACATCCTCGGTGCCTCGGTTCTTGACTTCGGTCAACACCTGGAGCCAGTACTTGACTCCTTCGCCCCCGGTCCCAACCCAATCCGTTCCGACGTAGTCGGTCGTGAGCGCCCCCATCTCGATCTACGATCTCGGGACAGGCGGACCAAGGCGACGCCGTCACTCCATGTGGTGTTCTGTTGGTCGTCGGACACTGATGACGGCCAGTCGCCCTCCGCTATCGCGTTCCGATCACCTCAGCCGGGCGTAGACGATGCCGGTACTCGGGTAGCTCGGCGAGATGAGGGGGATGGCACCCGGGGCTCACGGACGTCCGGATCGCTCAATCCTGGTCGGGCTGGTAGATGCCGATCACATTGCCGCTCGGGTCGGCAACGTGGAAGCGGCGGCCCCCGGGGTAGGCATAGGGCTCCGAGGTGATCCGACCACCGGCATCCCTGACGACGGCTAGCGCCTCGTCGAGCCGGTCGGTACACATGAGAACGAGGGGGCCGATGGGGTTTTCGGCGCCCTTCTCACCAGGCGGGCCTGGCTCGCCCAGGGCGTTGAGCCCAATCTCGGGCGATGTAGTCTGGCTGACGGCGTATGTCGGCCCGAAGTCCGTCCAGTCCCAGCCGAAGGCCTTGGCGTAGAAGGCCTTGGTCGGCTCCAGCTCAGGAGCCGGCAACTCGATGTAGTCGATTCTGGCGATCGGTTCACTCACCCGGACCACACTAGATGGGCTCACTTCGGCGCGTAGGCACCGTGCCTTATCCTTCTGAGCGCCCAGTATCGACGAGCCGATCGAGGCGAAGCTGTGGAGGATGTCATCTCGAAAGCGATGAAGATGAACCTCCGGGCCCGCTCGCGAGACCGGGTCGACGAGCTCCTGAAAGACATCCTCGGCGGCGAGACCATCGATGACCGTGGCTCGAACACCATCGGGGACTTCTCCGGCGAGTATGTAGAGGTATGCGGGGTGGTCTTCGACGTCATGGTGCCCTCCGGGCCCGATAGCGCGCTGGCCCGGGTGATCGACAGCAAGGGCGAGGGGATCGACTCGATCCATTTCGCGGTCGATGACATGGATCGCTCCCAGGCTGCTCTGGCCGAGCGGGGGATCGAGTTCGCCCGACGTCAGAACTTCAACGGGAATGATGTCGCCTTCGTCCGACCAGGTGATGCCTGCGGAATCTCCCGCGAGTTCATCCAGGGCCCGCCACCGCAAAGGCCACCAGCGAAACCTGAGGAAGGCTCGGGTTAGCGATTCTCACCCCGCGGCTTCTTCGAGCCACAGCGAAGTCAGAGCGCAATCACCGCTCGGAGGGCCGCCCTGCGCACGAATGTTGGACTGGGGCATCACGGATCGAGACCACTACCCAACCAAGGCCCGCTCCTCCCAGTCAATGCTCAATGGCTGCCGATGAGATGAGTGCCCCCGCCATGATCAGGGAGAAGGTGAAGGCGGTGATGGTCAGGAACACGGGGGAGCGATCGAAGAAAGGGCCGACGACGACGACGGCCGCCACCGTCGGGATGAACACCATTGACCAGAATCTGACTCGCTCGGCCAAACCCGGCTCGTAGGCCCGAACGGC
>JAAETV010000483.1 GCA_024227975.1 Actinomycetes bacterium
GCGAGATCATTCTCCCAACCCTGGTCAGGCTCGCCCCAGACTTCAGCTGCTTCGACCTTGACGAAGCGGCGCCTGTCCACCACGGCCAAGGCACCAACAGCCCCGAACCCAATCAGGGTGGCGAGTATGGCCAGCCAGTCGATGGCCGTGCGGCCATATTGCAGCTCGACGCTGGTCTCGGTTGGGACAACCACCATCAGGTTCGGACCGATCCGCCAGGGACCGTCGGCCCCATCGACCCCCCAGTTGGGGAAGTACGAGGCCTTGACCAGAACAGGGGTGCCAACTTGGTCCACGGTAAAGGAGATACGCGATCGCTCGATAACGACACTGCTGACCGTTGCCGGATCGATGGACTCCCCCTCCAATGGAATCAGGGTTGAGACCCGCGCCCAATCATTGGGCCCGTCCTCGGCCGGCAACGCCCGGAACTTGCTCGGGTCGTTGTAGAAGGTGATGGCTTGGCTGACCCAGCCCGTGTCAAAGCGGGTGGCCAGTTCGCCCGCCTCCTCTTCACTCTGACCATTGACCACTATCGGTTCCCAAGCCAGCCCCTCGACCAGGTCGCTCCCCCCGACCTCGAACACGACGAAGGGCTGAGCCTCACCGACCTCGACCAGGTCAGGATGGTCGCGAGCGGCGGCGATCGACTCGTCGGTCTGAGCCATGTAGTAGCGAACCCCCGTGACCTGGAGCTGCTCGATTCCATTCTGGATGTTGAAGCCCTGGTACGGAAGGTCGCGCTGCGCCCGTGAGGGGCTCTTGGAGAGCACACTCTGATTGAGGAAGTGGAACGGGGTCGTTGCTGAAGACTCGAAGTAGAGGCCCTCCATGGAGCCGATGCATCCGTCGGTCCAATGGGGTAGCAACATCAGAGCCATGGGTGTCCCATAGCGATCGAGGTCGCTGCTGTACTCCCACATCGCCCGACCACACCCGTTCACCTCGCCAATCTGTCCCATGGCGGTGACCACGTCGTGGTACTCGCGATACGACGGCTTGCGCTCATACCCCGAGTAGTTCCAGGCGGTCCAGGTCGGAACGATGCTCCGAGCATGGGAGGTGAATGCCAGCCAGCGGTAGGTGCCGTCATCGCTTGTGACCCCGAAGGGTAGGAATCGCAGTGGAACCCCTACCGCAATGATGCCAGCCAGGAGTCCGACGACGCTGGAGGCGACGATGACGCGGTGATCAGGTCGAGCGAAGTTCTCGCTGATCCCCATAGCGATGAAGCGTACGACCATGGCCACCCCCACGGCGGCCAGCACATAGACCGACAAGTAGTAGAAGGGGAGGAGGCGGGCGTTCCACAACGGCCCTTCGCCGAGATTGGCGACAGCGGCCCCGAACACCAGCCCAGTCGTGGTGAACAGGACCCCGATCCTCTCCCGTTGGGCAATAGAGGTGACGGCCCCTACCGCAGCCAGGGGCAGGGCCACCTTCATGGGCACCGTCAACATCGCAGGACCGACCTCGTTGAGGCGCTCCCATCCCATGTCGTTGAAAAAGGGTTCACGGAAGTAGAAAGGCAATAACCAGAAGGCCGACAGCAGGATTGCCGTCGGCCCGGTGATGAGCAACCAGGTGGCGCGGGCCTTGACTTCGGGCTCAGCCAGAATGACAGCGGCGAATGTCACCAGTGCAGCAACGACGGCCAACACTGACACCGCCCCCGAGGTCCCTTCGGCGAAGGCGACCGGGAGCAAGGCCATTGCTACCCCGGTAGCCAAGGGCCACAAGCGTGGAACTCCCCGGCCCATGATCACGATGGCAATAGCCGCCACCATCAAGAAGAACACCGGGATCAGGTGGGTCAGAGCGACCAGGGAGATGGCGATGGCAGCACGGGCCCGCAGGGTGTTGCCATCCATGCCTCGAAAGATCAATCCAATGGCCAGCAAGGTGATGCTGAGGCTGATGGAGAAGGCGAATTCGCCGGCCAAGGTCGACGCAATGTTGCCGCCGTAGATAGTGAAATTCGTATCGAACAAGAAGATCAGGGAAGCGACACTGATGAAGGCAGGAACCGGCTCAGGTGCCCGCGCCAGGCGACACATGGCCCAGGCGGCCAGGGGAAAGGTGATCAGTCCCACCACGCTGACGAGCTTGAAAGCCACGCCGTAGGGAACAGCCAGGAGAAGCAGAGCCGAGATCACGGCCAGCAATCGGTAGTGGCGAGCATGGTCCGAGTCCTTGGTGAACCAGAACGTACCGCCAATGATCAAGGCCACAATCGGCAATCCAAGGAGCAGACCGAAACCGCCATTGATGATGACTATGGCCAACGACGGGATGACCATGTAGAAGTGGAAGGCAGGAAAGCCTGCGTACCAGTCAGGGGTCCACCCGGTGAGACGCCCCTGGCCAAGTAGGTGATCGCGCAGGTAGGCGGGGCCCCAGACATGGGCTCCCATGTCGCCACCAGCCGGTGTGGTGTTGGCTAGGAGTAGATCCGGTCGCATCTGAAGGAACACGAAGATACTGCAGGCGACCGCGACCCCGAGACCGACCATGGCAGGGACAGCCATACGTCGCCGAGCCCCCTCACCATGGGGGGCTCGTTCGCTACGAGGCGCGAGAGTTCGCATTGCTGCTGGCCGGGTGGCTGTCACCAGCTACAGACTATTGACTTCTTGGCGTTCAGCGGCGTCGGCCCGCGTGTTCCCCGACTTCGGCCAACGCCTGCTGGAGATCAATCTGGGTTCCAGCCAGATGCCACCGCCTGGTGTCGCAACGCTGGCACGACTCCATTACGAGATCATTTCCGTCAACCGTCATGCGAATCGTCACCAATTCGATGGTGCATGCCTCACACTTCTTCGGTTCGCCAACCGTTGTTCCCGATCCACTCATAGTGCCCCTTCTCTACCCATCGCGGTCCCTGGTCATCCCCTCCGTACCGGTCGGCATCGGTTCGGTTCGACTGAGGGTGGGGCATCGATTGGGTCAGGATTTGGGTCGTGCGCCCTAGGGGCCTCAGAGCCAGCCGAGCAGGACCAGAGTGGTGGCGTTGAAGCCAACGTGAAGAGCAACTGCAGGAGCCAACCGACCGGTACGCACGACGATGGTGGCCGCAATCGCACCGAACACGAACAGCCCGGGTAGCACAATCAGCTCACGGTGGATGGCCGCGAACACCAGTGACGAGATGATGACGGCCGGGACCGAGCCCAACCAGCGCTCCAATGACCGCAGGAGAAGGCCACGAAAGAACAACTCCTCGACCAGGGGGGCCATGACGGCGGCCGACAATGCAAACAACGCACCCTCCAGTGGACTGTCGATGCTCTCGATCAGTTCACGAGCCGATTCGCTGGGGTCGGTATCGACCAGTTTTGAGATGGGGAAGTACAGCACCGGCAAGAGAGCGATCTGAACCAGGATCCCAGCCACCAGCCCAAGAGGAATGTCGAGAGGCACCAGCCTCACTCCGAAGTCGACGACAGGCCCTCTCCCTTTCAACCGAGAAACCAGGACCGGGCCACCTCCGTAGCCGATCCACAGGCCGATATTGGCTCCGACCAGCAGGGAGATGGGCAAGGGGTCTGGGACGGTGCCGCCATAGAAGGCCACGATCAACAAGCCAGCCCAAACGAAGCCGACCACCTGGGTCCCCAGTAGAACCAGGACGGCATCCGATGTTCCCCACCGCACCTGGTTGTCGATGGCCGTCTCATCGGTTCGCATCGGAGGTGACCGTACCGGGAACGCGGGGCCTGAGGTGGGGGTTAGGTGTGCATCCAACCGAGAATCTATTCAAATCGCCAGGCCTGCGCCGAACAGAGTGTGATGAAGCCCTGGCCGACACGTGATGTCAGGCCGCCGTCAATTAGGCTGGTTCTATGAGCAAGCAAGGGTCTACCCCGCCATCGACCCCGGAGAAAGGTAATCAGCGCGTCCCTGGTCGCTCTGAAGGTGGCTGGCCCCGCTGGTCAGCCTGGATCGTCGTCGGCATCCTGATCGCCCTGCTAGCCGCGGCTGGCACGCTCAACACCGAGGACTCGACCGAGGTCGCGTACACCGATCTGCTGGCTGACATCGAGAACGGGGAGGTGGAGTCGATCAAGTACGACAACACCAACGCTGGCATCACTGGCGTCCGGACCGACGGTGAGACGTTCCGCACGACAGGGCCCAGCCCCATCCCCGATGAACACCTGGCCCTGATCGAGGCTGGCGACGTCGAGATCGTCTTCGAGACGCCTACCGGCAACTTCTTCTTGAACCTGCTGCCCTTGTTCCTCCCTTTCTTGATCATCATCGGGTTCTTCTGGTGGATGGCTCGGCGTCAGCAATCGCAGATGGGCGGCATCATGTCCATCGGCCGGAGCAAGGCCAAGACCTACTCCTCGGAGCGACCCGGGACCAGCTTCAGCGACGTCGCCGGCTATGCCAGCGTCAAGAAGGAGATCACCGAGGTCGTCGACTTCTTGAAAGAACCCGCCAAGTTCGCTGAAATCGGAGCCCGCATCCCCAAGGGTGTCCTCCTGGTTGGTCCACCCGGAACAGGCAAGACCCTGATCGCACGGGCTGTCGCCGGCGAGGCCGGCGTCCCCTTTTTGTCAGTCACCGGTTCGGACTTCATGGAGATGTTCGTCGGGGTTGGGGCGAGCCGGGTCCGGGACCTGTTCAATGAAGCCCGAAAGATGGGGCGAGCCATCATCTTCGTCGACGAGATCGACTCGATCGGGCGTAAGCGTGGTGCCGGCCTCGGTGGGGGTCACGACGAACGGGAGCAGACACTCAACCAGATGCTGTCGGAGATGGACGGCTTTGAAGCCACCGAGGGCATTGTCATGATGGCGGCAACGAACCGGCCAGACATCCTCGACCCGGCCCTCCTCCGCCCCGGCCGTTTCGATCGGCAGGTCGTCGTCCCCCTTCCCGAGCTGGACGACCGCAAGGAGATCCTGGCCGTCCACATCAAGCACAAGCGGATGGCTGAAGATGTCGATGTGGATGTGATCGCCAGGGGTACCCCCGGTATGAGTGGTGCCGACCTGGCCAATCTGGTCAACGAGGCAGCCCTGTTCGCAGTCAGAAATGGAGAGAGCAAGGTCCACGCTCGCCATTTCGACATGGCCCGGGACAGGGTGATCATGGGGGTCAAGCGAGACTCCCTCGTCATGTCCGAATCCGAGCGGGAGATGACGGCCTACCATGAGGCCGGACACGCCCTCTGCGCCGCCGTCCTCCCCGAATACGACCCGCTCCACAAGGTCACCATCATCCCAACCGGCATGGCCCTTGGGGTGACCATGACCCTGCCTGAGGAGGACCGTCACTCGATCCGCCGCAGCCACGCTGAGAACATGATCGTGATGATGCTGGGCGGTCGCAACGCCGAGGACCTGGTCTTCGGCGTCGTCTCCTCTGGCGCCGGCGATGATCTCCAGAAGGCAACCGGTCTGGCTCGACGTATGGTCCGGGAGTGGGGAATGTCGGACAAGGTCGGTCCTATGGCCTTCGGCGGTGGAGGACCCGTCTTCCTCGGTGAGGACATGTTGCAGTCCAAGGAGTACTCCGAGGATGTTGCCAGCCTCATCGACACCGAGATCCAGCGGCTCTTGATCAATCAGGAGGTGCGTTGCCGTCAGCTCCTGACCGACAACCGGAAGGCGTTGAACCTCATCGCCCGCGGCCTACTCGAGCACGAGACACTCAGCGGCACCGAGGTCAACCGGCTGATCAGGGTTGCAGGCGGCCACGGGGACACGATGGAGCCTGCCGGCGACTCGATCCCTCCCATCGATGACACGGTGTCGTCGTCGACCAGCAGCTTCGACGGCTAGCAAACCCTAGCTCTGGCTCTCTTCGTTCAGATCACCTGCTTCATCTGCACCGTCGGGTACCGGGACACCTATCGCGACCAGAGCTTCAGTCAGTTGGTGAGGGGTGATGGGACCAAAGAAGGCCTGCACCACCACCCCATTCTCATCGGCGACGATGGTGGTCGGAACACCGTCGATCCGATAGCGCTGGTGTAGCTCCGGGTCGAGCTGTACATCGACCCGTTGGGCCACGAAGGCCCCGGCCAGCACACCAAGCACAGCCTCGATAGCTTCCCAGGCCCGAGGGCAAGTGTCACAGGTGGCCGAGGCGAACAGGACGACCAGCAACTGGCCCGGTGAGTTGACGAAATCATCACGGTCGAGCTGGGTCGGGGACCGGTAGCTGGGAGCAGTGGGTGGGTCAGGACGGCGCCGTTGAAGGACGACGGCGATGGCGATAGCGACCATGGTCAGTGCTACGAGTGCAATCAGACGGATCATGGTTCGACACTTACGCCGACAGTGACGCTTGGGATCTGGGTGTCGGGGAGGGCGCTCATTGGTCGACCGTTGGGATCCCGGGCACGACTGCCATCCTCTGGGCCAGGTCTACGACCTGAGCCTCGACTGATATTGGGGCATCAGAGGTCACGACGATCGAGGCACCAGCGGCCGAGATCGGCAGGGGCACGATGGAGCGACCTCCGGGCGGGACCGAAGCTCGGAATGGGCCCTGGAGCTCGCCATTGACGAGGGCCTTGATCTCGACCGCAGCTTCCCGGGTAGAGGCTACGATGATCACGGTGGCGTCCGGACTGGGGGTGGCTACCCAGGGGATGACCCAGCGATCTGACACGATCTCGGTACCTCGGCTCGTTGCCACCCCGGCGTCGGCTGTCGGCTGGGCCAGTTCCGACGCCCGCCCCCCCAGGATGCCCGGTACGTCGAGCTCACCCTCGATCCCCGGTTCTGATCCGAGGTTCGACTCGTCGGATCCCGGGTCGGTCTCGACCACTGACTCACCTTCAGTGGGAGCGACCTCGGTCCCGCCGGCCCCTATCAGGCTGGTGTCGACCTTGGCTGCGAAGTGCCAGCGCTCGACCACGACTGGGACATCATTGGTCGAGGTCACGCTGACCCCCACCTCGTAGGGAAGACGGAGACCGAACCGGCCAGCCTCGATCCCCAGATCGACGATCTCGAAGCGACCCGGCAGCAGCTCACGAGGAATCGAGCCGAGCCCATAGAGGGAACGATCAGTGGGATTGACGGGCCACAGCTGGATATCAACGGTTGCCGAGTCCTCGTCGCTCGGGTTGAACACGATGACCCGATCGTCTCCGCTCTCATGGATCCGACCAGCCGGCAGCATCCACGACAGAGCCGGGTTCACTACCCCCAGTTGGAGGGCGGCGCCCGAGGGCCCGAGGTCACCATTGAGGGTCTGGAGCCGCTCGACCACCAGGCGACCCCGCGCCGTTGTGATGGAGGTGGCAACCGCCTCCTCGCGGGCGATGTAGGACTCGATCTCAACGATCTCAACCGAGTTGGCCGAGATCACGCCGCCTTGCAGATCGGCGGGACGTCGAGGGCGACCGGCCGAGCGGTAGAACTCGATGTTGTAGACGACGTCCTCAGGGAAGGGATTCATCAGGACGAGGTAATTCCGCGAATCACGAGTGGTGCGTCCGCTGGCGAACAGCCACGAGTTGGAGACATGGGTGGCGCATGGTCCCTCGGCTCGCCCTGCGGAGGTATCGACTGAGTGGCTGACGACGCCATTGCCACCGATGATCTCGACCACTGCGCCCGCAACGTCGGCCTGAGAAACCCCGGAGAGGGCAACCTCGCGGGTCGAGAGTGGGGCCATGTCGATACGGATGGTCGGTCCCTTACCGGCATCGGTCAGGATGTTCACGCTGGCCGTTGCCGTGTCGTCGCTCAGGTTCGAGATCTGGAGCTTGTGATCAGCGAAACCGCCCGGCGAGCTCGAGCCGACCGGGCAGTACCAAGCCCCGTCGAGTCGAGGGGGATCGCTGACCGATGGTGAGATCAGGGGACGATCAGAGATAGCAGCCACCTCGGCTGGCCGGCTGTCGACCCGGTCGTAGAGTATCCCGGCCACAAGTAGCCCGAGAACGACGAAGAGGAGCGACGCTCGAACGATCACATCTGCACCTCGCGCCTGGTCTGGGCCAAAATGGCCCCGATCATGACGACCAGAAACTGACCGATCAGACCAAGGCGCCGTATCAAGGGAACCGGGTAGCTCACTTCGATCTCGCCCGCTACCGATGCCGGGATGACTGTGAGCCCGTCGAAACCGCTGATCAACTGGTCGGGCTGATCATTGACCAGAAGCGAGGCATTCGGTACCGAGAACAGGACAGGAACGTCGTCGGGGGCTGTCAGGGTCCAGCGGCCGGGTTCGAGCTCGTGAACCGGAATGTCGGACACATTACTCATGTCGACGCTGAGCTGGTCGGCCGCCGTGACCGAATCGGCAGCCTCGGCCGTTGGCAGCTCGGCTGCCACCCCGACCGAAGAGTGATTGCGGAACACCACGAGGTCTGGGATGCCGGCCATGCGTTCCATGTCGAGCTGCTGGCCAAGAGCTTGGACGATGCCAGCACCAGGGTCAACGATCGGGCCGTTGTAGGGGGCGGGGGCCAACTGGTCGACGACGATGACGAGGTTCACACCGTAGGGGGCGAGAAGACGGCCGAGGCGTACGGTCTCACCCGATCGGGCCAGGTCGAGCTGGTCGCCGATTCCCCCGGTGCGGCCAACCGGACCGGCCGACCAACGTCCCCACACGTCAGGGGACCCGCCGTCGGTGACAGCGTATTGGACCCCACCGTTGCTGACGGCCACATCGAGAGGGATCACGCTGGCGTCACCGATCCACAGGACTCGGCTCTCCTGACTGTCGGCGAACTCGGGCTCTTCCTCATCGGGCCGTTCGGTCAGCAGGGCAGTGAAGGTCGGGTAGTTCTCACTCGGAGCATTCCACGCCCCATCGAAGGCCATCAATAGGCCACCGATTGATACCGCCGCCAGCCCGATGCCGGTCACCATCGTCGTGGTCTTGACCAGTGCGACCGAACGCTCCGCATCGTCGGGCTCGATGGATCGGACCGTGGCGGCGACGGCGACAACCATGGCGGCGGCCGCTGGGGCCAACATCATCTCGGCCGCCGGCAGATCGAAGGGGAGCCAGCCCCTAGCCGAGATCCATACCAGGCCGATCATGGCCAAGGCCACCGACCAGGCTTGGGCAACGAAGCCGAGCATGTCCCGGGGGGCCACTGCCAGCCCGATCAGGGCCACTACCGGCAGGCCGAGGCTGAACAATGAGGGGGATGGGCCACCGGGGGCGAAGCGGATCAGGTCGATCAGGGAACCAGAACCCGCCTCGGCTGAGGGTGGTCCGACAAGCCATCGCCAGGAGAACCAGCCGAGCAGGTCGTAGGCCCAGGGGAGGTGGAGTGCGACAGGCGCCACGACGGCGAAGGCAGCGGCCAAGCCGAACTCCTTGATCCGGATGGTGGTGCTGGTCAGGGTGGCCGACAGGGCGAACGTCGCCGCCAACAAGACTGCTATCACCACCACAGAAGGGGCGAAAGCGGCAACGAAGGCGACCAGGATCCCGTAGCGAATGACGAGCACCGGAAGGCTCCTCGACGCTACCCGGGGGTTGGGAGCGCCAAGTCGCGATCCGTAGGGCGAGACCCCGTCGATCCTCAGCAGCGACCCGATCAGGAAGGGGGAGGCGGCGTACATCACCAGCGACTCCCAGCGCCCAGCCGAGAAGCTCGAAACGATCAGGGGGCTGGCAGCATAGAACGTGGCGGCGATGGCGGCGCTGCGAGCGCTGCCGAGCGGCCTCGTCAAGCGGTAGGCCCCAACGATACCGATAGCGATCGGGGCCATCACCAACAGCATGTCGAATAGCCCCGGAGCCCAGAACAAAGCCGTTCGGCCGACAGCCAGGATCAAGAAGGCCGTCGGCGAGTTCCCAGGACCGCCGGTGCCCGTGGTCCGCCAACCGCTCAAGAACTCGCTCAACAAGTCCGAGGCGGGGGGCACGATGGGGATCTGGCCGACGGGAACGACTCCCCTGGTCACGAGGTGGCGGCTCCCCAGCAGCATCACGAGGGAGACCCCAACGGCCAAGACCGTTGCGTCTCGCAGGCTGCCCGAGTCCTCCCCTTGAAACGAAGAACGGACAGCGCCAAGGAAGCCTGAGAAGCGGTCCTGGCCCGAGCTGAACTGGCCTCGAGAGAAACTACTGAGGGCAGCCGAGCCACCAATCTGAAGGGCCCGGACCTCCCGTTCGCTCTTCTGACGAATCTGACGCAGTGCCCGACGCCGACGACGGATCTCGGCAAGGTGGCTGAGATTCCAGGCGATGGCTGAGAAGGAATCTCGGGCCTGCCCACGGCGGCCGGAGAGGAGGTAGTAGAGGCCCTCCATGACAATCAACAGCATGGTCATCGGCACCGAGGTGAAGCGGCCCCGTCCGGTCGAAGTCACCATCACTGTCCGCAGGCGGTGGCGGGTAGCCAACTTGCGACGGTCGCGCACCGAGATGCGCTCCTCCATTGCCTCTCGATGGCGGGCCGAGGCGTCGGAAACAGCCAACACCCGGGCCCCAACGGCATGGGCCCGCCAGCAGAGGTCGAGATCCTCGCCCATGAGGGTGATCCCAGGGTCGAAGCCACCAAGAGCGACGAACAAGTCGGCTCGGATCAGCTGGACACCACCAGGGGCCACGAACACATCACGGACCGAGTCATATTGCTCCTGGTCGAATTCGCCCCGCTCGACCTGCTCGACAGGTACCCCGAAGCGGTCCGATCCCATCCCGAGCTGGAGGAGCTTGCGGGAGTCGTCCCAGCGAACCATCTTCGGCCCGGCGATACCGGCGTTGCGGCGGTAGAGCTCCCCCATGAGAGTCGAGACGCACTGGTCGTCGAGGACGACATCGTCGTGGCAGAACAACAAGAACGGTGAGCCGGAGACGAGCTCGATCGACTGGTTGGCGGCGACGCTCCACCCCGGGTCACCCGTCAACCGGTGAAGATAGGCATCGGGAAGGACCTCAGCCACCCGGTCCGCTATCGGTTCGTCACTCCCAGCATCGATGACGAGGACCGACAGATTCTCGTAGTCCTGGTTGCCGAGCGACGCCAACATCTCGGCAAAGTGCTCACCCGGATCGGAGGCAACGACGACAGCAACGACCGGAGGGGCGTCGGCCGCCCCAGTACCGTCGATCGAATCACCGTATACGGCGTGGCTACCGGGGTTCGTCGCAGCTGGGGCCATGGCTGCGGAGAGGTCACTCACGAAGGGTTGATACTAGTGCCCCGGGCCCCCCGTGCGACTTCATAGACCTCCGACTCTGTGTTGAGACGGCCTGAGGGGAAACAAACCGTCCCCGACACGGGGCCTGGGACCGGTATCATCCGTGGTCGTAGCAGCCGCCGCCGATCGAGAGTGACCAACCGATGAAGGCCCTGATTACCGGCGCCGGCGGGTTCGTCGGCCCCCATCTCGCCCGGACCTTGGCTGGTGCCGGCGATGACGTCGTCGGCCTCGACCTACACAACGGTCCAGACCTCCTCGACGGCTCAGCCTGGATCGAGACCGTCGACCACCATCAGCCCGAAGTGATTTACCACCTGGCCGGCTGGAGCGACGTCAGCGGCTCGTGGCAGAACCCGGCAATGACCTTCACGATCAATGCGTTGGGGACGCTCTCGGTCCTCGAAGCAGCCCTGGCAGCCAAGACCCACCGGTTCGTTCTCATCTCCAGCGCCGATGTCTACGGCCCGGTCGCGCCCGCCGATCAACCCATCACCGAGTCCCATCCGCCATCGCCCCGCTCCCCCTATGGCGTCTCGAAGCAATCGGCCGAAGCCCTCGGCCTCCAATATCAGCGAGCCCATGATCTCGGGGTCATCGTCGTCCGTCCCTTCAACCACATCGGCCCAGGCCAGAGCGACCGTTTCGTTGCTCCTGCCTTCGCCACCCAGATCGCCGATGCTGAGCGCCACGGAGGGGGCGAGGTGGCCCATGGTGACCTCAGCGCCAAGCGGGATATGACCGATGTTCGAGATGTGGTGCGGGCCTACCGGCTGCTGGCTGAGTCAGGTGAGCCGGGAGAGATCTACAATGTCTGCTCCGGTCACGCCGTCGCCATGGAAGCCATGCTGGCAACTCTGATCGCGCAGGCAACGGTTCCCATCACGACCATGGTGGACCCAACTCGTCTCAGGCCCGTTGAGCTACCGATCTTGCAGGGCTCGCACCACAAGCTGAGTGAGGCCACCGGTTGGCAGCCCGACTATTCCCTCGACCAGACCTTGGCCGACGTCCTCGACGACGCTCGGTCGCGGGTGGCTACTGCCACCTGAACCCGTTCTTCAGTATTCCCGCCGCAACTATGAAACGAGATTCGACCCATGTCACGACGTGCCCTGATTACTGGTCTGACCGGCCAAGACGGCTCCTATTTGGCTGAGTTCCTCCTAGAGAAGGGCTATGAGGTGTTCGGCATGGTCCGTCGAACCAGCACCGTCAACTTCGAACGCATCGCCCACATCCAAGACGACGTCCAGATCCTCCAGGGCGACCTGCTCGACGAGATGTCGTTGCGCGATGTGCTCCAGCGGGTACGGCCCCACGAGGTCTACAACCTCGCAGCCCAGTCGTTCGTTCAGACCTCATGGCAACAGGCCGTTTTGACTGGCGAGACGACTGCTCTTGGGGTGACGAGGCTACTCAACGCCATTCGCGACGTAGATTGCGACATCCGCTTCTACCAGGCTTCATCCTCGGAGATGTTCGGCAAGGTGGTCGAGGTGCCCCAGACCGAACGGACCCCGTTCTACCCCCGTAGCCCCTACGGGGTGGCCAAGTTGTACGGCCACTGGATCACGGTCAACTACCGGGAGAGCTACGACCTGCACGCCAGCAGCGGGATCCTGTTCAACCACGAGAGTCCCCGACGGGGCCTGGAGTTCGTGACCCGCAAGATCACCAATCACGTGGCCAGGATCAAGCTCGGCCTGGCTACCGAGCTGCGCCTCGGCGGCCTCGACCCCCAACGCGACTGGGGCTTTGCTGGTGACTACGTCGAAGCCATGTGGTTGATGCTCCAACAAGACCAGCCGCAGGATTTCGTCGTCGCCACCGGCGAGACCCACTCGGTGCAGGAGTTCTGCGAGCTGGCATTCAAGCATGTTGGCTTGGAGTGGAGCGATCATGTGGTCCAGGATGAGCAATTCATGAGGCCAGCAGAAGTCGACCTGCTCATCGGTGACCCTTCGATGGCCAAGGCCGAGCTCGGCTGGTCGCCCAAAACCGGGTTCACCGAACTGGTGGCCATGATGGTCGACGCCGATCTCGACCTGGTGACCCGCCAGCAACGTCAGCTGGCGTGATCGTGAGGAGGATCCGATGTCGGTGGTGGTGATCTGCGGAGGGGTAGGAGCAGCCAAGCTCTTGGTCGGAATGATTCGGGTCGTGCCGAACGACGAGTTGGTGGCGATAGCCAACGTCGGCGATGACCTGGAGCTGCACGGGCTCCATATCTCTCCCGACCTGGACACCATCACCTACACCACCGCCGACGCCGTGAGCGGCGAGCGGGGGTGGGGGCTCGAGGGCGAGACCTGGCAGGCCATGGAGCTGCTGAGCCGTTATGGGGGTGTCGACTGGTTCGGTCTGGGGGATCGTGACCTCGGGACGCACCTCTATCGAACCCACCGGCTGAGCCAGGGGGCAACCCTGGACGAGGTCACGGCCGAGATCACCCGGACCTGGGGACTCGACTATCAACTCATTCCAGTGACCAACGACCGGTTGCGGACAATGGTCACCACTGTCGACGAAGGCGAGATCTCGTTCCAGGAGTACTTCGTCCGTCGCCACCATGATGTCGCCGTCACCGCCGTCCGCTTCGATGGGGCAGCCACATCCAAGCCGGCTCCGGGGGTGGTCGAGGCCATCAGCTCGGCTGATCGGATCGTGATCGCCCCGTCGAACCCCGTTGTCTCCATCGATCCGGTTCTGGCCGTCCCCGGGGTGCGGGAGGCGGTGGCCGCCCGACGCGATGATGTGGTCGCCGTTTCCCCCATCATCGGGGGCAAGGCGCTGAAAGGTCCAGCTGATCGGCTCATGAATGAGCTGGGCCGGGAGGCATCGGTCGTCGGGGTGGCCAACTGGTACTGCGATCTGATCGGCACCCTGGTCATCGATGAGGTCGACGGGGCTGACGGGCCGGCCATCGAAGCCCTCGGAGTGACCCCGGTGGTCACGGCCACCGTGATGTCGGATCCCGCCACCACTGATGCCCTGGCCACTACCTGTATGACCTGACAGGTGGTCCTAGGATGGCCGGATGTTGCGGTCGCTCTCAATCATCCCCGTGCCGGGCCTGCCCGAGGTGAAACCAGGCGATGATCTGGCCGGCCTGATAATCGAGGCCTGCACCGGCACGGGACCAGCAGGTTCGGCCGAAGAGGCCCCCGGTCTACGCCATCAAGATGTGCTGGTCGTCTCCCAGAAGGTGATCTCGAAGGCCGAGAACCAGCTGGTGCGGGTCGACCCCGACGATCCCCAATCGCACAAGCCGCTGGTGGTAGCCGAGTCGGTGAGGGTGATCCGGCGGCGGGGTGACCTGATCATCAGCGAGACCAAGCATGGGTTCGTGTGCGCCAGCGCCGGCATCGACCGGTCCAACGTCGAGCCCGATATCGCGGCCCTCTTGCCAGAAGACTCTGACCGGTCGGCTCGCCGCCTGCGCGATGCCATCGCCGGTCGGGTCGGGGTCTCGGTCGCCATCATCGTGGCCGACACCTTCGGGCGACCCTGGCGCCGGGGGCTGACCGATATCGCCATCGGTGCCGCCGGCATCCTCCCCATCCTCGACCTCCGAGGAACCGACGACGCCGTCGGACGGGAGCTGCAGGTCACCGAGGTGTGCATCGTCGACGAGCTGGCTGGAGCGGCCGAACTGGTCAGGGGCAAGTCCACGGGGATCGCAGTCGCCATCATCCGTGGCACCGATCCGGCCTGGTTCGGGGAGGGCAGCGTTGCCCAAGACATCGTACGCGACCCGAGTGAGGATCTGTTCCGCTGAAGAGCGACCCAACCCCTATGACCACAGCCGAAGAACTTCCGCCGCTCATCCGACACCTGCCACCAGCCCCCGATCCTGATGCTCTTCTCGACGGGTTCGTCGAGTTCGTGACCGGGGAGGGCATCTCCCTCTACGAGGCCCAAGAATCAGCGATCCTGGAGTTGCTGGCCGGCAACAATGTCATCCTCAACACCCCCACCGGTTCTGGTAAATCGCTGGTGGCGGCGGCCGCCCACTATGTGGCCCTGGCCGACGATCGTCGCAGTGTTTATACGGCTCCGATCAAGGCCCTGGTTTCGGAGAAGTTCTTCGCCCTTTGTCGCGACTTCGGTCCGGATCGGGTTGGCATGATTACGGGCGATGCCAAGGTCAACCCCGACGCCCCCATCATCTGCTGCACCGCCGAGATCCTGGCCAATTGGGCCCTGCGAGATGGGAGCGACGCCGATGTCGATGTCGTCATCATCGATGAGTTCCACTTCTACGCCGACCCCCAGCGAGGCTGGGCCTGGCAGGTCCCCTTGCTGGAGCTGGAGCACTGCCAGTTCTTGTTGCTATCGGCCACGTTGGGCCCGACCCAATTCTTCGAACGGGAGCTGACCGAGCGCACCGGTCGCCCGACCGAACTGGTGAGCTCGAGCCAGCGGCCGGTACCTCTGGATTTCGAGTATCGCCACACCACCTTGCATCAGTCGATCTCGGAGCTGTTGGAGACCGAGCGCTCCCCCATCTACCTCGTTCACTTCACCCAGCGAGAGGCAACCGAGGCGGCCCAGAGCTACCTCTCGCTCGATCCCTTGTCGAAAGCCGAAAAGGAGAAGGTCAAGGAGGCCATCGGGGGTTTCCGGTTCGACTCCCCCATCGGCAAGGACCTGCGGCGCTATGTGTTGGGCGGGGTCGGCGTCCATCACGCTGGGCTGCTGCCCAAGTACAGGCTGCTGGTTGAGAAGCTGGCCCAGGACGGCCTGCTGAAGATTATTTGCGGCACTGACACCCTCGGTGTCGGTGTCAATGTGCCAATCCGTTCGGTGCTGTTCACCCAGCTCTGCAAATACGACGGGACCTCAGTCCGCCTGCTCTCGAATCGGGAGTTCGCCCAGATCGCAGGCCGGGCAGGCCGCAAGGGGTTCGACCAGATCGGTTATGTGTGGGTCCAGGAACCGCCCCATGTGGTCGACAACCGTCGGGCCGAGGAGAAGGCGGCGGGCGGCGGGGCCAACAAGAAACGCAAGAAGGTAGTGAAGAAGAAGGCACCCGAGCGCGGCTACGCCCACTGGAACGAAGATACCTTCAACCGGATTGTCGGCGGCCAGCCCGAACCGCTGACGTCGTCGTTTCGGATCAACCATCAGATGGTGCTGACCCTCCTCGATCGGCCCGGCGACGGCTGTGGGGCCATCAAGGGACTCCTGACCACCAACCATGAGACGGCCAAGCGTCGCCGGGGTCACATCCGCCGCACCATCGCCATCTACCGATCCCTACTCGAGGCCGGGCTGCTCGAGATCCTCGAGGAGCCAGACCAGGAGGGCCGCATGGTCCGGGTCATGCTCGACCTCCAGGACGAGTTCGCCCTCCACCAGCCCCTGTCACTGTGGGCCGTCCAAGCCATCGTCCAACTGGACGGGTCTGGCTTCGACCCCGCCGGTGATGGCCCAGATCATGCCCTGTCGGTCTTGACGATCATCGAGTCGGTACTGGAGAACCCTGGGGTGATCATCGCGGCCCAACTCGACAAGGCCAAGGGGGCCCTGATCGCTGAGTTGAAGTCGCAGGGGGTCGAATACGAGGAGCGGATGGAGCGCTTGGCCGAGGTGGAACCACCCCGCCCCAACAAGGAGTGGCTGTACCAGTCCTTCGATGCTTTCCGGATCGATCATCCCTGGGTCGGCGGCGACAACGTTGCCCCGAAATCAATCGTTCGTGACCTCTACGAGAGAGCCATGACGTTCCGAGAATACGTTCAGCACTATGGGTTGAAGCGGTCTGAGGGGGTGGTGCTGCGATACCTGTCCGATGCCTACAAGGGCCTGATCCAGAACGTGCCTGA
>JAAETV010000484.1 GCA_024227975.1 Actinomycetes bacterium
CGATCGACTGGGGTGTTGCGTCGATCGGCTGAGACCGCCGTCCCATTTACTGGGTCCACACCTGAACGCCGCGACCCTGCAGCCGGGCTCACCGACTACAACTGGGAGGGTGTGTTCTCGGGAGACGGTGCCTACGGCCGCCACATCGAAGTCGAGGTCGGTGCCACTACCGAGTGGATCGTCGTTTCCTACACCCACTCCATCGGGACCGACCGGCTCGGTTGGCAGATCGTGCCATAGCACCTCCCTCGCCCTCGTTGCCCCCTTCCTCGTCTTGCTCATGACACTGACGGCGTGCTCAAACGGCAACTCGGCTGGCGGCGACGAGGCAATGTCGCCAGGATCGACGGCGGCCACCATCGGTGCACAAGCGACCGCCAGCGCTGCCTCGATCTCTCCGACCCCGGTCCCGACGATCTTGGCCCCGCCGCTCCCGACCCCTGCCCCAGCCGGCGACGATGCGACCACCAATGTTGATCCAACGGCCGATCCGGCCGAGCTCCCGATTCCCGGCTCCTCCGCGGAGCTGGCGGCTGCGCTGAGCCAAGCCGAACTGGCGTTGCGGGCCCCCGGCACCGACGAGGCCGGAGCCCGGCCCTGGGGTCGGCGCCAGCAGGTTCTCTACCGGACCCTGGCCGCCAACCCGTCGTGGGCCGACGACGTCGTAGTCACCGTCGACCCGGCCGTGTCCAGGGCCGTCGTCGAGAACTGGACCGCCCGCCGGGAGCTCTCGGCCATGTTCCCCGACGTGCTGGGCACGACCCTGCCGGCGTGGCGGATCAAGGCCCCGGCCCCTGCTGAGGAGCTGCTCGCCTACTACCGGGAGGCGAGCGAGGCGACCGGTGTGCCGTGGGAGATCCTGGCCGCCATCAACCTGATCGAAACGAAGATGGGCAGGATCGACGGATTGTCGAGCGCCGGCGCGGTCGGGCCCATGCAGTTCCTCCCGACGACGTGGGAGGAGTGCTGCCAGGGCGACCCGACCCTCAACGCAGACGCCATCCGGGGTGCGGCCGAGTACCTCATCGACCGCGGCGCGGGCAGCGACCTCGATCGGGCCATCTTCGGCTACAACAACTCCGATCACTACGTCCGTGCCGTTCGAGCCTACGCCGCGGTAATGGCCGACTACCCCGACGCCTACCTCGGCTATCACGCCTGGCAGGTGCTCGTCTTGACCGCCCAGGGTCTGATCCTGCTTCCGGAGGGCTACGAGCAGCCCGAGGCGATCGACGTCGCCACCTGGATCGCCGACCATCCCGACTCGCTCTACGAACTGGCCGCCTCTCCATGATCGAGGGCCAGGCCGAATCGGCGAGTGCGGCCGCCACTCAGGCTCGATCGACGGCGGCCCGATGTAGAGCACCATCGGTATTGGCCTGCCGTGACCGAAGGTGTCGTACGAGGCCAGCCAAAGATAAACGATCTGGTCAGAGGCTCGGACTCAACCGAGGTCCACACCGAATGAGCTACTTGGCCCTTGGCAGCAGCTTCCGTCACAGGAGGCCAAAGGGTCTGACGAGGAGCCGCGATCACCTGAGATTCCCGATCTGTCCGTCGTCCATCAGTGCCTGATTGATCACTCCTCTAGTTCGTGGTTTGCCGTCGCTCTCGCAGAACTCTGGCCCAGATCCTGGTGCTCAGTGCCACTGCGACGATCGCGATCCAGAGCACAACGAGCGCAGCGGTCGCAACTGAGAACACAAACGTGGCAAACATGGCCACCACGCACAGGAGAGGTCCTAGAAACCCCAGCACCCTGAACGCCAGCGGTGTTTCCTTGAAATGCATCTCAGCCATGCCCACCTCCGTTGGCGGAGCAGCCTACGCCTATCGATCGGGTTCAGATCGGTGGCTCGTCAACTCACCGTTCTGATCGGGCGGTGTCTCCCGGCCGGTTCTGTCATCCGATCTTGGGTTGCTATGGACGGTCGATAGGGGTCTCTAGGCCGTCCACGAGGGCAGCGGGATACCGGTGGTGTTCCGGAATGTGCTCAGAACTTGCCGCTGTTGACCCATGTTTGCTCGGGTGTGATCTCTTCCATGACGTCCCAGTGCTCGACGATGCGGCCTTCGGCGACCCGGAATAGGTCGATGACTGCCATGTCGACGCCGCCCAGGTTCGTCTTGGACAGTGTTGCGACGAGGTCGCCACACCCGATCACTTTGTGGATCTCCTGGTACACCATGGTCTTGTCCTGCTCGGCGAGTTCAGCCACGTACGCAACGAGGCCTTCGAGACCGTCGCTGATGTTGGGATTGTGTTGGACGTAGGTCTCGGCGGAGGTGTAGTCGGTCAGCTTGTCGTAGTCATCACCCTTGACGACATCGTCGAGGAACCCCCTGACAAGTGTCCTGTTCTGCTCTGTTTTGTCGAGGTCGGTCGGTTCGGTTGGACCGTCAATTTGGGTGTGCCCCGAGACGGTTTCGTCGACTATCTCGTCGATTACGTCCCAGTGCTCGATCATCTTGGCATCATCGTCGGTGTCGAAGATGTCGGCCGTCACCTAGCGAAACTCGCCGTTGTTGAGGTTCTGCGCCACCTGAGCCGTCACCGACAGGCCAGTCTCCTCGTGAATCTCACGCTCGACGCACAGTACCGGGCTCTCGCCTCTTTCGAGCCGGCCACCGGGCAGCTCCCACTGATCGCGGTCATTCAGCACGAGGAGCACGTGTCGACGGGCGATGACCACACCCTTGATTCCGGCCACCAGCGTCACTCACGAGCAGTCAGGCTAATCCCCGGGCCGGCGCTATCAGCGCCCGGGTCGTGCCGTTGCCGGGCACACGTCATAGCGGTTTCTTCAGGGCTGGTCCGGGAAGGTCCAGCCTGAGTAGGTAGACCGCAGTAGGCCGACGTGACGATTCCACCTCGCCCGCTCGATGGCTTTCGGCTCAAGGGTTGTGATCTCACCACTGCTCAGGACGAAGCCCCAGGAGAATCCGGCAACCGGATGGGCCTCACGGACCATAGGGGATGACGGTGAGAAGCACAGGAAGCTCTCGGCATACCAGTCCAATGACCGTGTTCGATCGCTTCGGGCCGGTGCATCGAACAGTCTGGGGCTGAGACCGTAGAAGCCGAACGGGGTGTTGAGACCGTCGTAGACCTCCAGCGGGTCAGTCGCCCAGTGTCGCGAGTCGTCATCGTCGGCGGCCCGCGTACCCACGAGCTGCACCCATCCGAGCAGGGCGTTATATCCCTCGGCCTCCCAGTCGATCGATGCCTGGCAGATCGGGAATCCTTGCGCCCATTCGGAGCTACCGACTGATGCCGGTTGGGAGTTTGGGCAGACCGCTACGTTCACCACGCCAGGAAGCCCCCTCGCGACAAAGGACAGCGACAGCACGCCGGGGTTTCTCGGCGTCCGGCAAGTGACCGATTACGATTGCTCTCCACCGGGGGGCCGGTCTGTGACTAGACGACTCCACATGACCACATCGGGTTGCTCGTTCTTGACCGGTTCCCAGGCTCGAAGCACTCCCTCTCTTTGGTAGCCACATCGTTGGGCGACTCGTTGCGAGGCTGGGTTGTCTGGGTGCGTGATGAGTTGGGCTCGGACGATGTCATGGTCAGTGAAGGCCCACTCAGTGACGAGGTTCAGAGCTTCGGTTGCGACGCCTTGACCTCGGGCTCGTGAATCGAGCCAGTAGAAGGTCTCGGCTCGACGGAACTGGCCTTCAAGCAGGACTCCAACCTGGCCAACGCATCGATCAGACGGAGGGATGGTGACGGCAAATGTGCATAGTCCTTGTGGCCATCGCTCCAGTCGTCGCTCAATCCACTCCCGAGCCTGAGCTTCAGTCATTGCCTCGGGCATGAAGGTGAAGCGTGGAATGTCCGGATCCTGGCACGACTCGGCGATCTCGGCGGCGTCATCGAATTGGAACGGTCGAAGACTGATGCGCCGACCGGTCAAGGTCGTCAGAGGTACGGGAAGCTCAGCCACATCTCCCAGTCTCGTCGAGATCAGGGTCAGCATGCTCCGCTTTCTCGACGGACCACGAGGGTACCGACAGGGCTCGGGCGGGGGGGGTCGAGTGCCCCACAGGCGGCTGGGTCATGACGATCACCTCTACTAGACGCCTTCTGCCTTGGGTGGACTCGTGGTACCTCGCTCCGCGTCGGGGCCGACGATGGCGGCGACCGTTGCCCGAGCGCGAGAGCGCAACTCTGCTGACTCAACACCAGCCCGAGCCATCGCCATCAGGCCCTGAGCGGAGAGGGTGAGCACGGCGACGGTGCTCTCCACGTTCACGTGAGGGGCCAGCAGTCCCAAATCGTTGGCGCGTTGGACCTCGCGGGCAATGCCATCCTCGATCCTGGCTCGGCCTTGGTCGAGCGTCGACCGCAGCTCAGGGGAACCGTTCCCTCCGTGTTCGATGCCCGCGGTCGTGACCAAGCAGCCGATCAATCCGCCGCCGTCGCGGCCTTCGGTCACTGACTGTTCGAGGAACAGTGTGATGTTCGTGACCGGATCCCCGGACCCGTCCAGGATCTTCGCCACCCGGGGAGCCACCACGCGATCGATGTAGTGATCTAGGACAGCGAGCCTGAGGCGGTCCATGGAGCCGAACCGGCGGTAGATCGAAGGAGCCTTCATTTCAAGAGCAACCTCGAGATCCCGAACGGACACCGCGGCCGGACCTCGCCGCCAAAGGACTCTCATTGCTCGATCGAGAACCTCGTCGTCGGTGAACTTGGGATGCCTGCCCACGATCGTCTCCTGAGGTTGAAAACATAGCGTTCGCCAATCGCTGCAACCCCCAACGTCGGTTGTAGCGGTCGCTATCCTATTTGATGCTATCTCGGAAGGGGGCTTCATGTCTTGCACGGCGACCCCACCTCGTCATCCTGAGGCGCAACATCATTCCCGATATTGCTGATCTCGGTTGGTGCATCGCCCCAGACCTGATCGGGTAGGGCGCCGCCC
>JAAETV010000485.1 GCA_024227975.1 Actinomycetes bacterium
GCCGTCTGCAAGGTACGGCTGACGGCGAGGGCCACCGGACGGTCAGCCCCCCTCTCCTCCCGGAACCGGGCCACCATCAACAGGCTGTAGTCGATGGCCAAACCCAATCCGAGCGCCGTGACCAGGGTCCGAGCAAAGATCGAGATCTCGGTGAACTGGACGGCGATGGTGAGGGCCATGAAGCTGCCGAGCACGGCAAAGATGGCAACGACCAGGGGCAGCACGGCGGCTCGCAGACCCCGGAACACGGTCAGCAACCCGACGAGGGTGAAGGGGGCGGCCAGTAGCTCTGCTGTCTGCAGATCGTTCTCGCCTCCTCCGCTGCCACCCGACTGATCTCGACCGAACCGGTGGCCTTGATGGTGAAGAAGTCGTTGGGTTGGACATAGGTGTCGTGGAGACGTTGGGCCGTGGCCCTCTGCTCGTCTTCGCTCCCCCCGAGCTTGACCCCGATCAGGGCGCAGTGGCCCTGAGCATCGCGCAAGGGGCTCCATAGCTGGGGTGGAGAGGAGGTCAAGTCGATGGGGGACGGGTTCATGATGACGTTCCCTTCCGTGGCCAAGGCATTGCGCTTCACCATCACGGTCCAGGAGCAGGTGATGGACGATGACGGGCCCGACGTCCGAGTGAGGATGGGGCTCCATACCGGCGAGGCAATCTCTGACATCACCGGTGACCTGTTCGGCCGCCACGTCAATATGGCCGCCCGGGTCGCCAATCTGGCCGAAGGAGGCCAGATCATGGCCAGCCTCGTCGTCCACGAAATCGCCGCCGGCCAAGACGACATCCGTTTCGGTGAGCCCATCCTGGCCGAGCTCAAAGGCTTCGCCGAACCCCAAACCGTTTACGAAGTGCTCTGGGGATAGGCCTACCGCCTGGGAGTTCGACCCGAGCTGGCCAACGATGGGATCGGCCGAAGGTGGGTGCAGTACGGTCTTTGTCAGGAACAGTAGACAGCACACAGAAGCTGGTTTCTGATATCGGGGGTCGACCATGGAGCACGCCAGGATCGAGGGGTCGTTCGTAGCCCTCATCACACCCTTCAATGCCGACGGGTCGATCGACTTCGCTGGTTTCGAGGCCCTGCTCGACTTCCAGCGTTCGAACGGCACCAGTGCCGTGCTGATCATGGGTTCGACGGGTGA
>JAAETV010000486.1 GCA_024227975.1 Actinomycetes bacterium
AACGATGGGAAGCTTTGAATGGGGTTGTTCGGGAAAACTCTTTTTCCTGATAATTGGAGGGCGAAGGGGAGCGGGCAATACAATACGTCCCTGCCGGTGAAGCTTTAACATAAAATTTCGACAGGACATGTCTTTAAGCTTACCACAAGCATTTCGCCAGCTCCAAAGCTCAGCCAGTTTGATGGAAAGACCTTTTCTGTGCAGATCAGGATTTTCATTAATAAGTCTTCGAACAAACAAGATATCTTCTTCACTTATTTTGCGACCTTGTATAAAAAAAGTTGCTTCCATGCTCCTGTTTTTATACTATTTTAGCTTATGAAGCCAGAAAAAAATCCTTTTTTCTGATTTTATTTTATTTGCATACTACGTCGTTCACTGAATGCGCACCAAAATCATTAGTACTTTACCATTTTGAAATGGAAAATGCATTAGAATTTCGTTGTGTTCTTGCATTTCTGTATGATTACTTAATAAAAAAAACTACTTTCTGGAATCGTCTTTATGTTGGATGCCAAAGAGGTGTTTTATAGTTTCTACGTATTGGAAACCACCTCCGTTTTTTGCTTTTTCTTTACCAACC
>JAAETV010000487.1 GCA_024227975.1 Actinomycetes bacterium
CCGGAGAAATCCTCGAACACGGACGCAAAACCAGAACCTTTCCCCCACAAGCCAAACAAGCGCTACTGGTCAAAGCACGAGGACGATGCCAATACCCAGGCTGTGATGCCCCCATCACCTGGCTCGAAGCCGACCACCTCACCCCCTGGAACCAAAACGGCCCCACCAACACCACCAACGGCCAAATCCTCTGCAGCCGACACAACAAACTCAAAAACGACAACCCACCCAACGACCCGGGACCGTAATCGGCTGTCACCCCCGGTACCGACGATCAGTCCAGGTCAGCCTTCATCGGAGAACGTCGCCCTACGGTCAGGTGCTCTTGTGTTGCGTCTGGCGGTTGGCCGTGTGCAGTAGGAGCTTCATATCCTCCTTCCATACCCGAACCCGACCAGAGGAACCGACATGGCCTCCATCCGCACCGACTTCGCGGCGCGTCTCGGTATCGACGTGCCCATCCTCGGATTCACCCATGAGGTCGAAGTAGCCGCCGCCATCACCAGAGCCGGTGGCCTCGGTGTCTACGGCATTGCCCACGATCCTCCCGAGCAGGTACCGACAAAGCTTGCCGATCTACGGCGAGCATCGGGCGACCGGCCGGCCGCGGTCGACATGATGATCCCGGCGGGGATGCCAGAAGATCAAACACTCGACGAAGTCCAGGCTTCGTTGCCCCCCGAACATTCAGAGTTCGTCGCTGACCTGGCTCGGCGCTATGGGGTTCCAGACCCAACCCGACGAAGCTTCTTCAACTCCGTGCTGCGCACTCCGAGCTATTTCGAGGGCCAGCTCGAAGCCTTGCTCGACAGTGATGTGGCCATGGTGGCGTTCGGCGTTGGACTCACCCCCGAAGCGGTGGAAGCACTGAAGGAAGCGGGCAAGATCGTCGGTGCACTCGTCGGTAGCCCTCGTCACGTCGACCGTTACCTCGGCCTCGGGCTCGACTTCCTGGTGGCCCAGGGCTCCGAAGCCGGCGGTCATACTGGCACCATCGGCACCATGGTGCTCGTCCCTGAAATCGTCCAGCGGGCGGGAGATCTGCCGGTGCTGGCGGCCGGGGGAATCGGCCATGGGGCCCAGATCGCCGCCGCCCTCGCCATGGGCGCTCAAGGGGTATGGCTGGGCACCGTCTGGCTCGGGACCCATGAGCATGCCCAGGGTGACCACGCCGTCGGTGAGCGAATGAGAGAAAAGCTGCTCGCCGCGGGGAGTGGTGACACCTCGGTCACCCGCGGTTCGAGCGGCAAGCCCCAACGCCAGCTCCACACGAAGTGGAGCGACGAGTGGAACGCCAAGGACGCTCCATCACCTCTCAAGATGCCGTACCAGCATGCGCTCGTCGGTGACATGATGACCGCCGTCGAGGAACACGAGATCGACCCCCTCCTCTACAGCGCCGCCGGCCAGGGAGTCACCTGGATGCGAGAGTTCCTACCGGTCGCCGATGTGATGGAACGACTTGTCGATCAGACAATCGCAGCCCTTCGACATAGCGCAGCCGTGCCGATCACCGAATGATCGGGCCGGGGACAACCTGGCCCTATTGGGGGATGGGGTGGCCGGTGAACTCGGCTCGCTCCGACACCTCCAAGAAACCACCGTCGGGATCGCGCACGAACGAGACCCGGGCGGTGTCGCCCATGCTCACCGGCGCTAGTTCGCCAACGAACCCCATGTCCACCAGCCGCGACCAGGCCTCGTCGACATGCTGGACCTGCACGGTGAGATAGCGGAACCCGGGCGCCGGGCGTTGGGTGGGACCCTTCAAGCCCGGCTCTTCCACACAGCGGATGATCGAGTCCCCGATGCGGAACCGCCCCGGCTCGATCTCGCTGCCCCCGATCCCGTCGATCCAGAAACGCCGGGCCTCGACCAGGTCGGCGGTGGCGTTGATGACCTCGACATCGATGATGCCATCATGACCGGCCGGCACCAGCTCTACCTCTACCCCCTCTGGGTCGTGAACCAGTTTCGGACCGGCCACCCGGTCAGAGACCACCCGCAGGCGCCGGTGGATGGTGGGGTGCGGCTCCATTGGGTTGCGAGAGTGGTTGACCTTGATGACCGAACCGTTGGCATCGAATCGGTACTGGCGAACTCCACCCCCGACCTTCTCGAACTTGGTGTAGGGAAGGCCGACGATCTCAGCCCAGAAGGCTTCGCCAGCTTCCCAGTCGTGGATCATCGTGCCGATGTCGAGTTGCCGCTTGGCCAGCTCTGGGGCCGGTGAGGTCATGGGTTCTCCGTCAGCACGGCACGCTGGGCGGCGATTTCGTACAGCTCCTCCAAGGTGATCTCTCCCATGAACAGCGACTTGAGCGTACGACCCATCGGTCGACGGGGCCATCGTTCATCGTCGACCAGGTGAAGCTCGCTCGACACCCCTCCGTCGGTTTCGAAGCGGTAGGTGCGGTAACCGGGCGGCAGCCAGGTCCAGTTGTCGAGATCGAAGCCATGCTTGAACGACGGGGCCACATGTACCGGCCGGCCCTCGAACTCATAGGTATCGGGGATGTGGGTGTGCCCAGCACCGAGACCACGGATCTGGGGCAGGGCCGTCAGCAAGGCCGACCACTCGGCCGTGTACTCCTCCTGGGCCTTCACCGTGGCGACCGAACAAGCGGGCGGATGATGCACCCACACGAACACATGCTCGGCCGAGGTCGCGGCACACATGTCATGTATCCAGGTCGCCTCACGATCACCGAGCAATCCGTCACTGTGTAGCCGCTTCCCCTTGTCGTCATGGTCGACAACCCGACCCGACGGGTGCTCCACCATGTTGCCAGCATTCGA
>JAAETV010000488.1 GCA_024227975.1 Actinomycetes bacterium
GACAGCGCCCAGTTCGCTGCTATCGGTTCCGGACTACGACGGATGGGTGTCGCCCTCTATCTGACCGGCATCGCCCTCGGGCTCGGGACCATCATCGAGGTCCTACGCTTCCAGGCCATCCGCATCCGGGAAGTGGCCAGCTCGACCAGCTAGGTCGGCGAGCATGCTCGAATAGACCTGATGGGATCGTCAACGTAGACGGTCCCATCGCCGCGTTCGGATGTGAGCTCCGCAGGCCCACGTGAGGCTCAGTCGTCGATTAGTGGCAGCGGGTCCAGGTCGAACTCGATCGTGACGAGATCGACCGACCCGTCAAGGCGGAGCTGGGCAATGGCGAAGTAATCGCAGTGGCCGGCCAACCAGGTTCCTCGGATCTCGGCGACATCGTGTTCGGGATCGACCTCAGCTGGTGCGGGCCCCGGAAAGCTCTCGGACGCTTCAGCAACGATGACAGGGTGAACGTCGGCCAAGAAGTCGACGAACCGGAGCGGGAGGGCCTCGACGAGGTCGGCGACGTAGGAACTTCTGACCCCAACCGAGCCGCTCAACTGGCTAGGTTCTCTCCTTCTCGGAAGAGCTGTTGGGCGTAGGCAACGGGGTCGTCGACATATTCAGGTTGGTCGTCGACGTGGGCGAGTGCGCTCGCTCGCGAGCGGGCCGCGAACCTCTCTCCACGGGCTTCTCTGGCTGCCTCGAGTCCAGCTCGGGCGGCTGGCCGCTCGTCGTCTGTCAGCGTTGCCCAGGCCGTTTCCACGGCTTCTCGGGAGCCTCGAGAGTGGAGCAGCTCCCAGTAGAGCGCCCATTGCCCAGAACGGCGCAGGGTTTCGACGTCGTTGTCAGTCGCCGTATTGCGGCTCATGCTTTCACCGTAGCCGCTGGTCGGGTCAGGTGACCGCAACCGCCCATCCCCAGACAAGAGCTGCCTCGTCGCTGAATTCCTGGGGACCTAGCGGCCTTTGAACTCGGCTTGGCGTTTCTCCATGAAGGCTCGTCGGCCCTCGATGTAGTCCTCACTGTTGAAACAGGTCTCGACCATGACGGCTATCCGGTCGAGGTCTCGACGCTCGGGGTCCTTCACCGCTTCACCAACCGCGGCCTTGGCTGCCTTGACCGTCAGGGGAGCGTTGGCGGCGATCTGGCTGGCCAGCTCGGCAACTGTGGCGTCGAGATCAGCTGCCGGAACCACCCGATTGATCAGGCCCATGGCGAAGGCCTCCTCGGCGCTGAAGCGGCGGGCAGTCATCATCACCTCACTGGTCATGGCCGGACCGATCAACCCGATCAGCTTGTGGATGCCGCTGAACCCGTAGCCGAGCCCGAGGCGGGCGGCCGGGATCCCGAACTGGCCATCGTCGGCCGAGATGCGGATGTCGGCCTGGAGGGCGGTGGCCAACCCACCTCCCATACAGAAGCCGCAGATCTTGGCGATCAGGGGCTTGTCGAGCGAGGCGAAGGCCCGGCCGGCCGCGGCGGCGACGGCGTCAAAGCGCGGGCGGCCTTCGGGTGTTGAGCGGCGGGTCTCGAACTCCGAGATGTCTGCCCCCGACA
>JAAETV010000489.1 GCA_024227975.1 Actinomycetes bacterium
GAAGCAGCCCAAGCCTGCGTCGACGCTATGCGCGACGAACGCTTTCTCGTCCTCCCCCACCCTGAGGTCGAGACCTACTTCCAACGCAAGGCCAGCGACTACGACCGCTGGCTCGGTGGCATGCGCAGATTTCGTCGCCGATTGGTCGGCGACCAATGAGCACAGCCGTTGCCGACTGGTCGGTGACCAATGAGCACAGCCGTCGCCGACTGGTCGGCGACCAGTGAGCTAGACCCGGCGAGCGGCCAGCTTTCGGTCGACTAGCTCCAGCCCCAGGGCCGGAACTCGGCGGGAACTGGCCCCCTGGCGACTCAGGATCTCATCGATCCTGGCCAGTAGCTCGCTGACCGACGAGGTGGCCCGATCGTCGCCCGTCATCCGCTCACCGTCGAGCTGAAGACGGGCGGCAGCCAGATCAGGCAAGGCTTGGGCCGCCTGGCGCATGTGGGCGTAGCTCGACTCACCCAGTTGGGAGACAAGACGGGTGTAGTCGGTCTCGTCGAAATAGAGGGCGCAAACCCCGAGCATGGACCGGGCGGCATCGGACTTGTCGCGGTCCTTCATGGTGACAGCTCCGAAGAGGAACCGTCTGACCTGCTCGTCACTCACACTCAACACAGCCAACCAGGGGTAGAGGGTGGCACGCTTGCGCAGAGCGCTCTGCACGATCAGCTCACAAGAGGTGTCGTCAGCCTGAATGGTTTCCCGATGGAGCCAGAGGTAGACCAGATCAGTAGCCGACAAGAGCTGGTCGGGCTTCACCCGAAACAGGTCGGCCGAGCGCGACAAGAAATAGCTCGGCTGATCATGGACCTCGTCGTCGGCCAGGACCCGGACTTGGGCCTCCAGTGGAGCTTCGATCACCAGATCCAACCGCTCCCGCAGATGACGACGGACCCCTTCGACCGCCTCGCGGCGCCACTGGCGATAGTGGTCACGGCGAGCGAGCCCGGTCCGCCCGTTGTGGCGGGCGTAGACCGAATTGGGCCCGAACACAACCTGCGTGGTCTGCTCGGCATGGCCCCTCCCGATATGGCTCCCAGCCTTGACCAAGACCAGAGGCGGCTCAGGGGTAGGGCCGACCCCGATCTCGACCACGGTCCGCTCCGAGCCGAGGGCCCGATGCTCGACGGAAACGGCCATCGTGTCAGGCCCGATGAACCCTCCGACCAGCTCCCTCACCGAATCGACGGAGACAGGAGCGACCGCCTCCGTCGCCAGACCGGACTCATCACCGCTCGGCGAGGCTCCAAGCAGGATCCGCCCTCCTCCGCTATTGGCCATTGCCACCAGGTGACGGACCAGTTTCAACCGGTCAGCCTCATTGTTGAACTCGAATCTCGCCAGTCGCTCGATCTCCATGGATCAGTGATATCCGGGGCAACGGCCGAGCGAAACACCGACACTCTGTGGTTCATTCCCTTCTCAGCCAGCCAGCGAGAAAGGTACTTGCCTCGACGCCTTGCTACTCTTGGGCCTGACAATGCCGATATCGCCGAGCCATGGCGTCGATCAATGGAGCTTCTGGCCGATGAGGTCATACCTCGGGCCAGGCCCCTGACCGGCGACTAGGGCGACTGGGCGACAACCAGGGCTCACTCATTCGAGCCCGCCCGTTCGTGATCGACTGTGGGGGCGACACGGGCGGGCGGGCTTGGTGGTTTGGCGAACCAGAACCAGAACCCACCGAGCCCGGCCACCGTCCCGAGGATGGCGAAGGCGAGCCGGAAGCTCCCCGTGACATCGGCAATGATCCCGGCCGTGATCGGTCCGATCATCATGCCCGTCATCATGATCAGGGCCGAGAAGCCCATGATCTTTCCGAAGTCGGTGGCTCCGAAGTAGTCAGCCCTCAAGGCTTGCTGGAGGGGGCCTCTGACTCCCCAAGCCAACCCATGCAGTAGAACGAAGAGCCAGATCATGGCGGGATCAGCGGCAACGGAGAGCACCAGCAACCCGGCCCCGTGGCCCACCATGGCGGCGGTGATCAATATGCGTTTGTCGTAGATGTCACCGAAGTAGCCCCCGATTAGCTGTCCTACCCCCATCATGGCTGGGAGGGCCCCGACCACAATTGAGCCGTGGAACTGACCGAGGCTGGTCTCGTCCTGGAGGAAGATGGCGAGATGGGCCATCGAAGCCCCGACGACCAGCAGGGCAGAGGCATGACCGATGGAGATGAACCAGAAAGCGCGGGTCCGCATAGCTTCGGATGCAGTGAAGTGAGAGGCCGGAGGTTGATCGGGGTCGACGGCATCGCCATTGGCGTCGACGGCATCGGCGGGCTCGATCCCGTCGGGCCACGAGCCGATATCGCTCGGCTTGCGCTCGAAGTGACGAGACAGAAACAGGATCAGGAACAGGCTGACGACCGAGGCCAGCTGGGCCGTGAGCCTCCAGCCAATCTTGTCCATCATGACCCCGACCCCGAACGCCAACGAACCTCCGACGGCAAACCCCATCGAGCTGAAGGCAATAGCCCTCGAGCGCTTCTTCTCGAACCAGTGGACGATGGCAACAGTGATGGTCAAGAAGCCACCGAGGCTGGAGCCGAGGGCGATGAGCAGGTACGACAGGTAGAAGCCCGTTACCGATGAAATCAGGCTGAAGGCCAGGAACCCGGCGGCCATGACCACGGCCCCCATCCTGAGCACAAAGCGGGGGCCGAACTTGTCGGTCATCCATCCCTGGAACGGGCCCAGTATCCCGCTCTCAGCCCGGTTCAGGGCGAAGGCCCCACCGAAGACGCTGTTGGACCAGCCGAACTCGCCCTGGAGCTGGACTGCATACAAAGAGTAGGCGTTGAGCACGAGCCCGCTGTGCAACATCTGGATCACGAGCCCGGAACGCGCGATGCGCCAACCATGGAAGGGCTTCGTCTTCTTCTTCGGGACCCTCGGCCATTTCGACTCGGTCAACAGCATCAGAGGCCATGTTGGTCTTGTTTCGCTCTTCAAAGCGAACTGGTGGTGGTCCAGGATCTACCATCGAGACCCACCGAGCCTGAGGGGGATCTGGCAATGATGGACAGACGTTGGCTGGAACTGCGGACCGAGGATGCCCTCGAACCGGATCTGGAGATCGTTGACGGTCACCATCATCTGTGGGACTTCGTCAGCCGCTTCGGTCGCTACGAACTGGAAGATCTCCGCCAGGACACCAGCGGTGGCCACAATGTCGTCTCAACCGTCTTCATCGATTGTGGGGCCAACTATTTGAGCGACGGCCCCGAGGCCTTCCGTCCCGTGGGTGAGACGATCTATGTCGCCGGCCGCGCCGACGAGAGCGACCGCACCTCGGGAGCCAAGATCGCCGCCATCGTCAGCCACGTCGACCTCACCCTGGGGGCCAAGGCGGGGGACGTGCTCGACCGACACCAGGCCGAAGCCGGCGGTCGGTTCCGCGGCATTCGCCATTCCGGAGCGAGGGCCGACGACCCGAGTGTCCCCGTGTCACGGACTGAGCCACCGGCCGATCTCTATCATCAGCCGGCATTCCGAGTCGGAGCGGCCGAACTGGCCAATCGGGGTCTGACCTTCGAGGCATGGCAGTACCACACCCAGCTCGACGCCGTGGTCGACCTGGCTCGTGCGGTCCCAGAGCTGACCATCATCGTCAACCACCTCGGCGGTCCACTCGGTACCGGGGCCTATGCCGGGCGGCGAGACGAGGTCCACCGCAGCCTCCGGGCCAGCCTGGTTGACCTGGCGGCCGAAGACAATGTGGTGATGAAGGTGGGCGGTATCGGCATGACCCGTTTCGGGGTGGGATGGGAGGCCAACGATCTACCCCCGACATCGGATGAGGTGGTCGCCTTGTGGAGCGACACCGTTCGATACACCATCGATACCTTCGGACCGGCTCGGTGCTTGTTCGAATCGAACTTCCCTGTCGACGGGGAAACCGTGAGCTATGTGACCCTGTGGAACGCCTTCAAGAAGATGTCGACTGGCTACGACCAGTCGGAGCGAACCGACCTCTTCTCCGGGACCGCTCGTCGGGTATACGGGATTGGCTGATGAGCAGTAGACGAAAGACGACAACCCACCCATAGAGCCCGAGACCGAGGACCCCGATAGCGGATAGCCCTCCTCCAACCTGGCCGCTAGCTGTTTGGGCGGGCCCAGGTTCGACGATGGTCTGGACCGCAGGCTGCGGCGATGGCCTCCAGGGCGGCGTCAGCGACGACCCGGTCCTCACCAAGGCGATCCAGATCACCCTTGGCCAGCCCAACGAACTGATGACGTACGATCTCGGAAGAGGCGGCGATGGCGATGTGGGCTCGGTGGTCACCGCGTTTGGTCCGGTCGGAGACCAGGGCGGCCGTGATGCCGACCCCGAGCAACAGTCCTTCGTGAGTAGGAGCCAGACTCATGGCTCGTTCAAGGCAGGCCGTTGCCATCGCCTCAGCCATGGCATCCGAGACCGCACCGGCCCCAGCCATGGCCTCCTCCCCCACCATGTCGGTCAGAGCGGACTGGGCGTAGGGGACACGAGCCTCCAACACGGTCCGCGAAGCGCCCGGAACATCGAGCAGGTCGGTGATGATGGCGTTCCCACCCCCGGCCACGGCCACCACCAACATCATGGTCGTGTCGTGCAACGCCTCCACCAATCGACGGCGCTCGGCATCATCCACGGCTAGGCCCGGTCTTCGATGATGGTGATCACTACCCGCCGGTTGCGCTCCCGCCCATCCTCGGTCTCGTTCGACGTCACCGGCTCGCTCTCACCCTGACCCAAGGCTTCGACCATGGCCCGGTCGACCCCCTGAGAAATGAGGTAGTCGGCAACGGTGCTCGCACGGTTTTCACTGAGAGCCATATTGTCCTCGTCGCTACCGACATCATCGGTATGGCCGACGATGGTAACGGTTGAGCCGCTTCGGTTGATGACCTGAGCAACGCTGGTCATGAGCTGGCGGGAGTCAGCCGTCAATACGCTCTCCGCTTCCTCGAAGCTGATGGCATCAGCCAATACTGCTGAGAAGGCCCCCTCGCTGACGCCAACGGTGAAGTCCCCACCAGGACTGAAGGTGACGATCTCCACCGGCAACCGGAGCACATCAAAGCCGGCGAAGGTGGTCTCGTCGATCTCCAGTTCATCGATGACGGTGCCCTCCTCATAGGCTGTGGTCACCGCCACCACCAGATCCTGTCGGATGGCATCAGAGGGGACCACGCCAACGAGGGTGAGCTCCCCCTTCGACACTACGACCTCGACCGCAGCCGGCGTCAGGGCGACCACCTCGACCTGGTTGGTCAGAGGTGGAAAGCCATTGGCCGCGCTCAACAAATCGACCAGATCGTCGACGGAATCCTGGCTCGATGCCCGCCCCGTAATCACAACCTGATCAGCCTCGATCGTGATCGAGCCATCGATGAGATGGGCGAAGCGAGCTACCACTTCCGGCAGTTGGCCGAGCCAGGGCTCAGGCGCAGCCGACGGCTCAACGGTGATGGTGCTAGCGCCGAACGAGCCCGACGCCTCCGCCACAGCCGCCTCCAGCCGTTCGCCGAGGTCGGCGTCGGCGACCACGGCCCGAAGGGTCAGGTGGTTGTCGGCAATGAGAAGGTCGACCTCTGCTGAGACCAGCTCCGGGGCGGCTGGCTCGACCGTCGTGTTGTCGATATGGACGGTGCTGACAACCGGCAGTGAAGCGACCTCATCTCCGTCTCCTGTACCTCCCCCACTCTGGTCGGTGAGGCCCACACCGTCGTCGGCCTCACCAGTCGACGTTGCTTCCAGTTCTGAAGCAGAGAATGGGTTGGCGTCGATGAACTGGGCAATGAGGAAGCCGAGGGCCATAGCCAACACCAACGCCCCAATCCGTAGGGCGATTCGGAGGCGGGGTCTCCGTCCATCGGTAGGCGGCTCGAGCACGATCTCCTGCGTCGTTCGCCCGACTCCGCCATCAGCGATCACGGCCCACGCCGGTAGACCCTCTTCTTCGGTCAACTTGTCCCCCGTCGTGATGACCCCAAACTCCGTTGCAGGCTACCGAGCCACACTCGACTGCCCCTCCGCTATCAGCCAGTAGGGCGAACAATTCCTGGGCCGCTACCGTCGGGCGTGTGAACCAGCCTCCCGCCCCCGCTGACATCAGCGGGATCTTCGAGCTCGAAGCCCACGGCCCTGACGTCTGGGTCGGCGAAAGCCCTGACTACCCGTGGGGACGGATATACGGCGGACTGGTCATCGCCCAGGCCTTGTGGGCCGCCACCAAGACAGTGGTCGACGACCACACCGTTCACTCCCTCCATGGCTACTTCATCCTCGGCGGTGACCCAGCCGAACCCGTCCGCTACGAGGTCGATCGGATCCGCAACGGCCGCTCGTTCACCACCAGGCGGGTGGTGGCCCGTCAGAGCGGGGGCGCCATATTCAACCTTGCTTGCTCCTTCCAACGCCACGAGGAAGGGGTCGAGACTCAGACCGCAGACTTCCCGACTGACGCTCCCGATCCCAACTCCCTCATCGCCCTTCGAGAGAGCTCGGGGATCGAACGGGTGGACATCAAGGTCATCGACGAGCAGCCACGATCGTTGGTGTGGTGCCGATTCCCCGAGGACCTCGGCGACGACCCCCGCCTCCAAGCGTGCGCCCTGGCCTATCTCAGCGACGCCAACCCCATGGACGCGGTGGCCACCGCCCACCCCCGGGGCATACCGGCCGAAGGCGAGTGGTACGACACCTATATGACGGCCAGCCTCGACCATGCCATGTGGTTCCATCGTCCGGCTCGGGCCGACGATTGGATCCTGCTCGATCTCGACGGGCACGGCATCATCCGCACCCGGGGCCTCAGCACCGGCCATGTGTTCACCGGCGATGGCCAACACATCGCCACCATCGCTCAAGAGGGCTTGATCCGCCAGCTCGATGGGTAGGCAGTCCTCACCCCAGGATGCGACGAAGGGCCAGTTGGCGACTACGTTCGCACCTCATGGATCTTGGAATCAGCGGTAAGAGAGCAGCAGTGGCAGCCAGTTCAGCCGGACTCGGTTTGGGAGCAGCCAAGGCTTTGGTCGAGGATGGCGTCCAGGTGGCCATTTCCGGCCGCGACCCGGAGCGACTGGCCGCCGCCGCGGCCGAGATCAGGACCGTCGGTCCCGGGGATGTCATCACTATCGAGGCCGACGTCTCCAACCCGGCCGGAGGACGAGCCTTCGTGGAAGCGGCGATGGCCCAACTCGGCCAGCTCGACATCCTGGTGACCAACGCCGGAGGGCCGCCACCGGGGACGTTCGCCAACACCGACCTCGACGCCTATCAGGTCGCTATCGACATGAACTGCCTATCGATGATCGAGATGTGTCGGACCGCCATTCCCGCCATGAGGGAACGGCACTGGGGTCGTGTGTGCGCCATCACCAGCGTTGGGGTCAAGCAGCCAATCGATTTCCTCATGGCCAGTTCGGTGGCCCGGGCTGGCTTCACCAGCTTCCTCAAGATCACGGCCCGCGAGGTCGCAGCCGACGGGGTCACCGTCAACTCCTGCCAGCCCGGCACCCACTGGACCGACCGGGTGGCAAAGATCATGCCCAACCAGGAAGCAGCGGCCGCTTCGGTACCGGCCAAGATCACGGGTGACCCCAACCACTTCGGTCAAGCCGTTGCCTTCCTCTGCTCAGAGCAGGCCCGGTTCATCACCGGCACCGGCCTCCTGATCGACGGCGGCCAAGCTACCGGCCTCCTCGCCTGAGCGCCGACCTGGCGAGCCCTGGGCGGTCGCCGGTGAAAATGACAGCGGTGACTGTCAGGATCACGACGAGAGTCCAGGCCACGATCGAGAACCAGCCGAGCACGCCGGATACATCGTCGGTGTGGCGCGCCCAGAGATAGCACAAAAACAAACCGAAACCGAGCCGTCCGGCCAATGAGTTGATGCTCAACAGGGTGGCCCGATGAGAGGCCATGACCCGAGGGGCTACCGCCCCACTGATCAGCACCGGGGCCGCCGCCCCCTGGGCGCTGCGGAAGGCAACCAGGATGAGCACCCAGGCGCTGACCCAGAGCGCCATGCTGGTCACGATGGTGGCTGACAGCACAGCCAAGGCCACCAGGGTGGTCGGCGTCCCGAACCGTTCGCTCAGGGGTGCACTGACACGAGCCGACAGAGCCCCGACCACGGAGGCGGCAGCGAAGACCACGCCGCTGAACAAAGGGGTGGCGCCGACGTCATTGGGTCCTCGGCCCAACACTTCAGTCAACCAGGGCTGCATCAGGGTGACAGCCACATGCTCCAAGGTCACCAGGGCGACCCCGTAGAAGAAGATCCAACCCAAGTACCTGTCACGCAAGTAGCTGACACACACCCGGAGCTGAGCCCCGAACGCCTCGGCCCGGCTCGAAGCCGGCGGCTCGCTCATACCCATGGTCGTGATCAACTGGGCCACCGCCGCCACCAGTGAGGCCACGAAGGCCATACGAAGATCGACCAGACCGACGAGACCACCAATCACGGCGCTGAGCGCGGTGGCGGTGAAGCCAACGGCACTGACGCGGGCTTGGCGCTGGACGTACTCATCGGCCCGACCCAGAGCTTCCAGGGTGTCGAAGTGGAAGGTGACGTCAGTCCCCGACAGGGAAGCAAACCCGCCAGCGAGGAAGAACTGGCCGATGACGATGACGGCTAGCCGATCGTTGCCCAGGAGATAGCAGGTTTGGGCAATCAGCCAACTGACGGCGGCGACGCGCAGGGTCAGCACCCGACCCAGACGGTCGCTCATCCACCCCGACGGCACTTCCAACACCACCACGAACAGGTAGTAGAGCGACGACAAGAGCACCGCCCCGTCGAGCCCGAACCGAGCCCGAGTGAACAGCACGAAGACCGGGATCCACACCAGGGTCGATGCCAACGCCTGGTGGACCGGGATCAGTCGAAGGTTCCGCTCCAGGGACGAGGTCAGCGACGGAGGGCTCGCAGATCGTGTTTGGGCGCATGCTGACCGAGGCGAAGGGCAGATGACATCGGTCTACTATTCCTCCTGAACCGTGTCGGGCACAATCAGAGCCCCGGCATCGGCGGTTAGGCTTCGACGTCGTGAATCATGATGCACTTGCAGCGCAGATCTCGGCCGTGGCCCAGTTGAGTGGCGACTTCCTGCTCCGCAGCGGGCTCAGAGCCACCACCTATTTCGACAAGTACCAGTTCGAATCCGATCCCGAGCTGCTTCAATCCGTTGCCGAGCAGCTGGCCCCCCTCTTGCCGGCTGACACCGACATCCTGGCTGGCCTGGAGCTGGGTGGCGTCCCCATTGCCACAGCCCTGTCGCTTCACACCGGACTGCCAGCGGTGTTCGTCCGCAAGAAGGCCAAGGAATACGGGACGGCCAAGCTGGCCGAGGGCCCTTCGATCGACGGCAAGCGACTGACCATCATCGAAGACGTCATCACCACCGGCGGTCAGGTGGTGCTCTCGACCAAGGACCTCCGCGACCGGGGAGCGATCGTAGATACGACGCTGTGCGTGATCGACCGGGAGCAGGGTGGAACCGAAGGTATGGCTGAGATCGGTATCGAGCTGCGGTCGCTCTTCTCCAGGACCGAGTTGGAGGCCGCCGCTCCTGCTCGGGCCAACTCCTGAGCTCGGGAGCACTCAGCCCGGCATAACGAACTCGAGGCGCTCCCGGGTATCGACCAGACCATTGTCGCCCAAGGTACTGAGCTGGAAGTAGCCGGCTGTCGGACGACCGGTCTCGGGCGACAGGACATAGCTCCCTCCGGGGCCGACATAGTTGATGTCGACACCATCAGCGATGAGGTCCTTGCATTGGGCGAAGGAAGTACACGTCCGGCCGCCCCCGGTGACCAGCGGCAAGGTCTCAGCCATGGCCGACGAAGAAGATGAACCCGCCAGCTCGGCCGCCAGGGCCAACACAATGACAGCGTCATAGGCTTGCGATGCTGAGGACGACAGGTCGGAGGCTGGTATCCGTTCTTCCAGCGTCTGACCGGTGAGGAAATCTACATTGATCCCCCGTACCCCGGTGATCGCCCCCGTTGGCAGATCGAGGGAGACGCCATCGTCGGCCACGGCTACGTAGGGGAGGTCCTGAGGCCCGACACCAGCATTGGCCGCTGCGGTGTAGAAGGCAGCCAACTTGATGAACCCATAGACCAGGATGGCATCGGGGTCGGCAGCCTTCACCTCGTCGGCGGCCGCCGCTACCTTGCCATCACCCACACCACCGTCGACGACTATCACCTCGGTCAGGGTGAATCCGCGCTGGCCGAGGGCAACTCGCAGGGTTTCGAGCATCTTCTCCTCGCTCGAGGATGGGTTGTCGGGGTAGACGAGGGCCACCGAGCCGGTGTCGGCAGCCAGGATCGAGACCGCGGCCTCACCGATCAGCGTTGTCGGGATCCGGGTCTGGAAGTACAAGCCAGTATCGTCCGGGCGGGAGAAGAAGTCGGTAGGCGATATGAGGATCGCCCCCCGCCCTGTAGCTGTGCTCAGCGCATCCTCGGTATCGACCGGACCACTGGGCCCGATGAGGGCGGTCGCACCCTCGTTGAGAAGATCAATGGACAGAGCGACCAGGCTGGCGTCGTCTTCGTAGCCGCCGGGGAGGATGACCATGGGCTGACCCAAGACTCCACCGGCGGCGGCGATATCGTCTGCTGCCAGGTTGATCGCGACAACCTGGTCGGCGTCTCGGGACTGCTCACCTTCGTCGATCAGGGTGCCGATGACGAGCCCATCGACATCATCGGCGGCGGCTACCGCAGAAGTCGTCGCTCCCACTGTTCCCGATGGGTCATCCGGGGCCGTCGTCATTGACGATGACGAGTCACCGGTCACCACCAAGTCGTCGTCTGGTTCGGCTGTCTCGTCACCACCCGTGATCAGAATGACAGACACGACACCGATCAGAGCCAGGACCACAACGGCGACCAAAGCAACGGCCAGCAGAGCCTTGTGTCCCCCGCCCGGGCCCGAGCCTCCGAGATTGGCATCGGAATCGGCGATTGAGCCGCCACCACCCTGGCCATGGAACGGATCAGGGGCGGCCGGGGTCGGGGGCCGGAAACTAGCGATGGTCTGGGCCTCGGCTAGCCCTGTCGAGGGCGCAACGGAGGGCTCGGAGCTGGGGGCAACGGGAGCCCTGACCACGGGGGGCTGGTAGTGAGTCACCGGGCGAGAAGGTGGCTGGGGTTCCTCATCGCCCCCAATCAGCACCGCTCCAGCTCGGCCGTCACCCTGGATCGTGCGCTCGGTGGCGGCAATGATCTCGGGCGCCCCCAGCAGAGCGAAGCGCCGCTCTCGAAGCCATCCCGCTCCGAAGGCATGAGACGTGGCCTCGGCCAGTGCGACCCCGAAGGCACTCGCGCTCTCCCAACGGCGGGTCGGGTCCTTCTCCAAGGCCCGGTCGATGACATCGGCAATCCGAACCGGCACATCGGGGGCGGCATCATTGAGCGGCCGCGGAGGCTCGAACATGTGCTGGCGCATGAGGGCGCCGATCGATCCGATATCGCTGAAGGGAAGGGTGCCACTCAACAGCTCGTAGAGGACGATCCCAAGGCTGTAGACATCGCTCGAGGCGTTGAGGTCCTCGCCCCCACATTGCTCAGGAGACATGTAGGCGGGGGTTCCGACTATGGTCCCGGTCGCCGTCAGCTTGGTTGCGACGTCGATGGCCCTGGCGATACCGAAGTCGCCCAGCTTGACTACCCCGTCGCTGTCGATCAGAAGGTTCTCGGGCTTGATGTCACGATGCAGGACGCCCTGACTGTGGGCGTAGGACAGGGCGGCGCAGGTGGCGAGGGTGGCGGCGCACGCTTCGTCGGTATGAATCCCATCGGTCCGGAATTTGTCGCCGATGGTGCTGGCGCACTGTTCCATCACGATCAGGGCCAGCCCATCGTCTTCGACATAGTCATAGACGGGCACGATGTGGGGATGATCGAGCGAGGCTGCCATCTGGGCCTCGCGCAGGAAACGACTACCGACCTGGGGGTCGGCGGCGAAGGCGCGCGGTAGCTGCTTGATAGCCACCTGTCGGCCGAGGCGCCGGTGGCGACCACTGAGGACAACACCCCAGGCCCCGCGACCGAGCTCGACCCCGACCTCGTAGCCGGGGAGTGCTCGTTCGATCAGCTCCCGATCCGAATTTGTGGACACCACTCCTCCAACTCATGAGTCCACAACTGACATTGATCGCTCATCAGGCCTCCCCTAGCTGCGATCTGACCACCGGCGGGTCGTCGCGCGTCCGACCATAGTAGAGCGCGTCACCAGCCTTCCCCTGGTTGGGGCTGGTCCGTCGGTCTCACCCAGGAGACCAGCGGCCACGGCGGGATGCTCGCTGGCGATGGCGGCCAGAGCCTCCTCGTCGAGCACCAGCAGTTGGAGAGCTTCGAGAGCGTGGAGGCTACCTCCGCTCCGATCGGCGATGAGGGAGGTGAGCCCGAAGACATCACCCTGACTGAGCTCGTTGATGGGAACCAGGGCACCGTCGACACCGGGGGTCAGCAACTCAGCCCGACCTCGGCTGATGACGGCCAGGCGACCTCCGGCGTCGGCCACGTTCTCGCCGGCGGCGAGCGGGACCGACCGCAGTCGGGCAGCGACACCATTCAGTTCGTCGTCACTGAGGCTTCGGAACAGGGAGATCCGCTTGAGTGCATCTTCGGCATCGAACGGGGCTTCGTTGGGAGCGAGCCCCCCGGTCTGCTCGGCCCACAGCCGGGCGTAGACCCCGTCTCGGGCCACCAATTCGTCATGAGTTCCTTGATCGTCGAGATGGCCGTCGACCAGTACGAAGATCCGGTCGTAGTCCACGATGGAAGCCAGCCGATGGGTGACTGAGACCACGGTGCGTTCGCCTCCGACCCGGTCCAAGATGTCATTGATCTGGCGCTCGGTCTTCGGGTCGAGGGCCGAGGTCGCCTCGTCGAGTAGCAGGATTCGGGGGTCACGGACAAGGGCTCTGGCGATCGAGACCTGTTGCCGCTGACCACTTGTAAGGGAGCCACCCCCTTCGCTGACAGGGCAGTCATACCCTCGGGGCAAGCTGTCGAGGAAGCCGTCGATCTCGGCCGCTTCGGCCGCGGCAACAATCTCGGCATCGGTGGCGTTCGGTTTGCCGAGGGCGATGTTCTCCCTCAGAGTCGTATCGAACAGGAATGGGTCCTGGAAGACGACACCGACCTGGCGACGCAAGGAGGCCAGCGATCGTTGGCGGACGTCGACCCCGTCAACCAAGACAGCTCCCTCATCTGGCTCGTACATCCGCATGAGCATCTTCAGCGCCGTCGACTTGCCCGAGCCAGATGGCCCGACAAAGGCCACCTTGGATCCGGCCTTGATCACCAGATCGAGGCCATCGAGGGCCCAGCGCTCATGGGTGTAGGAGAATCCCAGGGTGACGAGACGAAGTTCCTGGTGAAGCGGGGCCAATTCGCCGAGATTCTCGCCCCGAGCCTCTAGATCGGCGTCGAGCACCTCGTTGATGCGGGTCAGAGCTCCCGTCGAAGCCTGGATGTCTTGTCCCAGTGCGGTCAGCTCCGTCACCGGTGACACGACCGCGCCCATGATCCACACGAACGCGACCAGACCTCCAAGGGTGAAGCGGTCCTCGAAGATCAGCCAAGTTCCGAGGCCGAGGACGACTAGCCGCAACACGGTTACGATCATGTTGGCCGACAGGCCGAGCAAGCCATCGAAGAGACTCAGCCGAACCTGCGAATTGAACAACCGCTCAGAACTGCGTCCGAAACGGGCCCGCTCATAGCCGGCCAAGTCGAACATCTTGACCACGGGGTTGGCTTGGTAGTTCTCAGCCGCCACCCCGAACAGGGCGGCATTGTCTTGCTGTACAGCCAGCCTGTGTTCGGTGGCCCCCTTGGCCATGAAGCGGCTGACAGCGACCGCAACAGGAGCCGCTACCAACACGATGACCCCGAGCGGCAGGTTCAACGCCAACATGATGATGGCACTGACGACCAGCGAGACGGCCTGGAAGATGCCTCGGGTGATGGTGTCCGACAACGCGGACTGAACCCGACCGACATCGCTGAACAGGCGGGACAAGACATCACCCTGGGGGTAGCGACCAAGCGATGACGTCGGGATGTGCTGGAGGCGCTCGAACATGACTTGTCGGATGTCGCGAACGACAGCCCCGCTGACATAGGCACTCTGGTGAGCCTGTCGCAGTCCGGCACCGACGGAGACGACCAAAGTGATGGCCAAGATGATCAACAGGTTGATGACTTGGGAGAGCTCACCACTGGGGATGACCGAATCGAACAGCTCTCGGGCTACGAAAGGGAAGGCAGAGACGAAAGCCAAGCTCAACAGCATGTAGAGGAAGAGCTCGACCTGGCCGAGCTTGTACGGCTTCAGGTACTCGAGCGAGAGGCGCAGGAACTCTCCTGGCCTCACATCAGGCTTTCCCTCCTGGATATCGCGCTGCCAGGCCGCCTCGAGAGCCGTTCTGGTCGCTCCGTAGTGGGTGGCAAAACCCTCCTCCAATCGACCGGGAGGAGAGGCCAAGAGCTGACAGAAGACGGCTTCGCTCTCGCGTTCGAGGAGGAAGCGCACGAACGACACGGTCATGGCGTTGCGCAACTCACCCTCGGCCTCGTCGAGCGACGGCAAGAGGCGGTCCTTCAGGTTGGCGTCGAGGTCGATGGCGTCACAGAGATGAAGCCCGTAGCCCTCGATCAATACCTCGGCGTCGGCCGAGCACGGCAAGGCGGCGCCGAACAAGAGGGCAAGAACCCGGTGGGGGTCCTCGGGCGGGGTCTCAGGGGTGACGACTTGCCATATCTCGTAGCGGCCCGCATCAATGAAGGAGCCACTGACTACGAGCTGGCGGGTAAGAGGATCGGGAAAGGGATCGACCAGATTGATGGTGACGGTCACCCCCCACGACTCGGACCCGAACCCACGGAACTCACTCCTGGCGTTGACGGCCGCCCTCAGCAGGCTCTTGGCCGCCCGTTCACCTGCGCTGCCAGGCTGGTAGCGGACCTCGACCCCGCCCTTGGAGACCACCTCGAAGTTGGGGGGAATCGGTGATGGGCTGGCCACCGCCCCTGCTATAGGCGGATTCCTTGGCGCTGCTACGGGTTCCTCTCCCCGTGGCTGTCCGGACGGAGCCCATGTCGCGGCCGCTGCTGCGTCCAACTTGCCGGGTGCCGGTACACC
>JAAETV010000490.1 GCA_024227975.1 Actinomycetes bacterium
ACCATCGGGTTGGCCATCAACTCCTTCCGCCCTCGTGATGCCCAACGCAATAGTGGCTGGTGGACATTCCAGGCCGACAACACGGGCACTCGGGTCACCCTCGACAACTATGAGAGCGTCCTGTCGGCCAGCGCCACCAACACCCTCACCGACTCATTGTTGAACTCAGCCGCCATCGCTATCCCGGCCACCATCATCCCCATCGCCGTGGCCGCCTTCGCCGCCTACGGCTTCGCCTGGATCGAGTTCAGAGGGCGCAGGATCCTGTTCATCAGTGTCATCTCGCTCCTGGCCATCCCCCTACAGGTGGCCCTGATCCCACTATTGAAGATGTACAGCGAAGGCGCCCACCTCACCCTTCCTTGGCTCGACAAGACCCTGACCCTGGTGCCGGCTTGGGCACTGAACGGCCAGTCGATGGCAGTGTGGCTGACCCACACCGGGTTCGCCATGCCTTTCGCCATCTTCTTGCTCCACAACTACATCGTCAGCCTGCCCAAGGACATCTTCGAGTCGGCCCGAATCGATGGGGCTGATCACTTCACCATCTTCTGGCGTCTCGTTCTCCCCCTGTCCATCCCGGTACTGGCCGCCTTCGCCATCTTCCAGTTCCTATGGACCTGGAACGACTATCTCATAGCGGTGACCATGCTGGGTGCGGCCGGATCTGAAAACCTGCCGACCACAGTGGCCATCGCCAACCTGGCTGGTGACTTCGGCCGCAATGAGCATCTGTTGACGGCCGGCGCATTCGTCCAGGCCTTCATCCCCCTACTCGTGTTCTTCTCCCTCCAGCGCTTCTTCGTCCGAGGGCTCCTGGCCGGCAGCGTCAAGGGGTAGGTGCGCTGGTGAGGGCTTCGGGGGCGGGAGCCGTCGATGCCCTCACCACCAGCTCAAGGGCCCACTCCGTGGCTTCGGGGGCCTGGCCCGCTCGGTCCACCTGATCGAGCAGGAGCCGGGCCGCCTCCTCACCGAGTTTGTCAACTGATTGGCGCACGGTCGTGAGCCCCATCACCTCGGACAGGTCATGATCATCGAAACCGACGACGGAGAGGTCACCCGGCACGGAGAGGCCCAGCCGGGATGCTTCGGCCACGGCTCCGAAAGCCATCTCATCGGAAACCACGAAGACGGCGGTCGGCGGTTCGGCCAGGTCGAGGAGCTGGGCCATGGCTGCCTGACCGCTGGCCGGACTCCAGTCGCCTTCGACCACCAACTCAGGTCTGAAGTCGATGGAGGCTGCGGCCAGAGCATGGCGGTAGCCAGCCAGGCGTTCGACGACACTAGATGCCGTTGTCCCGTCGGGTTCGGTCTCACCAACCGAGATGAGGCCGATTCGGCGATGTCCGAGCTGGATGAGATGATCGGTGGCCTCCCGGGCGGCTCGCCGGTTGGGGATCGTGATACTGGAGCGTCCGTCAACCGTCATCCCAACGGTGACGATCGGGGTGCGCAGACCTCCGAGCCGTTCACCAGCCCCATCAATGCTCGGCAGATCGACCAGGAGCAGACCGTCGACCCGTCGGGCGAACTTGCTCGCGGCCTCCAGAAAGTCGCTTTGCCGCTTCGGCGTCTCGATAGCGATCAGGAGCAGATCATGGTTCGCGGTGTGCAGCACCCGCTCGACCCCGAGCACGATCCGACTCAGGTACCAGTGAAGGCGGGGCGCTACCAGGCCCACGGTATGGTGACGCCCCGACCTCAGCCGGCTGGCGTGGGGGTCGGCCACATAGCCAAGCTGCTCGGCGACAGCCAGCACCCGGGCTCTCGTTGCCACCGCTACCTGCCCGTCATCACGAAGAGCACGGCTCACGGTGGCGACCGAAACCGATGCCGCTTTCGCCACGTCGCCTATCAGCGGCTGCTTCTGCCTGCTCACGTAGCGGTCGACACTCCCCTCACACCGCAGGTCACCCTCAGCGAGTCCACCTGGACCGTGGACCGCCTGTTGTCCGTGCCAGAGTCTAGATGCGGTCTAGAGCCAGGACCGCTTCCGGTCGGAGACAGGATCGATCCCCAGGCCATCTAAGGTTGGGGGAATGCGGCGCTACTACCTGACCAGGTCGGTCAATCGGCTGCTCCCAGAAGGGGAGCATGCCCTCCAGGTCGCCTATGTGTGGCAGCGACACCGATGGATGCCCCTGTACGCCCTTGCTTCGTTCATCGCCCTGATCGGCGTGGCGATCGGGGTTGACATTGAGGGCTGGGCGGCCCGCCTCGTCATTGGCGCCGCTGGGGCTGCCGTCGCCGCCTCAGCAACCTCGAACTACTGGGTCCTGGTCGCCACCACATCGGGGCTCGTCTGGTTCCGGGGAAGCAGGATCAGACAACGGGCCGCCGAGCTGGTGAGACGGCTTCCACCGTCAACCGACCTCGAACGAGTCGGAGGGTCAATGCTGGCCTCGGAGTGGTCAATCGACGGCCATGTCTACGCCGCCAGCCGATCACAAGATCAGGAACTCCAACTACTGGCGGCCCGGCGCCCTGAGTGATTCATCCAGGGTGCCGGGCCAGCAGGTAGGGGGAAACGGTGGGTGCGCTGCCACGTCACCTACCGGGAGGCGACTAGGCCGTTTGCTGGGTGAGATAGGAGCGCTCAGCCAACCCGTGCCACTCCTCGATACCGTCGCGGAAGGTCCGCCATGACTCCAGGATGGTGGCAAAGGTCGAGTCATCAGCGGCAACCGAGTCGAGAACATTCTCGGTCTCTTCTCGGAACGCCGACATGAGCTCAGGCGAGAACTCGCGGATGTCAGCGAACTCTTTCACCTTCTGAAGGTCAGCCTGGTTCAGCACGTCGTAGGTAGCGATCGTGTTGATGTTGGCGTAGGCCGCAGCATTCTCGACCGCGGCCTGGAATTCAGGGGGTAGGTCGTTCCACAAGGCCAGCGGGATCTGAACTTCGACCGCCGTGCCTGGCTCCCACCAGCCGGGGTGGTAGTAGAAGAGCTGGCTACCGAGCTGGTCTAGGCCGAGGATGAGGTCATCGGTGGGCCCGACGAATTCGGCGGCGTCGATAGCCCCAGTCTCGATCGAGGTAAGGATCTCGCCTCCGGCCACTGTGATCTGTTCACCACCCAGATTCGTCAACACCTGGCCAGCCAGGCCAGGAATGCGCATCTTCAGACCTTGAAGGTCGGCAACGGTGTTGATCTCCTTCGTGAACCAGCCGCCCATCTGACACCCGGTACCACCGGCAGGGAAAGCGATGATGCCATACTCCTCGGCGTAGAACTCATTGAGGAGATCGAGGCCACCCCCCTGGTACAGCCAGGCGTTCTGCTGCCGCTGGGTCAGACCGAACGGTACTGCCGTCCCAAACTGCTGAACTGGGCTGAGCCCAACGTAGTAGTACGAAGCGGTGTGGCCGACCTCCATACCCCCGTCCCGGACCGTCGGCAGTACCTCGAGGCCACCCACTATCTCACCGGCAGGCCTGGCGTTGATCTTGAACTTCCCACCCGTGAGTCGGCTGACCTGCTCGGTGAAGAACTGGGCCGCACCAAACAGGGTCACCAGCGCTGTTGGCCAGCTCGTGCCCATCTCCCATTCCAGCTCTGGCTCACCCTGGGTCAGTGTGACCTCGTCGGAATCAGAGTCGGAGTCGGAGTCTGGATCGGAGTCGGAATCGCCACTCCCGTCAGTCGACTCGTCGTCGCTACTACTGCAGGCCGCCAGAATGGCGCTGCTAGCGGCGATACCGGCGACGCCGATACCGGCCTTGCTCAAGAACGAGCGGCGGTCCATCTCCGCTGATTCCTGCGATTCGGCTTCCTGTGATTCGACAACCATGTCCATTCTCTCCCTTTGTATGTGAAGCTCATATTGTCGGATACTCAACCTGCTCTAGCGTTCGAAGAAAACAGCTCGAACGAATACTCGACGATGCCAGGGAACAAGCCGAGCACGACGAGAGCTATGACCTGGAGGGCCATGAATGGCAGGGCCCCACGGTGGATGTCAGATGTCTTGACTTCGCTGGGGGCGACGCTCTGGAGGTAGAAGAGCGAGAAGCCTACCGGGGGCGAGATGAAGGCCATGTTGAGGTTGACGGCCATGAGGACGGCAAACCAGATCCGCTCGACATCGGTGAACTCGAGTAACTCCATGGCTGGAACAAAGATGGGGACGACGATGAACGTGATCTCCAGGAACTCCAGATTGATACCAAGCAGGAACACCGCGATCATGGCCACGATCACGAAGCCGGCCTTGCCTCCCTGGATGTTCGACAACCACTCGGCCGTCTGATCGGCTCCACCGAGCTCCCGGAACATCATGCGGAAGAATAGCGAGGAGAACAGGAGCGTCATGACGAGGATCGTGATGTTGGCCGTAGACACGCCTGCCTCGCGTACGGCGGTCCGAGTCAGCTTCCAGTTCGGGCTTATGTGGGTCGCTCCCTCGGCCACCAGTACCTGATCGAACAGATAGTTGAGACCCGACAAGATGAGGGCCCCGAAGACCCCGACGGCCCCGGACTCCGAAGGAGTTGCAACCCCCTGGAAGATCGAGATCAACACCCCAGCGATCAAGACCAGCACTGGCACGATCGAGACCAGGACCTCAGCCGCCAGCATCTTCCCGAAGTAGACAATGGCAAAGCAGACGACAAAGACAATGGGGATCGAG
>JAAETV010000491.1 GCA_024227975.1 Actinomycetes bacterium
AAGGTTTGGCACCTCGATGTCGGCTCATCGCATCCTGGGGCTGAAGCAGGTCCCAAGGGTTGGGCTGTTCGCCCATTAAAGCGGTACGCGAGCTGGGTTTAGAACGTCGTGAGACAGTTCGGTCCCTATCCTCTGCAGCCGAAGGAGATTTGAGGAAGGCTGTCCCTAGTACGAGAGGACCGGGATGGACGCAGCTCTCGTGTGCCAGTTGTTCCGCCAGGAGCATGGCTGGTTGGCGACCTGCGGAAGGGGTAACCGCTGAAAGCATCTAAGCGGGAAACCTGTTTCAAGATGAGATCTCCCACCGGGTAACCGGGTAAGGCCCGTAGTAGGTGACTACGTTGATAGGCCGGACGTGTAAGCACCGTAAGGTGTTCAGCTGACCGGTACTAATCGGCCGAGGGCTTGTGATATTGTTGCATTTCATTGCAGCTCGTGCTCGCTATTCAGTTCTTGAGGAACAAATAGGCCCCGTCAAGGGGCCGCTACAACGCAGGGCTTCCCCGTCTTGATCGACCGGGAAGCCCGCCATAGATTTCGGTGGCGATTGCGGAGGGGTCACACCCGTTCCCATCCCGAACACGGAAGTTAAGCCCTCCAGCGCCGATGGTACTTGGTCGGAGACGGCCTGGGAGAGTAGGACGCCGCCGGATTTCTCAACAAATGGGGATCAGCTCCAGGCTGATCCCCATTTGGCTTTTTCCGACCGGTAGCCTTGACCAGATGGCCGATGGCACACGTTCATATCCTGGTTCGTCCGGGAAGAGACGTTCATCTGGGGGCGCCAAGTCTGGTGGCCGGAACTCGGGGCGCTCCTCCGGCCGTTCGGGCCGCGAAGGTTCGTCGCCCGGCAGCAGTGGCAGCTCGTCGGGTGGCGGTTCGAGGCGCCCACCCGACCGATCGGGAGGTCCAGGTCACGACCGGGGCAAGTCAAGAGGATCATCAGATCGAGGTGGTAGCGGTCGCTCGTCGACCAGGGCAGGCTCGAACGGCCCAAAGAGCCGGTCGCGGGCTGTCAGGAAACCGAAGCGGATCCCGCCTCCTCCTGTCATCCGAGACGAGGTCCGGGTCGAGCGTGTCGATAGTGAGGTTGGGCCGTGGAAGTCATCGGCAAAGAAGCGGAAGCGTCGCGATATCGACGTGTCGAGTGTTGACTTCTCGTCGGTCCCATCGTCCACAGCAACCAAGTTGCAGCGCAGACTGGTGGAGGCTGCCATCGCTTTCGAGGCGGAGCGCTACACCGAGGCCGACAACCTGCTGGCTTCGATCGAGAAGCTTGCTCCTGGGGTTCCCGAGGTCTATGAGCTTCGAGGTCTCACCTTCTACCGGTTGGGCAACTGGCGAAAGGCCATTGCCCAGATCGAACAGTTCGCCAAGTTGACGGGGTCGGTGGAGCAACACCCGGTTTGGGCCGACTGCTGTCGCGCCCTCAAGCACTGGAACAGGGCCGCGGAACTGTGGGAAGAGCTTGGGGCGGCGTCACCGTCGGCCGAGCTGATCGAAGAGGGTCGCATCGTGTACGCCGGGGGGTTTGCTGACCGAGACCGTTTGCCCGAGGCCATAAGGATCCTGGAACGGGCACCGAATCCTCCTCGGCGTCCGGGATTGCATCACCTTCGCCGCTGGTACACCTTGGCTGATCTCTACGAACGTATCGGCGACCTACCACGAGCCCGTCGCGTGTTCAGCGACATCTTGGACGCGGAGCCCGAATTCGGTGACGTTGCCGAACGGCTTGCGTCCCTCGGCTGAGGTAGCGAGCCATCAGCCACATGGTGAGCGCAGAGATCGGACAATGGCCTCGAGCGGAGGCCGAAGAAGACCTATTCGTGCTGCGGACCATCGATTTCGCCTTTCACCGCAAGCGGATCAAGTTGGAGCTTGCTCGCTCCGTGTTCGCCAGCGGCAACCTCGACGCCGGTACGGCAATGCTGCTCCGTCACCTGCAGTCGATCCCTCTCGATCATGTGAAGCGGATTCTCGATCTTGGCTGTGGCAATGGAAGCTTGGGCGTCGTGTTGCGAGCCCTCGACCCAGGGCGTCACCTGACTGCCGTCGATCGAGACGCGCTCGCTTGTCGCTACACCCGACGCAACTTGGCGGGCAACGGACTCGGCTCCGGATCGGGACTCTCCGACGATCGGATCCTCGGCTCACTCGGCTACGACGATATCGGTGAGGACCGGTTTGATCTGATCGTCTCAAACCTCCCTGGCAAGGCGGGAGAGGAGGTTATCGCCAATCTCATAGGGGGAGCAGCGTCGGTGGCAGATGATGGAGCGATCGTCGGCCTGGTCGTGGTGGACCCCTTGGCTCACCTCGTATCCAAGCTGGTCGAGGAGGCTGGATATGAGGTACTACTGGCCAAGGGCAACAACACACACCATGTCATCCTTGCTCGGGTGACAGAGCCGTCACCGTCTTCGTTGCAGCCAGTCGGGGCCTTCGCTACCGGAACCTATGATCGGAAGAAGGCCGAGTTCAGTGACCGGTCGATGCGATGGACGGTGCGCACCGTCACCGGTCTTCCCGAATTCGACAGCCTCTCGTATCCCAGTCGGATGCTGCGAAACGCCCTTCAGGGTGTCGAGGCTGGCCCATCGGTGGTAGTCAACCCTGGTCAAGGACACCGAGCCGTGATCGCTGGACGATCTGGCTACCCCCCAGCCACACTCATCGCCCGGGATCTCCTGTCTCTTCAGGCCGCCAGCCGCAGCCTGGTTGACAACGGCTTCGCCAGTCCCAACCTGGTCCACGACATCACCGTCTCGGCCGGCCTTGGCCAGGGCAGCACCCTCGTCATCATGCACGGCGACGACAAGGTGCATGCCCCCTACTTCTACGATCAGGTGGTCAGGACCCTCGACCATCTCGGCCACACCGCAGGGTCCAAGCATCGTGATCTCGTCTTGACGGGCCGAGCAAGCTTGCTGGGCCGCCTCGAGTCCGACCTGTTGCGGACCAGGCGTGGTCATGTCGCCTACAAGATGAGCCAGCGGGGCTTTCGCGCCGTTCGCTACCGGTTGACAGCCCGCTAGCGGACGGAGCGGCACATCACCCGGTGCTCTGGGTGCTCGATTACAAGCAGTCAGGACTCGAGACCCTATTCGGGGTGTACCCACGTGAGGTCGACATCGGGTGCGAAGCCGAAACCCGAGCCTGGACCCACTCCGCTGTCGGCAGTGCCCCCGGCGCCGAGGGCTGGCACTACCGGATGGGGGCTCAGGGTTATCTCGACTCCGCTCGCTCCGGCTGAACCCTGGTTTCCAGACGCTTGGACCTGGCTGGCGGCTGACGGCGACCCCTCGGCCACCCAACCGGTGGCTGTCCAGAAGACATTGTCGATGATGCGGATCGGGTGGGGGCCGAAGTCGAGGAGTCCTCTGATTCGCACAGCTCGAGTGCGGTTAGGGTCGTTTCGCAGTCCCCAGATCACATTGTTCTCGATGGTGACGCCACCGTGTCCGACCCAGATCGCCCAGTCGTTCGAACCCGATGTCCCGTCGAGATTCACATTCCAGATTCGGTTCCGGCGAATCACCAGGTTGCTGTTGGTTCCGATTGCAGGGTTGATGCGACCCCCGACATAGTGGGCTGAGATGGCTCCACCCCGGATCGGTGAGAGATCATGAACCATGTTGCCCTCGACCAGCACATTCCTGGTTCCGGGTTTGACGTCGATTCCTTCGGCCGTCGTGAAAGAGATCTCGTTGTTCAAGATCTCCACTCCCGAAGTGTTGTCGACCCACTCCTGAGAGCCATAGCCCAAATAGATACCTTCACCGAATTCAGGTGCTGCCCGTCCCGTTTTCGTCACCGTGTTGCCGATGACCCGTATATACCTGCTCGGTTCATGGGTAGAGAGGTGGCCGGTCACATGGATGCCTGCGTGGCCAATATCGGTGACTTCATTGTTGGACAACAGGATCGGCGATTCTGGCGAACCGACCGAATGTTGGACCCGAATCCCGAACTGGCTGTTCCTGACCCGCACCCCGATGACCTGGATGTGTGAGGTATGAGCAATGTCGAGGGCGGGGACCCTATTGGTTTGGTTTCCGGGGTCGATCCAGATGCCGGGGGCAGCGGTAATGGTTATGGGACGGTCTGCCGTACCGTCGGTTCCGGTCTGCTTCTCGGGCTGGAATCGTGAGCCGCGATAGCTCAGGGGCTGGTTGATGGTTGCCACCAGTCTGATCACATCGCCGGGCTGAGCCGAGTTGGTAGCAGCCAACCATTGCTGGGTGTTGGCCACATCATGGACCGTGTAGGGAAAGGCGGCTGCTGAGGCTCCCGTGATCGTGGTCGTGGGGCCGGCTACTGCCTCCTTCGACGACGCTCCAGCCAGCGATTCGTCCCGCAGACTGATCGGTGGCGACTCGGCCGAGATGGCGGTATCGGCCTCCCCGGATCTGGTCGGTAGTGTCAACTGGCTGGTCCCGGTTGGAGCTGGTCGTAGAACTAGGCCAGCGCTCAATACCGCGACGAACAAGCAGCCTGCAACCAGCAGGCCACGCTCCGTTCTGATGCTCTCGATGGACCGCACGTAGTCCAGCGGACGCAGCTGCCTCAACTGAATGTGCCTCGTATTTCCGAATCCCGCGCCGGGTGCTCGCCGCCAGTGGCGTTCGCTAGCTGACAGCCTAGATCGGGTCGTGGAGGAATGGGCGCCAGCGCCCGCTTGCAGTTGCAAGCGGGCGCTTGAGTTTGTATGATGGGACCTATGAAGAAGTCACCCGACCTGTCAGAGACTCTCGCCAAGGGAGCCAACGAAGCCAAAGAGATCCTCCACCAGACTGCAGGCTTGATCGAAGACGAGTGGAAGCGTCTGAAGGGCAATGTCGAGGAGTCCGAGACCGTGCCTGATGGGGTCAAGGTCGCAGTCGGCCGTCTTGGCGGCGCCGTCGGAGATGTGCGCGATTTCGTGGCTGTACGAGGTCCCGAAGTGGTGAACAGCGCGACCCGGGCCGCCCGTCAGGCTGGTGTTCCCATTCCTGATGGCTGGGGAGCCGAGGAATCAGCCGATGCCGACGCAGAGACTGCTGCTGGCGACGAAGTCGCTGATGATGCTGTCGGCGAGGACGAGGTGGTCGAGGCGGCAGTCGGCGACGTCAACGACGATACGTCGACCGAAGGCACAGCCGCCGCAGACGAGGTCGTCGAAGCGGTAGCCGACAACGCTGCCGGCGATGAAGACCCGGCTGGCGACGACCGCTCGTAGCCCGGTCGGGGAGGCGGTCATCCGTCAACCCCGCCGGTCAAGATCCCCCCGGTACTAGCGTCTCGGTGATCATTCGGTGGCCGGGGCGCTAGCGTTCTACCCCGGAATCCCAGGGACGAGGTGGTTGTGGCCGCTCGACGGCGACTTGACGCCGAGATGGTGCGACGAAACTTGGTTGGCAGCCGCCAGTTGGCCAGGGACGAGATCGAACAGGGCCGGGTCCTAGTCGACGGTGCGCCGGCTCTGAAGCCGGCCCGCCTCGTTGACCCGGCTCAGGACGTGCGCCTGTTGGGGCCGCCGCCCCGCTATGTGAGTCGGGCCGGTCTCAAGCTGGAAGTCGCGCTTGACCAATTCGGTATCGATCCTGCCGGCTGGCGGTGTCTCGATGTCGGTGCTTCGACCGGAGGCTTCACCGACTGTCTCTTGGCGCGTGGCGCTGCTCAGGTGTTTGCCGTTGATGTCGGAACCCACCAACTCCATGAGCGTCTGCGAGCCGATGAACGGGTCCACGTCCATGAACAGACCGACATCCGGACGGTTACACCCGAACTGGTCGGAGGCACCGTCGACCTCATTGTTGCCGACCTATCCTTCATCTCACTACGGCTGGTTCTTGAATCCCTGGCCTCGCTGGCCGTTGGTAGCCCCATCTTGGCCCTGGTGAAGCCCCAGTTCGAGGCGGGCCGGGCCGAGGCGTCCAGAGGACGGGGAGTGATCCGTGACCCCGAGATCTGGCGTCGGGTGCTCGGTGAGGTGGTCAGGGCCGCCGCCGAGCTCGGGCTTGCCTTCCGCTCGATCGCGGTGTCGCCCATCACCGGGTCAGCCGGTAATGTCGAGTTCATCGTCTGGCTCGAGTCTGGGCGCTCTAACCTTGGCGAGATCGGAGCAGACGCCGATCCAGCCTGGATCGAGGAGATGCTCACCAACGTGGTGGCCAAGGCTGAAGCGAGGAACCAGTGAATAAATGCCTGGGTCTCGTCATCCATCAGCACCGAATCGGGGTGCTCGATCTGGCAAAGCAAGCGATCAAATGGTGTGGATCGACGGTTGACGTCGTTCTGCCGACGGTCGATGCTGAGCTGATCGGCCGTACTGAGCTCGGTGTCCCGGAGGGCGAGTTCGGTCCTGGCCTCGATGCCTGCCTCAGTCTCGGCGGGGATGGCACGATCCTGCGGGCGACCGAGCTCGTCGCCAGCCATGGGGTCCCCATTCTGGGGGTCAATGCCGGTCACCTTGGTTATCTGGCCGAGGTTGATCCCAGCGACATGGAATCGAATCTCGACGCCTGGCTGGCTGGTGAGCTCACCATCGAGCGAAGAATGATGCTCGACGTGTGGGCCGACGGTGAGACCTGGATCGGCCGAGCTTTGAACGAGGCGGTCGTTGACCGCTCCGAGAGTGGTAGAGCCGTCGAGGTGCTTGTCGCCATCGATGGTCAAGACTTCATTACCTTTCTCACCGACGGGCTGATTGTGGCCACCCCGACTGGGTCGACTGCCTATTCACTGTCGGCCGGAGGTCCCATCGTCGAGCCTGACTTTCGGACCCTGCTTCTGACTCCGGTTGCCGCTCATACGGTCTTCAACCGACCGATGGTGTTGGCACCCGAAACCGAGGTGACCCTCACGATTGAAGGTCACCGATCTGGGGTGGTGGCGCTTGATGGAAAGCCCCGCCTCGAACTCCAACCTGGACAGTCAGTTCTGTGCCGGGCATCGGCCGTCGAGGCCTGTTTCCTGGTCAAAGGCGACCGGGACTTCCATCTGGCACTGAAAGAGAAGTTTGGACTCACGGATCGCTGATGCTGCATGAACTGGCGGTAACCGACCTCGGGGTGATCGATCGGCTGACTCTGACGATCCCTCCGGGCATGATCGCCCTCACCGGTGAGACCGGTGCTGGCAAGACCCTTCTGGTGGACGCCATCAGTCTGTTGATGGGAGGCCGGGCTGACCCATCCCTGGTGAGACCGGGGGCGGCTGAGGCCATTGTCGACGGTCGTTTCGAGCTCGACGGCGAGGAGATCGTCTTGTCACGGGTCGTACCGGCCGATGGCCGGTCCAAGGCGTACATCAATGGTCGTCCCGCCACCGCATCCCTGTTGTCGGAGCTCGGGGCCAAGCTGGTTGACCTTCACGGCCAGCATTCTCACCAATCCCTGCTCGGAGTCGAGGCCCAGCGTGATGCCCTCGACAAGTTCGGCAAGGTCGATCTCGGACCCCTCCACCAGGGGCGAGAGGAGCTGGCTGAGGTGGATCGCCAGCTCGAAGCCCTGGGAGGTGATGAGCGGGCCCGAGCCCGTGAGTTGGATCTCGTCCGCTACCAGGTCGATGAGCTGGCCCGAGCCGAGCTGAGCGACCCCGACGAGGATGCGACCTTGGCCGTTGCCGAGGAGTTGCTGGCCAATGCCGTGGCCCACCAACAGACCGCGTCTTCCGTACTCGACGGACTCGTCCATGATGACGGGGCCCGGGATCAGATTGCTTTGGCCATCAACCAGCTCGACGGTGGTGGCCCCTTCGCCGAGGTTGCTTCCCGGCTGAAGGCATTGGTGGCCGAGCTCGACGACATCGGTGATTCCCTTCGGGCCCTCGAGGAGAGAATCGAGCCGGATCCCGATGAGCTCGACCGGGTCCAGACCCGCCGCCGTCTCCTCCACGATCTGTGCCGCAAGTATGGCGACGACGTCGGGGCTGTCATCGCCGAGCGCGACACCCTCCAAACCAGGCTCAAGGAGCTGGAGGACCACGATCTGGTAGCCGCTGATCTCGATGCCAGGCGGGGCCTGGCCATCGAGCGACTGGCCACCGCCCAGGCCGAGGTGCGCAGGGCTCGCCAAGCCGCCGCCCCGACCCTGGCCGCGGCAATACAGGGCCATCTCCCCGACCTGGCCATGGCCAAGGCCGTCATCGGGATCGAGGCCGGGGGGCCCGACGGGGCTGAGGTTGCCTTCCACCTGGCGGCGAATCCGGGCTCGTCGCTCCAGCCTCTGGCCAAGGTGGCGTCTGGCGGGGAGCTGGCCCGGGCCATGCTGGCCTTGCGAAGCGTGCTGTCTGAAGCCCCACCGGTGTTGGTGTTCGACGAAGTAGATGCCGGTATTGGAGGCCAAGCCGGCTTCGCCGTCGGTCGCTCGCTCAGCAATCTGGCTGACCGTCACCAGGTCCTGGTCGTGACCCACCTCCCTCAGGTGGCAGCCTTCGCTGATGCCCACCTGGCGGTGGAGAAGCGTCAAGGGACTGACGAGACGGTCTCGGAGATCCGCCTACTCGACACCGAGGAACAAGCTACCGAGGTGGCTCGGATGTTGTCGGGCCAGCCCGACTCACAAACTGCCCGTCAGCATGCCAGGGAGCTGATCGACGAAGCGGTGCGGGCCAAGCGAAGCCGGGCCGCCAGCTAGGCCTTCGGCGTCTTCCACGCTCCAGATGCCGGCACCGATGGTCCCAGATGGTCACGCAGGGTGTTGCCCTGGTAGTCGGAGCGGAACACGCCCCTGCGCCGGAGCTCGGGGACGACCAGGTCGACGAAGTCTTCGAAGGTGCCAGGGGTGTGCGAACCACCGATCACAAACCCGTCACGAGCCGGCTCCGTGAACCACTCCTCCAGATAGTCGGCCAGGTCCTTGGGGTCGCCGACCACCGCATTGTTGAGGCTGGCCCGGCCAGAAATCCTCATGAAGTCCCTCACCGATGGTTGGCTCTTGCCAGTCCGCTGCACTGCCGACAGGGTCGAGCCGGTGGGCTCGGTCACCATGGGCGAACAGGCCGCGGTCACGATCGAGGACCAAAGCGTCTTCGTCCCAGGTGTCCCGGTGGCCGTGGACTATCGCCATGAACTCATCGGCCTGCTCATAGCGCTCATCGTGGCCGACAGCTTGTTCGAGTCCCATGTTTCGGGCCTCGGCGTCGTTTGCCACGCCCAGGGCCATGAGCACGGTAGCCGGGTCCATCTTCACACAACGGATGCCGTTTTCGACGGTGTGGACATGGTCTCCGGAATACATGTCGGGCATGGCCGCCGGTCGTCGAAGAATCCAAGATCGAAGCACCCCCGTTCGAGGGTGCGACTGATGTGGCGGTAGTAGTCGGGGGAGGTGAGGCGAGCCTGGCCTCGGGATGGCGCCAGGCGGCTGGGATGGTGGTGCAGTTCTGGGCTTGGAGGAAGCCAACCAAGGCGATCTATCGCATGCCGGCAACCGTAGAACCAGCCACCCGGTGAGGGGCAATTGCCCCTACCGCTGGACCCCATAGCTGAGGGGATCGAGGTGGGAGCGAAGCTGATCGACGATCTCCTCGACGAGGGCGGTGGCGCTATTGTCGACCGCCGGTTGGTGGTGACGAAGGGCTTCGGTCAGGGTCGGGATCGACCCGGAGCCGAAAGCGAGCCGGGGCCGGCTGGCCATGATCCGGTTGAGTCGCTCCGCTACCGCTCGTGGTTGGTGGTGGTCGGCGGGCAGACGATGGGCGGCCAATCGGTCGAGATGAGCCAGCCAGCGGCTGGACTGGGCCGAGCGGACCAGAGGTCCGAGGGCACCTCGTTGCTCCTCGATAGCGCCGAGAGCGGCTTTGGCGGCTTCTTCGATGGGCCGCTGGCTGAGCAGTTCTCCATCGAGCAGGAGCTCGATGCCGACATGGCTACAAGCCCGGGCTGGGCCTCGTTCCATCCCTCGTCCTTGGAGCTCGTCGTAGAGATCGCGGTTGCGCTGAGTGAACCAGGGACTCCGGTGAAAGGCTTCGTCGGTCCGATGGTGGAGATAGATGCCGTGGGCCAGGTCTTGAGTCTTGGGTCCGTTGGCAGCCGAACCCTGGAGTCGGAATCCGCCCATGGCGGCCAGATCGGGCAAGGCCGAGCCCAGCAACAATCTGGCCTCGACGTTCCGCCCAGCACCGGTCGATGCCGCCATCACCGCTGCGGCCACAGCGATGTGGCCCCCAGCGTTCACCGATCCTGTTCCTTGTCTCCAACAAGCGCGCCAATTCGAGGATGTCCTGGCCGGGCCAGAACATCAGGCGTCATGCTCTCCGTGGCAAGCTCAGTCAACGAGGGCACCATAGATCAGAGGCTTCAGCTCCTGACGAATGGGATAGGCCGACGACGGCATCAGCTGGGTCAGCCCGATCACGGTCAGCTCCTCGACCGGATCGACCCAGAACAGGGTAGAGGCAGCACCACCCCAGGCGAACTCACCGGGCGAGGTGATGACCTGGGCTGCCGCTGGATCGAGAACCACTGAGAACCCGAGGCCGAACCCGATGCCGTCATAGTTGGTCTCACTGAAGACCGCCTGGCCCATAGCCGCCAGGTCCTGGCCACCGGCGAGATGGTTTGAGGTTGCATACTCGATTGTCTTGCGACCCAGAACTCGAGCTCCGTCGAGGGCTCCTCCCCGCAGCAGCATCTGGGTGAAACGGTGGTAGTCGCCGATGGTCGAGGCCAGGCCCCCTCCGCCGGAGAGGAAGTTGCGTCGGGAGCGGTAAAGGCTGTCTGGACCCCCATCATCGATGAGGACCATGTCGCTGCCCTCTAGTCCCTCGGGCAGCGGGAAGGGAGAGAGTGAGGGGACGGCATAGCAGGCAGCGAAACGGTCGGCCTTGTCGTCACTCACGTGGAACGATGTGTCGTGCATGCCGAGGGGTTCGAAGATCCGCTGGGCCAGGAACTGATCGAAGGGTTGCCCCGAGATGATCTCGACCAGGCGACCGAGCACGTCGGTGGCGACGCTGTACGACCACTGGGAACCGGGGGAGAACAAGAGGGGAAGATCGGCCAGGACCTCGACCCAGTCCTCGAGCTTGCGGTCGTCGTCGACGCCAGACTGACGATAGAGGGCGTCGACGGGGTGACGCCTCATGAAGCTGTAGGTAAGACCCGAGGTGTGGGTGAAGAGGTCACGGACTGTCATCTCCCGCTCGGGGAACGCCGTCGCGTAGGACACCGTCGACCCGTCGGCCCACACCCTCAGATCTGACCAGGATGGGATGAAGTTGCTGACGGGATCATCGAGCCTGAACTGGCCCTCCTCATAGAGCGAGAGCAGGGCTACCGAGGTGATCGGTTTCGACATCGAGTAGATGCGGACTATCGAGTCAGCGTCCATCGGGGCTCTGGTTTCGACATTGCGGTAGCCCTGGGTCGAGAGGTGGGCGATCTCGCCTCGTCGGCTGATGAGGAGAGAGAACCCGGGGAAACGGCCACTATCGAGGTAGCGCTGCTGGATGAAGTCGTCGATACGCCGCAGCCGATCAGGATCGAGGCCGAGCGATGAAGGGTCCGAGACAGTGAGATCCATGGGTCCATCCTGCCGGCTAGTGGTCGTGGGTCCCAAGGTGAGCCCCGGATTCTGTCGGCTCGAGGGGCCTGTCACTCGGCGAGGTCGCCGTCTATCGACTCCCGGATCAGATCAGCGTGGCCACAATGACGTGCGTACTCCTCGATCATATGGACCAGGATCCAGCGCAGACTCCAGTGCTCACCTTCGCTGTTGGGTTCGATCGTCAGCTGGTCGAGCGACGGTGCGGCCTGGACGCAGGCTCGGGACTCGGTCACTGCGGCATCCAAGTTGGATATGAGCTCCTCGATTGACCAGGTTTGAGCCAGCGTCATCTCGGCGTCGCGGTCAGTGGCCCAATCGAGTGATTCGTACTGATCGGGAAAGCCGCGGCCGGCGAAGCGGTCGCGAAACCAGTTGTATTCGACCAAGGCCATGTGGCCGATGAGCCGGGACAAGCTCAGCGAAGATGGGGGGAGAGTGATCTGGAGCTGGTCATGGCTCAGTTCCAGAGCTCTATCGATGAGGGCAGCCCGATAGAAGTCGAGGAACGCCAACAACATGGTCCGCTCGTCGGCTTGGAGGGGGATGGGCGGTGGTGCAGGTCGGGTCATGGGCAGACCCTACAACTGGCCTATGACAGCCGATCCTGATCGTCGAGCACCGACCGGCACCATCACCGGTGGAGTTTCAGTTGCAGCGGACAACGGTCCGGCCCTTGACCTGGCCGGCCATGATGGCTGGGGCCAGGGCCGCCACCTCCTCCAGGCCGACCTCGGAGGTCAGAGCGTCGAGCCGGCCGGCGTCGATGGCGTCAGCGATGCGTGACCACACCCCGAGCCGTTCCTCAGCTGGACACATGACGGAGTCGATCCCGAGCAGGCTCACCCCTCGCAACAGGAAAGGGATGACAGTGGTGTCGAGACCGTTGCCGCCAGCCAGACCGCAGGCCGCTACCGAGCCCCCATAGGCCATCTCGGTCAACACATGAGCCAGGGTGTCGCCCCCGACGGCATCGATGCAGCCAGCCCAGCGCTCACTGGCCAGGGGGCGTTGGGGCTTGTCAGCCAGCTCCGAGCGGTCGATGATCTCGGCTGCTCCCAGGGCCTGCAGGTCGTCGCTGTTCTCCGGTCGCCCTGTTGAGGCCACAACATGATGGCCTCCGGCCGCTCCCCATAGGATGGCTGAGCCACCGACCCCACCAGAAGCGCCGGTGACCAGAAGTGGACTGTCGGCACCGGGTTGGAGACCGTTTGCCTCCAGGGCCAGCAAGGCCTGCATGGCGGTGAAGCCGGCGGTACCCACAGCCATAGCCTGGCGGGTTGAGATGTTCTCGGGTAGTGGTACCAGCCAATCGCCGCTGACCCGGGCCCGCCCCGCATAGCCTCCCCAGTGGGCCTCACCCACCCGCCAACCGGTGAGTGCTACCCGATCACCGGGTTGGTAGCGGTCGTCGTCGGAAGCTTCGACCGTTCCCGCCAGGTCGATACCTGGCACATGTGGGTAATTGCGGACCAGCCGTCCGATGCCCTGGAGAACCATGCCGTCCTTGTAGTTGAGCGACGACCACTCGACAGCAACCGTGACTGTGCCCTCGGGGAGCCGGTCGTCGTCGAGTTCGGTGATGGCCGCCGAAACGCCATCGTCGGTCTGGTCCAGTAGTAGCGCGGTGAAGCTCATGGGCAGAGAACATACGCGCGCCTCACCCATTGACTCAAGGCGCGACCGGTGGCGCGACCTTGGCTGAGGCCCGCGATAAGTTGGACAGGACCACCGACTGGAGGGTGATGACGAAGCATATTTTCGTAACCGGGGGTGTCGTCAGCTCCCTCGGCAAGGGCCTTACGGCTTCTTCATTGGGGCGGCTGCTGAAGGCACGAGGCATGCGGGTAACCATGCAGAAGCTCGACCCGTATATCAATGTCGACCCAGGGACCATGAACCCCTTCGAGCACGGTGAGGTCTATGTCACCGATGATGGCGGCGAGACCGATCTCGATCTCGGCCACTATGAGCGGTTCATCGACGAGAGCCTGTCACGAGCGTCGAACGCCACCACCGGCTCCATCTACTCGGCGGTGATCGCGGCCGAACGGCGCGGTGTCTACCTGGGCAAGACCGTCCAGGTAATCCCCCACATCACCAACGAGATCAAGCGTCGTATCTCCCAACTGGCGACCGAGGATGTCGACGTCGTCATCACCGAGGTCGGGGGCACCGTCGGCGACATCGAGATCCTGCCCTTCCTCGAAGCCATACGCCAGTTCCGGCTCGACGTCGGCCGCCAGAACGTGTGCTACGTCCACGTGACCCTGGTGCCATACATCGGCCCGGCCGGGGAGCTGAAGACCAAGCCGACCCAGCACTCGGTGACCGACCTGCGCAGCCGGGGTGTCCAGCCCGACGTCATCGTTCTCCGCTCCGATCGGGAGATCTCTGAGGGGCTACGAGAAAAGATCTCGAACCTGTGCGACGTGCCGATTGAGGGTGTGATCAACGCCCCCGACGCCGACAGTCTCTACGGCATCCCACTCGTCATGCACGAGGCTGGCCTTGACCGATATGTGTGTGAACTGCTCGGGATCGAAGCACCCCAGCCTGAGTTGGATGATTGGCGGGACCTGGTCGAGCGGACCAAGCAGGCATGGAAGCCGCTCAAGATCGGCATCGTCGGCAAGTACGTCAGCCTCCACGACGCCTACCTCTCGGTTGCGGAATCACTGCGTCACGCCTCGATCCATCATGGGGTCGACATCGAGATCGAGTGGATCTCATCTGAACATGTCGAGGGTCTGCTGGTCGGCGAACTGTTGGGGAAGCTCGACGGGATCATCCTGCCCGGTGGGTTCGGAGTCCGAGGGGTGGAGGGCAAGATCGCCGCCGCCACCTACAGTCGCGAGGCAGGTCTCCCTTGCCTTGGCCTGTGTCTTGGCATGCAGGTGATGACGATCGAGTACGCCCGCAATGTGTTGGGTCTTCCGGGGGCCAACTCGAGCGAGTTCGACACTCAGGACCGAACCACTTCCGACCCGGTCATCGACCTCATGGAGTCCCAGCAAGAGGTCACCGACAAGGGCGGCACGATGCGCCTCGGAGCCTATGTTGCGGTGCTCGATGAGGGTTCACAGGTAGCCGAGATCTACCAAGACACCGTCGTCAGTGAACGACACCGTCATCGCTATGAGTTCAACCCTCGTTACAAATCGAGGTTCCAGGCGGCTGGGCTCCGGTGCACAGGGACCTCACCTGACGGACTGCTGGTCGAATTCGTCGAGCTCGAAGGCCACCCGTTCTGGATCGGGACCCAGGCTCACCCAGAGCTCAAGAGCCGCCCCGACCGGCCAGCCCCGTTGTTCGGCGCCTTCATCGAGGCCGCTCTGGCTCGGGCCGAGGAGATGGACCCGGCGAGATTCGAAGCAGCACGACCGGCCGCCGTCGAGGTCGACCCCTCAGTCGAGCAATCCGCATGACCACAAGCCAACCAGAGCTCGACGGGGCCACCTTCGAGATTCCGGAGAACGAGGTAGTTTTTCGTTCAATCGAGGAGGAGCTGATCTATCAGGGTGCTGTTGTCTCGTTTCGACAGGCCGTCATCGAAGGACCCGACGGGGAGCGCTTCGATCGAGATGTGATCCGCCATCCCGGTGCGGTGTCGGTCGTTGCCATCGATGGCGACGATGTGTTCCTCGTCAACCAGTACCGGGCGTGCCTCGACACCAACCTGTGGGAGATCCCAGCGGGCAAGCGGGACGTCGAAGGGGAACCACCCGAGGTAACGGCCCACCGAGAACTGATCGAAGAAGTCGGTATGAAGGCCGGCTCGATGGAGTTGCTGATCAACGTCCATCACTCCCCGGGTTTCTGCGACGAGTACGGCTACATCTATCTGGCCTCCGATCTCACTGAAGTGCCTCGCCAATTGGAGGGGCCGGAGGAGGAACACATGCTGGTCCTGCGGACCCCTATTGGTGTGGCGGTTGATATGGCCATGGACGGACGTATCACCGACGCCAAGTCGGTGGCCGGGATCCTGGCCGCGGCCAGGCATCTGGGGCGGTGAGCCATGGCGAGCCTTATCGCCACCGGCTGGCACCTGGCTCGGCGCTTCATCGACTCCTTGTGGCCGGGCCCGCCTGCCACCCTCGATGAGACCTGGGCCCAGAGCTATCTGAGCGATGGGGAGCAGACGATTTGGCATCGGATGTCGAACCCCGATCGGCGTCACGCCATCCATGTGGCCAGGACCGTCGTCGATGCCTTCGGGGGCGAGGTCGACGATCAGGTGGTAGTGGCGGCCTTGCTTCACGATTGCGGCAAGGTGGTCTCACAGCTGGGGACGATGTCTCGAGTCGGCGCCACCCTCCTATGGGCCGTCATCGACGACTCACGAGCCAGCCGCTGGCTCGATGCCCCCTCCACCCTGGGTCGACGCCTGGCCCAGTACCGTCGTCATCCTCAACTAGGAGCGGTCCTCTTGGCCGCTGTTGACTCTGACCTTCTCGTAGTGTCTTGGGCCGGCGAGCACCACCTCGGCCCACACGCCTGGACCGTGGCCCCAGAGATCGCCAACGTCCTCAGAGCCTGCGATGTCCCGAGCTGGGGTGCCCGGTTGAGGGGCTTGGCCAACGAGGTGCGTCGATGAGCAACCGGAAGGGGTGCCGGATACCGACCCCGGTAGGCCGATGCCGGCAACTCTCTGGGTTGCCGCAAACCGAGCGGTCCCGTCCGCTAGACCCCTAGGGGAGTAGCTGGGTGGCCGCTTTGACGCGGTCCATGACTTCGGCGGCTTTGGTGGCGGCCTTGTCGGCTCCGATCTTCAGTTGCTCGATCGTGGTTGCTGGATCGATCTCGGCTCGCTTGGCCTTTATCGGCCGCAACATCTCGATCAGGGCTTCAGCCGCGTCAGCCTTCAACGGGCCGTACTGGGTGTAGGCCTTGGCCAAGTTCTCCGGATCACCGTCGGTGGCGACCGCGAGAATTGTCAGCAGATTCGACACCCCTGGCTTGTTCTCCGGGTCGAATCGGACCTCACCGTCGTTGTCGGTCACCGCCCGCTTGAGCTTCTTCTCGATGGCGGCTGGCTCGTCGGTCAGGTAGATGATCCCCTGAGGTGAGTCGGCCGACTTCGACATCTTGTTCTCCGGGTACTGGAGATCCATGATCCTGGCTCCAGCCTCGGGGATCCGATGCTCCGGCACCACCAACACCCCGTCACCGAAGCGGCTGTTGAACCGGGTAGCGACATCACGGGTGAATTCGACGTGTTGGCGCTGATCATCGCCAACCGGGACGACATCGGTGTCGTAGAGGACGATATCTGCCGCCTGCAATGTCGGGTAGGTGAACAGGGCAACCGAGACGAAATCGGCGTTCTCGCTCTTGTCCTTGAACTGGGTCATCCGTCGCAGCTCGCCAAAGGCGGCCACACACTGGAGATGCCAGGCCAGCTCGGTGTGCTGGGGGACGTGAGACTGGACGAACAGGATCGATTGGGCAGGGTCGATCCCGATGGCGAGCAAGTCAGCGGCCAGATCGATGGTGGCGGCCTTGATCTCACCCGGAGCGTGGGGAATCGAAAGGGCATGAAGATCGACGATGCAGTAGACACCGTCGGTAGTTTCCTGCAACCTGACCCAGTTTCGTATCGCTCCCAGATAATTACCGAGGTGTAAGGCACCTGAAGGCTGGATCCCAGAAAACGCACGGGGGCGGGAGTGGCTGCTCATACCTGCGTAGACTAGAGGTGTCATCCGCTGTCCGGCGGTGAATATCTCGCCTCACCCGCCCTACGTGTTGCGTAGCTGGGGGTCGGCCCGATCGATTTGGGGCTAGAATCACATCAATGTCATTTCAGGTCCAGACTGATGCATTCGAAGGGCCCTTCGATCTGCTGCTTCACCTGATCCTCAAAGAGGACGTTGATCTCTATGAGGTCCAGTTGTGCGAGATCGTCGATGCTTACCTGGCCGAGCTGGAGCAGCTCGACTCCTGCGATCTCGAAGTTGCAACCGAGTTCCTGCTCATCGCGGCCACGCTGGTCGAGCTGAAGTGTCGCCGGCTGCTTCCAGTCGACGACGGCATCGATCTCGATGAAGAGCTCGGCTTGTGGGAGGAGCGCGACCTGCTCCTGGCCCGCCTACTCGAATGCAAGACGTTCAAAGATGCCGCCCAGGTCCTTCAAGGGATGATCGATTCGGCCGACCGGTCGGTGCCTCGCCGGGTCGGCCTGGAAGACCAATTCCTGGGCTTGAGCCCTGATCCGCTTGCCGGTGTGACGGCGGCAAAGCTCCGGTCGGCCTTCCTGCGGGTCGTTACTGCCCGACCCAAGCCCGAGGTCTCGCTGGCCCACGTCACCCCTATTCGGGCCAACGTCACCGACGCCATCGGTGAGATGATCAGGGTGCTACCAGGGGCGGGGCCGACCAGCTTCCGAACCCTGACCCGGGGGCTGTTCGAGCGGGTCGAGATCGTAGTGCGGTTCCTGGCCGTGCTCGAACTGTTCAAGCAGGGGTACGTCGAATTGGACCAGCTCGAAAGCTTCGGAGATCTGACCGTTGAGTGGGTTGGCAGTGTTGTCGACCGGGAGCTGGCGCTCTCGGGAGCCGACCGCTACGAGGGATAGAGCGTGGAACACGAAGATCTGTTGATGGTGCCGTCGATGGTCGAGTCCAAGCGCGCGATCGAGGCGATCCTCATGGTTGCGTCTGATCCGACCCCGACCCAGTTGTTGGCCCAGTTGATAGAGCTGCCGGTCGAAGAGGTTGATCAGTTGTGTCGGGAGCTAGCACTTGGCTACGACATGGCGAACCACGGCTTCCAGCTGGTCGAGGTGGCGGGAGGGTGGCGCTACCAGACCCATCCGGATCTGCATCCCTATGTCGAGCGGTTTGCCATGGATGGCCAATCGACTCGCCTGTCAACGGCCGCACTCGAGACGTTGGCCATCGTTGCCTACAAGCAGCCGATCTCGCGGGCCCAGGTCAGCGCTATTCGTGGGGTCAATGTCGATGCTGTGCTACGGACCCTGGTCCAGCGGGGCTATGTCGAGGAGGTCGGACGCGATGTTGGGGCCGGTCAAGCCATCCTTTTTGGGACCACGTCGTACTTCCTGGAACGCATTGGTCTCAACGAGACCGGTGACCTGCCTGCCCTCGGCGACTTCGTGCCATCGGCCGAGGTGGTCGAAGCACTCGAGCAAACTCTGAAGGTCGAAGTCGAGGTAGACCCCGATCTGGACGCCCCCGACGATGGCGCGACCGAGAGCGACCTGGCTACCGACGCCGAGGGTGCTGCATCCCGAGAGGTCACCATCGAAGAGGCACCTGTCGAAGGTGAGGACGTCGACGAGGAGACTCCCGCTGGAGTGTCGGGGGGCTCAGTCGATGTCGATACGGCCGAAGAGGCAGACGGGGACGAGATCGATCTCCGGCTGGATCCTGCTGACGAGCCATCGGCCTTTGTCGGTGAGGCGCTGGTCTCGGATGAGGCCACCCAAGCCGCAGTCGAGGCGGAACCCGATGAGGTGGGAGACGAATCAACCGAGAGCCAGCCACCGTCGATCGCTGAGAGCATCGGAAACCTGGTGGCCCGGGTCGACCTGGCCCCAAGAGACCATCCGGTCGTCGACGGCGAGGATTCCGCCGCTGAGGCTGCACCCATGATCTCAGAGGAGCCACCCGAGTCCGGGTCCGGGCCTGAGCCCGAGTCCGGGCCTGAGCTTGAGTCGGGGCCGGGGCCCGAGCCGCCGGTCGAACTCAGTGCCGAGCCTGCCTACCCGGCTCCGTCAAGCACCGAGGAGCACAAGGAGTCGAAGCCGGCTGCTGATCCTGTCGGCGATCACTGAAGCAACCACTGGTCAAGGTCTTTGGCCGCCCGACAACAGAGCCGGTCCCGTGCGGGGCCGACAACCAGCGCCGAGGAGCAACCTCGGCGTCAGCCGCGGCCCCCCTTGGTCAAGGCAGCAACGGAGCTGCTGTCCCGCGGATGGGACAAGGTCAGGTCCGTGGCAGCATCCCCGGTAGCGTCAGGTCGGTGGGAACGGAGCAAGAGCATCTTCCGTCGGGCGAACGGCTTCAGAAGGCGCTAGCCCGAGCAGGCCTCGGTTCGCGCCGGATCTGCGAGAACCTGATCGCCGATGGGCGGGTGATCGTCAACGGCAAGACGGCTGAGCTGGGTGCTCGCGTCACCCCTGACGACGAGGTCGTCGTCGATGGCACAATGATCTCGGTTGCCGTCGACACTGTGACCTATCTCCTCAACAAACCAAAGGGGGTCGTGACGACGGCCAAGGACACCCATGGGCGACCGGTCGTGATCGATATGGTGCCGGCTGAGCCCAGGGTCTTCTCTGTCGGTCGTCTGGATCTCGATACCGAGGGGTTGCTGCTGTTGACCAACGACGGC
>JAAETV010000492.1 GCA_024227975.1 Actinomycetes bacterium
GCCGAGCTCTTGGCCCCTGGTTTCACCGGAGGTGACCCCTCCGAGTCCGAGGGGGAGGGGGAAGCGCCGATGGTGTACCAGCTCCCCCTCGTCCCCTATCCCGAGCCCGAGTCTGGGCTGCTGATCTATGACCACTACCGGGGGTACCTCCACACCGACACAGTGGCCTGGAGCTATGGCGCGATGCGAGGGCGTGATGCTTTCCATTGGCAGAGGGAGCTGTCCCAATGGCCGGCCGCCGTCGGTCTCGATGCTCTGGCTGCGGTGGGGTTCGACGGGGTCTACCTCGACAGAGCCGGCTATGTCGATGGAGGGGCCGCCATCCGGGGTGAGATGGGCGCTCCATCTGAGTTCGAAGACGATCGTCAGCTGTTCTTCGCTCTGGAAGATGGGGCCACTCGATTGGGCGGCGACTGGTCGAGCGGAGCTATCGATGAGCTGGCTGACGAGATCCTCTACCCGGCTCGACCCGTCCTCGGTACTGGTTTCCACGCCACCAACCTTCTCGATGATGAAGGCGGTGCCTTCGCCACCGACGATGCCGCTTTCGACCTGGTCATCGGCGACGACTCATCTCGTCGAGTCACCCTGACGGTGAGGGTCGGCACTGGTCCCGGGGGTGGTCACAGGGTCACCCTGGCCACGGCCGACGGGGGCGAGGTGTTGGCCGAGGGCATCTCGGATCCAGGAAGCAGAGAGGTTCGCTTCGAGCTCGATGTGGAGGTCCCAAGCGGTGGATTGCCCCTCCGGTTGACGACGGACTCTCCCCAGTTTCAGCTTCCGGGGGATGCTCGCCAGATCAATATGCAGGTACTGGAGATCCGGGCCGTGGGACCAGCCCTGGCCCGCCTACTCGACCAACACGGTCAACCGATCGGGTCCCCCGGGTTGAAGTAGGGGCCGGCGTCGTCGAGGGCCCGCCACTCAGCGGTGAGCGACGACGAGGCAGAAGCCACGGTCGCCTTCGAGTCGATCACCATCCCATCGAGCCGTCATCGACACCAGCCAGGGTCCGACGGGTCCAGGCAGGCTCCACAGGGCCCGTAGGGGGAAGTACAGCCGGCGATACCAGCGCATGGCGACGGTCATCACTTCGATGTCGGACACTCCAGCCTCGTTGAACAGCTGAACCAGGGCGGCGGGCTCGTAGCCCCGGACCCGGTGATGACCCCAACTGCGATCGATCAGTGACTGGAGCCTGCCTGGCAGAACCCGGATGGTGGCGTTCGGTGTCGTCAACACGATCCTGGCCCCTGGTTTGGCGATTCTGACCAGTTCAGCCACGAAGCGTCGGTCGTCGGCGACGTGCTCGATGACGTCGAAACTGATGATCGAGTCGGCGCATCCGCTGGCGAGGGGGAGATCGAGACCGCTACCGCTCAGATAGCGGACCGAGGGTTCCCGAGCGGTCACATCGGTATCGACAACCACCCCATTGGCCACTCCGACGGTGGCGAGGAAGGTACCGTCTCGACCCCCGACATCGACCACGAGCCCTTGTCGATCGACAACATCCAACGTCGAGAACAACTCGGTCCGGTAGTGGGTCCCCGGTCGGTAGGCGGCCCGAAGCCGGGCTTCACCGCCAGGGGTGGTGCGGATCTTGGTCATAGGGCCTCCGCATAGGAGGTCGCGTAGGACGCGGCTGTTCGCTCCAAGCTGAGAACAGACGACAGGTCTCGCTTGGCGTTGGCCGCTCGTCGTTCTCGCTCGACCGGTGATCGGTGCATCTCATCGAGGGCGGCCGCCAGCTGGTCGGCGTGGCCCGGGTCCACCAGCCACCCCGTCTCGTCGTCGAGCTGGTCGGCCAGACCTCCGAGCCTGGAGGCGACGACCGGCACCCCGAGAGAAACTGCTTCGGCCAACACGACCGGGGTTCCCTCCTGGTCACCGTCAGAGGCCACGACCGATGGGATGGCCAGCATCTCGCACCGGCTCAACAGTTCATAGACCTGGGCCCGGTCGGCGTGACCGATCAGATCGACTCGGGCCCCCAGCCTGAGCCCCTCGACCTGAGCCTCCAGGCGGGATCGGTCTGGCCCGTCGCCCGCGATGGTGAGGCGGAGATCGGGGGTCAGGGCGAGGGCGTCGAGCAGGGTCGAGACCCCCTTCTTCTCGGCCAACCGGCCGACGAAGGCGATATGACCCGCTTCGGGTGCTCGCTCGAAGGCAGCCGGGATCTCGGCCAGGTTGGCCCCCATCGGCACCACCTCGACTGGAGCCGTTGGCTCAATGGCGCTCAGCCGTTCGGCCATCTCCGAACTGACAGCGACCAGGTGATGGCAGCGTCGGATCACGAACCGGCGGATCCGGTCGAGAGGGGGGTTGGCCATGGCGAAGACATCGACCCCATGAGCGGTGATCACAACCGGCGGCCGTCGGGTCCCGAACAGGCCGACCGCGTGAAGGCCAGTGGGTAGGAGCCAGTGGGCGTGCACCAGGGCAGGGTCCAGCCGGGCTATGGCCCGCCGGGCGACCCAATGGAATCGGACCAGGAGGCAGGCGAACTCGACGATGCGCCAGGGCTGGGCCCGCAGATTGGCCAGCGTTGCCCCGAAGGCCAGCCGCTCGAAGGGGCGGGGGAAGTAGGCGAAGCGCTCGATCGACACCGATCCCAGCTGTTGACGGGCCGGTGCCCCCGGGATACGGGGGGTGACGACCGTGATGTCGAAGTCATGGCTCAGCTCAAGGCATAGATCGAGGACGAAGGGTGGGATCCCGTCCCCCGGTCGGGCGGGGAAGGTGGTCGTCAGCACCAGGACCATCGGCTTCATGAGCTGAGCTCCGGTGGCTCAACCTGATTGGGGCCGGTCGGAGCAGGTCGTTGCCCGAGGCCGACGGTGACCGCCAGAGCTAGGCCGAGCACCACTGAGGTGGCTACCCGGTCAGCGACCGAGACCATCACTGCCGCCGCCGCTGACATATCCGTTGCGGTAGCCGAAGCCGCGGCCAGAGCCTCGCGCAGGCCCAACCCGGCCGGGAACACCCCGACTGCGACCGAGACGATGTTGGCCCCGACCAGGCCCCCCGCCCTGGCCGCCGTCACCTCGACGTCGAGAGCAGCCAGAACAATGGAGATCCTCACCAGCTCCGAGACGACCATGGCCCCTTCCACCGCCAGTAGGCGGGAGCGAAGCTCTTTGTCGCCGCCACGAGTAACCGAGGCCAGCACTACCAGGCCGCCCACCCCAGCGCCGGTGACCATAATCCCTACCGGCACCGAAGCGGTGGCGATGAGTGGTCCGGTGATGACCAGACCGGCGGCGATGAAGGCCAGCCCAGCTACGGCTTGGGTCAGAACGATCTTCTTGAGGTCCACCCCTTTTCTGGCCAACGACCACCCCCTCACAACGACCGAGCCCGGCAAAGGGAGGGTGTTGGCGGCCGACGCGAACAGTGTGGTCGTGGCGGCTTCACCCACCGACAACTCGACTCCAGCAGTCCGGGCGATGAGACGCAGCTCGACATAGTTGAGGGCCAGGGCCAGCGGGGTCCCCACCACAGCCGCCACCGTCAGCAGGGTGAAGTCGACTCGGAGCTGGTCGCCGTGGCTGACAATGCTCCAGATCACGATGGCGGCAAAGCCCACCACCGACACCACACCGGCCAGCCGGGTCAGGCGCGGGCTTGGTCGACGGAAACGGACGACCCGGCTGGTCAAGCGATCGAGCCGGGTTGGATCGTCGCTGCTCTCGGCGAGGCTCACGCTGGGGGCCTGGTCGCGGTGGCCACGTACCCATCACTCCAGTCTCGCTGGTAGGCGAGGCTCTGGATGGCAACGAAAGGGGCCAGGAGGCGAGGAGTGGACAGCCTCTTCAACCGGTTGAGGGTCCTGGCCGTCGCCACCCCGGAATCGACCGTCCGAGCCATTCGCTCGGTCTCGGCTTCGGGCTCATCGACCCGTCGTCTGGTCACGGAGTTGATTCCCGTCCTCGTCAGGCGGATGGCGTTGCCGAGAGGGAAGCCGTAGTTGCTCAGCTCAGCCTCGATCAGACCGGCATCGTCGAGCAGGGCCATGAGCTGGTGGCGCTCATAGCGCCTGACGTGGCCTGCGGCCCGATCGGGGTCACCGAATTTGCGTTGATGGGCCGGTACCGAGATCAGGACCCGACCCCCGGGGCGGAGATGGGCTACCCAGGAGCGGAGGGCGCCCAGGTCATCATTGATGTGCTCCAGAACCTCGAATGCGAACAGATAGTCGATGGCGCTCGTCATGGACTCCAGATCATCGACGACCGTCACCTCATGGCCGAACCGCTGACGCAGGAGCTGGCGGGATTGGGAGCCCAGGTCGGTGGCCGTGACCGTGAACCCCCGTTCGACGAACCGGTTCGTCACATCACCGGTGCCAGCCCCGACTTCGAGGACAGTTCCGGGTTGCCAGTTGGCTGTCACATCGGAGATGCAGCCGACCCGGAGGAGGTGGCGGGGCGATGGTGTCCACTCCACTGGTCCGCCTGGCTCCTGGGTCGGTGGTCGGGTGCCGGCGATCCCGATTCGCTGGCCTTTGTTGGCTCGGCCCCGGCAGCGATCCGTCGATGCTCAGGGCGTGAGTATGACCTGACCCTATCGTCGCCTCCGTCGGTGATGGATTCGCCTCGTTGGTTGTTCAGGCCCCCGCCA
>JAAETV010000493.1 GCA_024227975.1 Actinomycetes bacterium
AGGACCCCGTCGAACACCGGTCGATCTTCGCACGCGGACGGTTCGGCCACCGGATTGGGTTGGCCGACTGCATCCTGAGTCATGCTGTGGTGATGGCCAAGCCGACCGGGTTCGACTGGACGCAGCGCAAGAATGGTGATGTCGTCATCACCCACCATGGACGAGTCGCCTCTATTCTCCGAGGTCAGACCGCAACCTCGTTCGTTGACGACGTAGCCGCCGGTGACGGCCAGGAGCTCATGGCTCGTTTGACCGGCAACTTCAAGCGGGGCAATGAGCGCCAAGCTCGAACCCACCGCCGGAATCGCTAGCGATGAGGCTCAGGCTCGGCTCAGGATTGCGACTTGGCCGGCCACGGGATCGACCTCGACCTCGTCGCCGCTGTTGATCTGATTCATGACGTCGCGGCATCCGATCACGGCTGGGATGCCCAACTCTCGGGCCATCACGGCGGCGTGGCACAGCAGCCCCCCTTCTTGCACCACGACCCCGCCGGCGATGGCAAACACGGCGTTGAACGACGGCGCCGTCCAAGGGGCAATCAGTACATCGCCAGGTTGCATCTCGGCTATTGCGGTCGCCGGATCATCGGCCACCCTGGCCGTTCCCCGGTATGGCTCTGCTCCGATTCCAAGCCCGCTTAGCGACGCCGTCGACACCTCAGGGTCAGGTTCCAACATGCTGACCGCGGCCATGATGATGCCCATCAGCCGCCTCGAGCCAGTTGGCAATGGGCTCAGGTCGGGATCGGCCGCGACTGGGCCCAATACGTCCGGTGCTCGTAGCGACGACTCCCATTCCCGGTACAGGGCCCGCTCGGTCACCTGGACCGCGCTCGGAGATGTCGCCCCTTCGAGCGCCGCCGCCAGCTCGTCGATGTCGAGCTCGAAGACATGGTCGGGATCCTCGATCTGTGCTTGGGCGGCCAGCCGGTCGGCGGCTTCGAGGTAGGCCCGTCGGGTGAGACCAGCGGGCCAGGCCCAGGTCAGGGGACCATTGTCGTCGCGGACCCCGTAGGCCCGGCGGGCGGAATCCAGAAGCTCGTCGAACAGCTCAGGATCGTCGGCCTGCGCTCGCAACTTGGCCTCGGTCTCAGCCATCTCGGCGTCACCAGCACTCCCCCCGGTGCCCCCGTTCTCCCCGGAGGTGTTGCCGTGGGCCGCACGTCGCACGATGGCACAGACCGCACTCGGGAGCTCGTTGAGGGTCAGACCCTCGATGTCATAGTCGGAGATCAATCGCCACCCGAACAGGTCGAGGTAGTCGTCGAGGGCGGTGGCAGCATCGGGGACAGAGCGGATCATGTCGACCGACGTGACGCTGGTCGGATCGACACCCCCTCGCTCCAGGGCCTCAGCCATCAGGTGGCCATGGGCAGCGGCGGCCGTCGTCGCCGGTGATGCTCCCTTCAGGAGGCCCATCACCTCGATCGAGTCGAGTCCCCAACTCTGACCATGGGCCAACAGATCGCCGATGGGACCCAAGTCGTTGCCGTGGAGCTGATGATGGCGTCGCCACCCTCTGATGAGGAACTGGTCGAGTGCCCTCAGATGGTCGGCCAACTCTTTGTCGCCAAGTGCCCCAACCTCGACGGCCTGGAACTCCTGGTTTGCTTCGATCCACTCGAAGCGCTCGGTCTCGAGCCAGTGCTCGATATCGCTCAGAAACGAACGGTCGGCCATCACTCGAAGGGCGATTCGGTTCCGTCTACGCATCGTGGGGTGGAGACGGGTGGCCAGCCACAACACGGCATAGGGCGGCACCTTGCCATTGTCTCGTTCGGCCCCGATGAGTGGCACCAGACGCCGGTATACGGCCCCGTTGACGAATCGCATGTCGATGGTGTCGAGGGTGACCCCGAAGTTCTCGAATACCTCCCGGTACGTAGGCGCCGTGTGCTCGCCCATGATCCTTCGGTGGAGAGGGGTCGGGCCGGGCAAGGCATGGGACCGGTCACAGATCCAGGACCCTGGGCCAGGGGCCGTCCACCGCACTCCAATCCTGGTGTGCCCTTCGGCTTGGGGTTCGGGTGTGGTGTTCATGGAGCTCCCTCCTCGAGGCTGCGACTCCCGATGACTCGTGTCGAGAAGTTTGATGCAGAATCGACGGCCAGGACCAGACGTCCTCTGAAAGACTCGAGGCCATGGGAGGTTCAGCCGAGTACCAGGCGCCGGGGCCGCGGCCGTGATCGATTTCCACCTTCACCTCTGGCCCCACGACCTCGGAACGCCGCAACCAACCTTCGAGCTCCTGGAACGGTACTGCGAGCGGGCGGCCGAGGCCGGAATCGATCAGATCGCCGTCACCGAGCACTCCTACCGCTTCACTAGGGTGGCAGCTGAGGTGATCCCCCATTGGGAACGCCCACTCCACGGTGAGGTGGCTGAGGCCTCAGCCCATGTGCTGGAGCTCGAAGGCGGAGCTGATCTCGATGGCTATGTTCGCGCCCTCGACGAGGCCAAGCGTCAGGGTCTGCCCCTGTTGGTCGGGCTGGAAGTCGACTATTGGCCAGGCGCCATCGCGGCCATGGCCGAGGTAGTCGCTGACTACCCCTTCGACGTGTTGTTGGGATCGGTCCATTGGCTCGATGACTGGCTCTTCGATGCCTACGAGATTCCGGCCTTCGCCCGACGCTGGACCGAGCGTGACACCGACGAGGTCTATGACCAATACGTCGACAGTGTCATCGACCTGGCCCAGTCGGGCCTGGTCGATGTGCTGGCCCACGTCGACGTGATCAAGGTCGCCGGCCACATCCCGTCGAACATCGAGGAGCACTACAACCGGCTGATCAGCGCCGTCGTCGCTGCTGACGTTGCCGTTGAGTTCTCCTCGGGCGGTCTGCGGAAACCGACAGCTGCCACCTACCCGACGATCGACATGATGAAGCGCCTGGTCGAGGTCGATGTGCCCCTGACCACCGCTTCCGATGCTCACACTGTCGACCAGGTCGGGCACCGCTTCGATGTGCTTGACGCCGCTCTCGACGCGGCCGGCGCGATCTCTCTCGCCTCCTTTGCCAAGCGCCAACGCCACCTCATCGAGCGCCAATAGCTGTGCTGCAAGCCAGGCGCCTTGGCTCCGAGTGGGTCAGTTCATGCCGTCCAGAGCAGCCGAGATGTTCCCAGGATGGTCTGGCTGGATCTAGGCCTCGTTCGTGTCATGCAAGTGGCTGGGCGGGCGAGTCGGCGCGATGTTGTCGGTGAGACGGAATATCCCCGGGGGCGACCCGGGAGCCGGTTGTGGTCTACGACTAGGATTGTCACGGGGCCATGAGGTACGACCATGGACGCATTCGAGATTCTGGGAGTCGATCGGGACGCCGATACCCGGGAGCTTCGAGTTGCCTACCGGCAAGCGG
>JAAETV010000494.1 GCA_024227975.1 Actinomycetes bacterium
ACCGGCTCTTGCCCGGTGGCAGCGGCCACCGCGTCACGAGCCTGCCGGGCCAGTTCGATGCTGACGGTATTGAGCTGCTCGAAGTGCTTCCCACAGCCAGCCCGTTCCAACACATGACGGGAGCTGGCGAACGTATTGGCGATGATCAGTTCGGCCCCCGCCTCGATGTTCGCAGTGTGAACGACTTTGAGCGCATCGGGATCGGTCAACGAAGCCATGGCGCACCAGGCGTTGTCGACCATGGCCGCACCCAACACCTCCAACTCGGTGCCGGTGGCACCATCGATCAGGACGACTTCATTGTTGGCCAGACGCTGGTTCAGCTCATACACACGACCACGTTACCGACTTGCGGTCGGACCAGCCCTGCCAATCGGTGTCTAGAATGAGCGCGTCGTCAACCAACGCCACGACCAACGGAGGTCCCCGGGATTCGGCTCGTATCTCGACCAACTCAGTCGAGGTCGCGATCGTCGGTCCGGCGGCGGAGTATCCACTTGCGGAGCTCGCTGACCCAGATCACCGAGGTGGCCAGGACGGCGGCCAGAAGCCAGTCGGTGATACCCAGTGGGACCGTGTCGAAGGGTTCGTTGAGTGCGGGCAAGTGAACCACAACGACCTGGAGGGCCAGGGAGCCGACGATGGCAACGAGTAGCCAGCGGTTGATGGTGAGCCTGCCCCATGCCGACTCGGTATCAGATCGGGCGTTGAAGGTATTGGCCAACTGGGCCAGCACGAGGGTGGTGAAGGCCGCGGTCCGGGCCGTCGCCAGATCACCGCTCCCCTCGACGAGACCGCCAGGAAGGCGCAGGTCGATCATGGCCAACGTGGCCAACGCCATGGTCAACCCCACCACCCCGATCCCAACCTGCATCCTCCGGTCGATCACCCGTTCCCCCGCCCGGCGGGGCCGCCGGTCCATCAGGCCTGACAGGGGCGGATCAACGCCAAGGGCCAACGCCGGACCCGTATCGGTCACCAGATTGATCCACAAGATCTGTACCGCCAGCAATGGGGCCGTCAGCCCATCACCAGCATTGTCGGCCAGGCCGATCACGCCGGCCCCGACCACCCCCAGGAACACGGTCAGCACCTCGCCGATGTTCGACGACAGCAAATAGCGGAGGAAGCTGCGGATGTTGTGGAAGATGGCCCGTCCTTCACTGACGGCGCTGACGATGGTTGCGAAGTTGTCGTCGGTCAGGATCATGTCGGCCGCCTCCTTCGAGACGTCGGTCCCCGTGATCCCCATCGCCACCCCGATCGTGGCCGCCTTCAGAGCGGGAGCGTCGTTGACCCCGTCTCCCGTCATGGCAACGACCTCCCCCTGGGACGTCAGGGCCTGCACGATCCGTAGCTTCTGCTCCGGGTCGACTCGGGCGTAGACGGTTGCCTGCCCGGCCATGGAGGCCAAGTCAGATTCGCTGATACCGGCCAGATCGGCCGCCCCGAACACCCGATCGCCAGGAGATGAGATCCCCAGCTCGACTGCGATCTGGCCGGCCGTGCTGGGATGGTCGCCCGTGATCATGACCACCCGGATCCCAGCCTGATGAGCGGCCGCCACCGCCACCCTGGCCTCTTCTCGGGGAGGATCGATGATACCGACGACGCCGAGCAGGACCAGCTCATCCTCCACCGACTCGTCGACCTCGACGACCCCCTCCAACTCGGTGTTGGTCAGGGGTCGGTAGGCCACGGCCAGAGTCCGCAGGGCCTGCCTGGCCAGCCCGTCGACGGCGTCGAGCCACCACTGCCGCCGCTCCTCATCGAGGGCGACTACCCGACCCGCCCGCCGCTCGGCCCGACACCGGTCGATGAGGAGGTCGGGCGCTCCCTTGGTCGCCATCATGAGCTGATCGCCCCGTTCATGATCGGCCTGGATCGTGCTCATCCGCTTGCGTTCCGATGTGAAGGGGATCTCGGCCGTGCGCACGAACCGCCGGCCGAGGGTGGCTCGGTCGATGCCGGCCTTGGGCTGGGCCGCGATCAACGCCGCCTCGGTTGGATCCCCGATCGGACGATAGACGCCATCACTGACCCCGATCGAGGCATCGCTGGCCAGTCCACCACTGACCAGCGCCCATTGAGCCTCGTCGACCAATGCTCGCTGAAGCCCAACGGGGCCAACGGTGCTATCAGAGATCGGGAGGGGGACCCCATCGTGGAGCAGTTCCCCACCGGGGTCGTAGCCAGAGCCCGACAGCTCGATCTCGCCGGAGGGAACGACAAGGCGGCGGACCATCATCTCGTTCCGGGTCAGGGTCCCCGTTTTGTCCGAGCAAATCACGGTGGCCGATCCCAGCGTCTCGACCGCGGGCAGTCCCTTCACCAGCGCATTGCGTTGTGACATGCGCTGTACTCCGAGGGCCAGCACCAATGACAGCACCGCTGGCAGCCCCTCGGGCACAGCGGCAACCGCCAGCGACACCCCGATCAGGGCCGCCGCCACCAGCTCACTACCGGTCCGTACCCCGTCGACAACGATCAGGGTGGTCACCACCACCACAGCAATGATGACGACGGCCACCCCCAGCACCGCACCGACTCTGGTGATCTCTCGCTGAAGGGGTGTTGGCTCGTCTTCAGTCTCGTCCAACAGGGTGGCGATACGACCCACCTCGGTGGCCGAACCGGTGGCCGTCACCACCGCCCGTCCTCGCCCCAACACCACGGCGGTACCGCTGTGGACCATCCCCGTCCGATCTCCGACAGGGGCATCGGGGGCCACCGGGTCCGTCGTCTTGGTCACCGGATTACTTTCACCGGTGACCGCGGCCTCGGCCACCCTCAACAGGGAGGCCTCGACCACCCTGGCATCGGCCGGGATCACATCCCCATCGGCCAGCACCACGACATCACCCGGTACCAGCTCGGCCGCCGCCACCCTCCGGGGAGCCCCATCGCGAACCACGGTGGCCTCGGTCTGGGTCAGATCCCGCAAGGCGGCGACAGCCTGCTCAGCCTTCGCTTCCTGGAAGTAGCCAATGGCGGCATTGGCCACAACGATCACGGCGATGACGATGGCGTCGAAGGGGGCCCCACGCGCCCCCTCGCCAACCCAGGCAATCAGGGAGACGACTATGGCGGCCAACAGGAGATAGACGAGGGGGTCAGCAAAGTGGCCGATCAGCTGCCGCCAGCCGGGAACGGGGTCGGTATGGGGTAGCTCGTTTGGTCCCCACTGGGCCAAGCGATCAGCGGCCTCGGCCCTCGTCAACCCGTCGACGGAATCGGTTGCGAAGGCAGCGATCACCTCTTCGACCGGTGTTGCTCCCGGGCCACCTTCGAGGGTGGAGCAGGACCAGGACTCCGACTTCGAAGCCTCCAAAGAAGTTGACCCCCTCGCTGGATCCCGTCTGAATACCGACCGAACGTACAGTAGCGCCATGAACTTCCCTGATTCGCCCTCCACAGCCTCAGATCTGATGGAGGCCCTGGTCGAGCAACTCGAACCCGGAGCCGACCTGGTGGTACCACTGGCCAACGGTGAGCCTGTCGGCCTGCTCGACGAATTGGAGGCCAGAGCCGATCGGTTGAGCGGGGTCCGTATCCACCAGATGCACGCCATCCGGGACCGGCCCTATCTCAACGGTGCATTCCGGGGACACCTCGATCATGTCGCCTGGTTCCTGTCGTCGATCACTCGTCCCCTTTACCACGCTGGGCTGTGCGAGTTCGCTCCCGCAAACTTCAGCGAGGTCCCCCAGTTCCTACTGGCCAAGAAGCCGGCAGCCGTGCTGGCAGCGGCCAGTCCCCCCGACCGACTTGGCTACTTCAGCTTGGGAGTCAACGCCGACTACGCCGCGTCCATGATCGGGCGGGTCCCATTCCTGTTGGAGGTCAACGAGCGGATGCCGAGGACCCATGGCTCGAACCGGCTGCACCACAGTGAGATCGCCGGTTGGTGCAAGGCCGACTACGAACTGATCGAGGTGGAAGGACCCGCCCCCGGCCCCGAAGACCAGGCCATCGCTCATCTGGTTGCCGACCGGGTGCCCAACGGAGCCACCCTCCAACTCGGCATCGGCTCCATCCCGGGTGCCGTCGCCACCCTGCTGGCCGACCACCATGATCTCGGGGTCCATACCGAGCTCTTGACCGATCACCTCGTCGATCTGGTCGAGGCTGGCGCCGTGACCGGGATCAACAAGCGGGCCAACCGGGGCCGGATCGTCACCACCTTCGCCCTCGGGACCAAGCGACTCTATGACTTCTGCGATCAGAACGACACCGTCATGTTCTTGTCGGTCGACGAGGTCAACGACCCCCGCAACATCGGCCGTGAGCCCAACTTCATCTCCATCAACGGGAGCCTCGAAGTCGACCTGTTCGGCCAGTGCGCCTCGGAGACCCTGGGTGCCATGTACTGGTCGGGAAGCGGGGGCCAAGCCGACTTCGCCCGCGGTGCCCAGTACTCTCAGGGAGGCGACGGGTTCATCGTGTTGCGCTCCACGGCCAAGGACGGCCGGATCAGCCGTATCAGCCCGACATTGAAGACAGGGGCCGTCGTCACCACCCCCAAGAACACGGTTGACAATGTGGTAACCGAACACGGGGTGGCCGAGCTACGGGGCCGCACCATCGCCGAGCGGGCCTCTGCCCTGATCGGGGTGGCCGCCCCCCACCACCGTGATCACCTCACTAGCGAGGCACGCGCCCTCGGCCTCCTCCGCTGAGGAGCTCCCGCTAGCGGCTTCCCTCCACCGCGACACGGGCCCACCACGGCGCAATATGGTCGAGCAGGTCGAGGTCATGGTTGATGAGGCAGATGTGGCCGTAGCCCTCGAGGATGGTGAGATCAGACCGTGGGGTCCTCTCAGCCATGTAGCGAGCCCAGTGCTCGGAGGGAAGGAGCCGATCCTCATCGCCGGCCAGGTAGAGGGTCGGGGGTGCCACTGATCCCAGCCGATCTCGGATGTCGTAGTGGCGGAGCAGTTCGAGTCGACGGATGTAGCCCTTGCGACCGATGGCGCGGGCCCGCTGGTGGAACTCAGCCAGATCCTCAGGAAGGGTGTGGTGGGAGTGGAGACGCGATTCGGTGAAGCTCCGCACTGCGGGCATGGCGGCCCAAGGGATGAGCCGCATGGCCCAGGGAGCGGCCCTGATCTGAGCTCGACGGGCCAGCCAGGGGAACGAGTTGACGATGACCAGGCCCCGGATGTCTTCGGGGTGGGCCAGGGCCGTGCTCAAGCTCAGGGCCCCACCGAATGATTCTCCGACGAGGATGACTCCTGCGTCGGAGACCTCCTTGATCAGGGAGTGGAGGTCCTCGATCAGGCCTTCCATACTGATGTCGGGATCGTCGGGAAGGGGGAAGGCGATCACGTCGAAGGCCCGGGCCAGCAAGGGTTGCTGCCGGTAGAACAGAAGAGCCGTCCCATCGAGGCCGGGGACGAGAAGGATCGGTGGCGTATCATGATCCGCCACCAGGTCAGCCAGATGCTCAGGCCGGTCGCCGGGGCGAAGCCGGTCAACAGGGCCAGGCTGGCCCGGCTGGTGAGCAGGATCAGAGTCCATCGGGTTCCTCCTTCGCAGAGCTCTCCAATTCGTTGGTCAAGGCCCGGACCGGGACTCCCCCGTAGGCCGTGTTGGCTTCCAGCCGGCTGTACTTCGGCACAAAGGACAAGGCGCCGACCTGGCAGCCAGGCCCCGTCTCTACCCCGATCCCGATGATGGTGTTCACCCCGATCGTGGTACCGGCCCCCAGGATGATGGGGTCGGTTCTGATCGCACCCCGCTCGGCCGTATGGCCCGACAGATGGGCGCCGGCCCCGATCACTACGTCATCGCCGAAGTCGAGCAGGCTGTGGTCGGTGACTCCGAGGCTGTTGACCCACACTCGGCGGCCGAGCCGGGCCCCGTCGAGCCGTAGGTACCAAACCCACATGGGGGTGGCCCGCAGCACGCTCCCGGCTAGGAGGCGAACCACATGGCTCATGATGCTGTAGCGAGCCCAATCGAGTAGCGGCCAGCCGAACTCGGACAGCTTCATTTCCTGGCCAGGGATCGGGCGCCAGCCAAGCACCCGGCAGCCCAAGGCGGAGAAGAACATGAGCAGGTGGGCGAAGATGAGGTAAGCCGGCACCGCGGCGGCGCTGACCAACACCCCCTTCAGCCAGAACGGTGACAATGTCCAGTTCAGGTGCCACTGGAAGAACACGGCGGCAGGCACGATGGCGAAGGCCAGGACCAGGCTCTCGACCACGAACACCGATACAACGGCCCAGATGACCCGGAACGCCACCATCGGGCCTGCGGTCGAAGTCATATCTGAACCTCACTCCCCTGGGCTGCCCCATCGAGGTCGGCGACAATGGCCAGGGCTCGGGAGTGAGCATCGCCGAACGAGCCGCTGGAGTCGATGTTGACGGCCGAGGGCCATGGCTCTCGCCGACGGCGAAGCTCGTCGAGCAGTTCTGGTCGGGCGTCTGAGGGGTCCTGACCTTCCGCCAGTCGCTCCACTATTCGGGCCTCGGCGGTCTCGGCATCGAGCACGCACTCGATCTCGATGGCATCGGCTCCTTTGACCCGGGCCAGCGTCAAGGCGTCAGCCCTATGGCGGGCCAAGCTCCATGACCCGTCCAGCACTACGGAACGACCCCCGTCAAGAACCTTGGAGGCCCGTTCCAGAAGGTGATCATAGGTCCGGTCGGTCATGTCGGCGGAATAGATTCCCTCCCCGACCGGGGTGAACTCGCGATCGAGGTGACTTCGACCGGTGAGGTCCTTGCGCACTTCGTCGGTGCTGAGGTTCATGGCCTGGTAGGAGTCGGCCATGGTCCGAGCCATCGTGGTCTTGCCTGTACCCGGACCGCCCCCGATGATGAACATGCGCACCCGTCCTCGCTCTAGGTGGCGCAGGCATAGGTCGTGGTAGGTGCGAACCTTTGGCCCTGCCGTCGGATCACCCTGGCGGTGGCGGATGGTGCCCACCTTGGCTCGGACATGGGCCCGGTAGGCCACATAGTGGTCGGCTAGCGACGGGGGATGGTGCTCGTTCGAGAACTCCTGATACCAGTGGAGGAAGTCGCTGGTGAGCGAGGAGCCAGCCAAGGCTGACGACGACTCGAGCTCATCAGGGCTCAGGCGTTCGAGATCCATGGCCAAGAAAGCGATGTCGGCCAAGACGTCGGCCACCCGAAGGCGGCGATCGAAGGCCAAGCAGTCGAGGATCCGAGGGCCGTCGTCGAGACAGAAGATGTCCTGAGCAGTCAGGTCGCCGTGTCCGTCTCGGACAGCCCCAATGGCCAGCCTGGCCTCGAACAGGGGGCCTCGATACTCGAGGTAGCGATCGGATAGATAGGCCACCCGGTCATAGGCTTCGTCTGAGATCAGGGTCCCCCGCACTGATTGGAGATCGCCGAAGTTGCCGGCCCAATTGGCTCTGACGGCGTCGCGCCCACCCAGCTCATGGCCGTCATCGGCCGGTTCCTGGGCCTGATGGAAGACGGCAACCTGACGGGCGATGGCCCTCAGGCAGCTCGCCACGTCGGCTCCCGAGGCCACAAGCTCACTCAGCCGCCGATCAGCGGGCATGCGCCTCATGACCAACATCCGATCGACGACGGCTCCCCGTTCGACGACATCGGCCGTGCCCAAGTAGACGTCAGGCGCCATCCGCCGGTTGAGGGCAAGCTCATCGTCGATAGACCGAAGCCGCTGGCCGGATGTGGAGTGATCGAGGAAGCTTGTCTTCAGCGGCTTGAGGATCTTGTAGGCCCGGTCGGGAGTGAAGAAGACAGTCGAGATGTGGCTTTCGGCCACCGCCGCCTCCAACTCGATCCCGGTTTCGGAGCCCGACACCGCACTAGGTGTGCCCTCGGGGCACCTCAAGATTCTCGGGGCGGCAAGACTTGTCAAAATCATGAGTTGCAGGCCCCAAGAATCTAGCCAGCACTGGCCACGGGACTGCTGAGAGCTTCCAGCAAATCGAAGGTACTGACGATCCCGATCACCTCGGTGTCATCGGTGACCATCAGGTGGTGGGTCCGTTCGGCCAGCATCACATCAGCCGCCTCCTGGAGGGTGGCCTCGACGCCGATCAGGGTCGGCGTCGGGGTCATGACCGAAGTGATGACCTCATCCTCGGACCACTCATCGATCAGGTCGGTGCTGGTAACGATGCCGACGACGTTGTTGCCTTCCATGACAGGTAGGGCGTGAATGCCGAGAGTCAGAAGGACTGATCTTGCTCGTTCGACACGGTCAGTGGGAAGGAGGGCGACGAGATCGACGGTCATCAGATCGCCGACGGTTTCGGGGGGCTCTTCGCTGTCTCTCATGTCATCCATAACACACCTGATCAGCCGCCCTGTGCAGGGACCTAGGTCACAGCTCGGAGATGAGAGTGCTGGCCGAGCAGAGTACCCTCTGAGCTAGCCAGCTCCAGAGTCCTCGGGACCCCCGGTGTCGAGGAAGCGGCGAACCAGGCTTGCCATCTCTTCACCGCGCACGACCAGGAACAGGTGGCCTCCGCCTTCGACGACATGGAGTCGACCGTTGGGAATGCGGTCGGCCAGAATCCGCCCGTTGGCCACGGGGATGATGGGATCATCATCCCCGGCCAGGACCAGGGTCGGGGGCCGGAGACGGCGCAACCAATGGACACTGGTCCAGCCCTGGATGGCCATCAGCTGGTAGAGGTAGCCAAGGAGTGACGGCCGGTGGGTCGTGCGCTGGCGGGCGTGCTCGTCGAGTAGGTGGGGATGGTCGACGATGGCTCCGCCATAGAGCGTCGGGGCTACTCGACGTAGGTAGTCGGGCGAGAAGTAGCGGGCCGGCGACATCAGGATGGAGAGGGCGCCGATCTGGCCCGGCACCCCAGCCCACCCAGGCATGGTGGCCGCTAGGACGAGCCGATTGACCAGCCGTGGGTGGCGGTGAGCCAGCTCCTGAGCCAAGGCCCCTCCCCACGACAGGCCCAAGGCGTCGACCTGCTCATGGCCCAATTGGCGGGCCAGGCCAGCAACGATGTCTGACAGTTGTCCCATCGTGGTTGGCAGTACAGGGGTGGAGCTGCGACCGACCCCGGGAGCATCGAAGGCGATCGTCTCCCGATCGTCGAGGAACTGACGGAATGGATCGAACAGATCGCCGGTGGCCCCGATCCCGTTGATCAAGAGGAGGGGCCGACCCCGGCCCGCGTTCTCGACCGTCACCCGCAGACGCTGACGCCCGACCCAGACCGTTCGTGATCGTGACGAATGGTCAGGATGGATCGGGCTCTGAACTGTGGACTGGCTGGTCAACGTTGAGACGATCAGAGAGAAGAGACAGGGAAAGGAGAAGGAAAAGGGGGCTCAGTCGAGCACGTAGAGGCCGGGAGCGGCAACCCCGGTCGGATAGGCCTCACTGCCGAGGGTCTCGGGGGCAGCCAGGCGGCGTCCACCCTTGCCTTTGAGCCAGCCGGTCCAGTGATCCCACCAGCTACCAGCGTGCTCTTCAGCCCCTTCGAGCCACTCGTCGGAGGAGTCGGCACCCTCACCGTTGGTCTGGTACTTCCCCTTGGGATTGCCTGAAGGGTTCACCAGCGCTTGGATGTGGCCTTGGGAGCTGAGTACGAACTGAGACTCTCCGCCCAGCAGGTTGACGGTCTCATAGCAAGCTTGCCACGGGGTGATGTGGTCGGTGACGGCGCCAACGACATAGGAGGGGCAATCGACCTTGGCCAGATCGATTGGGGTGTCGAGCACCTCGACGGCGCCGACCTCGGTCAGGGCGTTGTTGGAAGCCAGCATCATGAAGTCGCCGTGGAGGGCGGCGGGAAGGTTGGTCGAGTCGCCATTCCAGGCCAGGACATCGAATGCCGGCGGGTTCTTGCCCATCAGGTAGTTGTTGACCCAGTAGTTCCACACCAGATCGTTGGGACGGAGCCAGGCGAAGATCTTCGAGAGGTCCTCACCGGGAAGGACGCCGACGCTCTGGCTACGCCGGGTGGCGGCCGCGATGACGGGTGACGACATCAGCGTCCCCATCGTGGATGGCACCTCCCAGTCGAGCACGGTGACGAGGAAGGTGGCGGAGTGGATGCGCTTGTCGCCGATAGCAGCCAGGTGGCCGAGCATGGCGGCGCTGGTCATCCCTCCGGCGCAGACACCGAGGAGATTGAGGTCACTCTGGCCGGTGATCTCCAGAGCCACATCGGTGGCTTCGAGGATGGCGCTGACATATGTATCGAGATCCCAGCTCCGCTCATCGGGGCCGGGATTGCGCCAGCTGATGGCAAACACCTGGTGGCCGGATGAGACGGCGTGTTCGATCAGGCTCCGACCAGGGGCCAGATCGAGGATGTAGAACTTGTTGATCTGCGGGGGGACGACGAACAGGGGGCGGGCATGGACCTTCTCGGTCGTGGGCTCGTACTGGATCAGCTCCAGGACGGGGCTGGTGAACACGACCGAGCCTGGGGTGGCGGCAATGGTCTCACCGGGAATGAAAGGCCGGGTGTCGACCATGGAAGGCATGCCACCGTTCTCACGAGCATCATGGACGGCGTGGCGAAACCCGTCGGCCAGGCTCTGGCCTGAGGTCTTGACCGCCTCTTTCAACGCCGCCGGATTGCCAAGCAGATGATTGGTGGGGGCCACCGCTTCGGTAGCCAGGTTGACCAGGAAGTCGGCCCGGAGCCGGCTCTTGTCGTCGAGATCGAGGTCGTCGACGAGGGCGTGGACTTCGCCGTTCCAGGCCAGGTAGGACTGGCCGAGGCGCCGATAGAACGGGTTCTTGGTCCAGGCTTCGTCGTTGAAACGCCGATCCCGCCCATCGGGCTCGATGGTGGATACCCCGGCCGCAATCTTGGCTTGCTCCATGGCGTAGCTCGCCGTTCGTTTGAACAAGGCGGTCGGACGGAGGGCAGCGCCGCGGGCGACTCGGGTGGCGGCGGCCAATGATTGGCTGGCGTCGAGACCGACAGGGATCGTGGAGGTGACAGCGTCGATGGCGGCGTCGATCAACTCACGATCGGTCTGGTGGGCGTCGGAGCGGCTGGTGTTGCTGGTTCCGGTGCCGTTCCGGGAGGTGCTGGTCTTCTTGGCGGTTTTGGTGGCCATGGTTGCAGGTCCTTGGTGCGAGCGGCGTAGGTGAACACCTTAATCAATTTTGAATACCAATGTCAATATTGGACTTGATCTTCACTTTTCTGCTTGCTACAACATGGGGTATGCCCGCTGACGTGCTGACTGAGACTGGATACCCCCGCAAACGAGCCCAGACCAGGGGGCGGCTGTTGCGAGCAGGGATGGAGGCCATCGCCAATGGTGGGCCGGAGGCGACAACGGTGGGGGCCATCGCCCACATCGCCGGTGTGGCCCCTGGCACCCTCTACAACCACTTCCCATCGCTCCCCGACCTGGTGGCCGAGATCGAGCACCAGCTCGGCACTGGGGTCGAGATCGCCCAGACCGCGCTCGACTCGATCGAGAACGATCCTGCGTCCCGGGTCGCATTCGGAGTGCTCCAACTCCTCGACATGGCCGACAGCGACCCGGTGGCAGCCGCCGCCTTCGTTGCCCTGGTGGCATCCAAGCCCGAGTTCAGGGCGCGAGTCCGGGCCATCGTTGGCCGCGCCATCGCCGATGGGGCCGAGACCAAGCGGTTCGATGTTGATGCCAGTCCGGCTGCCACCGATGCCGTCCTGGGGACAGCACTCCAGTCGATGCGCTCTCGCATCCTCGACGACACCGGAGCGGGCGAAGCACCGCTGGCGGCCCGGCTGGTCCTCCGCCTACTCGGGGTGCCCGAGGCCGAGTCGGTAGCCATCGTCAATCGGACGGCTGAGATCTTGAAGGCCGAGGCTGCACCGGCCGTACCCTGACACCCCACCGACGTCGCCGCGCCGCTAGCTCAGGTCAGGGCGGCCGACCCAAGATAGGCGGCTTGGACGTGAGGGTCAGCCTGGATCTCGGCCGGCGTGCCTTCGGCGATAGGTCGGCCCTGATCGAGACAGTAGATGCGATCACAGATACCAGTGATGAAGTTCAAGTCGTGATCGATGACCACCACCCCGGCGCCGACGATGGCGGCCATGTTCCTGACCTGCTCCACCATTTCTAGTGACTCAGCGTCGCTCATCCCGCTCGTCGGTTCATCGAGGAGGAGGAAGGTAGGCCTCAGGGCTGCCGCCCGAGCCAGCTCCAGACGACGCGAGTTCCCATAGTCGAGCTCGGCCGCTCTCCGATCGCGATGAGGCCAGAGGTCAGCCGCTGCCACCAGGGCATCGACTTCGATCCTGGCTCGCTCGGAGCGGTGGACGTCGGCCACCAGAGCCGCTATCTCCACGTTCTCCCTCACCGTGAGCGAGGAGAACAAGCGCAGGTTCTGGAACGTCCTGACCAAGCCAGCGCGGGCAATCTCGTGCGAAGGAGCTTGGGACAGATCAGTCTCGTCGAGAGCGATAGTCCCTTCGGTCTGCTCGACGAGCCCCGTGATCACGTTGACGAGGGTGGTCTTGCCCGCCCCGTTCGGACCGATCAGGCCAACGATCTCATTGCCGGCCGCTCGGATATCGACCTGGTTGAGGGCCCGGAAGCCACCGAAGTCAACGACGACATCGGTGGCCGACAACTCAGCGGGGGCCACACCGTCGGCGGGGGCCGGGGTCTCGGGGATGGACTCATCGTCGCCCCGGCGAAGCTTGCGGCCAATCCAGTTGTCCAGTTCCCAATCTTCGATCAGCCCGTTCGGACGCCAGATCATGAACCCGACCATGGCCAGTCCGAGTACCACCCGGGGTAGTCCCTCACGGAAGATCCAGTCGAGGGGCGCCCCGTCGAGGCCGATGCCGAAGAGTTCGAACCCATCGGAGCCGAGGCGGCGGGCCAGCTCGCGTACCAGGGTGATCACCCCGACACCGAGGATGGCGCCACTCACACTATTGCGACCTCCCACCACCAACATGACCAGGGTCAAGAGGGTGTAGTCGAAGAAGAACAATCCCGGGAGCACGCTGCCGACCTCATGGACTCGCAACGAGGCGGCCACCGCGACGACAGCGACCGAGATGAGCAAGGCCGCAGTCTGTTGAACGGTCGGGTTGATGCCCATGGCCCTGGCCGCCAGGTTGTCCTCCCGAGTGGCCTTGGCCAAGCGGCCGGTCCGACTCTGGGCGAACAGGCGCGAACCGATGATGGCGATGACGAGTACTCCAACGATGGGCCAGCGGGAGCCGAGGGTGTCGCCGATGCCGAAGGTCAGGCCGGCTCGATCGCCACCGGTGACGTCGGTCCAGCTGCGGGCCACCTCGTGGGTCACGAACAACAGGGCCAGGGTGATGACGGTGGCGGCAACCGAACCCGATCGTGCCCCCGACCGGGCCAATCCGATACCGACAATGACGGCGATGACCAGGGTGACAGCAACCGCGATGACGGTGGCCACCAGGGGGCTGGTGCTCACGTCGACCAAGCCCCAGGGGGCGTTGGCGATCCGAGTTGCCTTGTCGGTGGGGTCTATGGCGAACAAGGCGAAGGTGTAGCCGGCGATGGCGCCGAACCCGATGTGGCCGAAGGAGAAGACCCCGGTGTTGCCAATGTAGATCTGAAGGCCGACGACCATGATGGCGTCGATCAACATGGCGGTGACCAACTGGTTGGCCGCCGATCCACCCTGGATAGCGGCAAACAGCAAGCCGGCCCCAGCCAACAACCCAAAGAGGGCTAGGGAGCTGACAATGGGGAGGCCGACATCGCGTCGCAGGTCGGGGAACATCAGACCCGCTCAGCGTGGGCCACTGTGATCAGGCCCTGAGGTCGGAAGATGAACAGCAAAGCGATGAGAGCGAACACGACACCCTCGGTCAGGGCCGCGGCTGTTCCTGGCAGCTGGGACCGCAACACGACTTCGGCCACCCCCAGGGCGAGCCCGCCGAGGACAGCACCCCGCAAGCTGCCGAGCCCTCCGATGAGGGCGGCCAGAACGCCTTTGAGCATGGGGTCGATGCCGGCACTGGGGGCCGTGTTGCCGGCCCGCATGAGCCAGAAGATGCCGGCGATCCCGGCCAATGCTCCCGACAGAGCGAAGGCGCCCCGAATGACCCGATCGGAGTTGACGCCCATCAGCCGGGCCGTGTCGAAGTCAGCAGCAGCGGCTCGAAGGGCGAGACCGAACATGGTCCGTTGCAGGATGACGGCTGTGATGGCAAGGGTCACGGCGGTAACGGCGATGACGATCAGGTCGAAGATCTCGACTGTGATCGGACCGAGATCCCAGGTGTCGGCCAGCCAGCTCGGCCCGGAGAAAGTCTTGACCCGAGCCCCCACGAACATGACGAACAGGGCTGACACGAGGAAGTGGATGCCGAACGAGGTCAACAACAGGGTGAAGTCACTCGCTCCCCGAACCCGGCTGAAGGCCACCCGCTCGATGATGAGAGCGGTGACGATCGACGTCGCAACGATGATGGGAGCAGCCAGGTACCACGACCAGCCAGCGGAGAACACCGCGTAGGCCACATAACCGCTGACGGTGATGAGCTCACCATGAGCGAAGTTGAGGAGGTGCATGACTCCGAAGACGACAGCTACTCCCAGGGCCAGCAGGGCGTAGATGCTGCCCCGGCCCAACCCGTCGATGATGTTCTGGGCCAGCTCGGTCATTGGGCGCTCTCCCCGGCTCCGGTTCCACCAACGAAGGTGTCGAACAGGTCGGCGCGCTCCAACAACTCGGTTCCCGTCCCCTCGGCCACGAGGGACCCGCTGCGCAAGACATAGGCCCGGTCGGCCACTTCGAGCAGGCGGTTGGCGTTCTGCTCGACGACGAACAGGGTGCGCCCCTCATCACGGAGGCGTTCGATGAGCTTGAAAACGACGTCGACGAGAACGGGAGCCAACCCCAGCGACGGCTCGTCCATCATCAGCAATGTTGGCCTCGACATCAGGGCCCGGGCAATGGCCAGTTGCTGGGCCTCACCCCCTGACAGATAGCCGGCCGGGGTATTCCACTTGTCCTCGAGGGTGGGGAACAATTCGGCCATTTCGACCAGCAGTCCCTGGCGATCGTTGGCCGAGACCGTCACCCCCCCGATTCTCAGGTTCTCAGCCACGGTGAGGTCGACGAAGATCCGCCGATGCTCAGGGACCAGGGCCAATCCTGCCTTCAGGGTCCGCTCCGGCGCGGCCCCAGTAATATCGGAGCCGTCGAAGTTGACGGTACCGCTGGCGGGACGGAGCAAACCGGCGACCGTGGCCATGAGCGTTGTCTTGCCGGCCCCGTTGGGGCCGATGAGACCAACGATCTCACCGGCCCCAACCGACAGGCTCACATCTCGTAGGGCCGCGATCGAGCCGTACCTGGTAGTGAGGCCATCTGTTTCCAGCAGCACTATCGGGGCGCCTCTTCCGCTCTTGTTCCCGACTACTTGGTGTCGATCAGGGTGTCAGCTCCATCGACGATCTGCTTGATGGGGACGGCCTTGGGGGGAATGCCGTTGGTACCGGCGTAGGTGATGATCCCACTGAAGCCGTCGAAGCCGTCGATGGCGGCTACTGCCTCACCGATCGAGGCTGAGTCGGTGCAGTCACAGTCGGCCATGCCCTGGAGGCCAAGCAGGAGGGAGTCGGCATAGAGCCCCATGAAGCCTCGGCTGTCGAGCTCCTCACCAGTGGCGTCGGCGTAGCTGCTCAACAACAGGTCGTTGCGGCCGCCGGGTTCGATGTTGATGTGGGGAGTATGGACGATTCCTTCGTTGTTGTCCTCGAATTGGATGCCGGTGGCATCGAGGGCATCGGTCCCGATGTAGGTGATGCTGTCGAATCCGGCCCCTTCGAGTTGGCCCCGCAGGGCAGTGACCTGAAATCCGAGGGCAGCAGAATAGAAGGCCTCGGTGCCGTCGAGCACACCCGACAGCTCAGCGACCTGAGCGGAGAAATCGGTATCGCTGCCCCACTCATAGGTCTGAGTGCTGACGATCTCACCCCCGCCCGCCTCGAAGACGTCACTGAAGACGTCGGGGTTGAAGCCGGTGTAGGGGCCGGGCATGGTGAAGACGAAGGCTCGGGTGATGCCCTGATCGAGGGCCCACTCAGCGGCGGCCGTGGCTTGACCGGTGTCGTCGAAGGTGACGAGGTACGAGTTGTTCTCGATATCAGCCAGGGTTGGCTCGGTCGAAGCCGCTACGAACAGGGGTACCTGACCCTCGGTGGCCTGCAGGATGGGCAGGGCATAGTCGGCAAAGGGCGGGCCGATGATGAACTGGGCACCCCAGTCGAGCAGAGACTCGGCCGCCACCCCGGCGGTGGTGGCATCGCCGCCGACGTCTTCGACTTGAACCTCGACTGGTGAGCCGTTGAACCCACCAGTGCAGTTGATGAGCTCAGCAATGTGGGGCACCAGCTTGGAGCCGGGGATGTCGACGAAGCCCACGACCTCACCGAAGTCCATGGCCATGCCGACCTTGACCGGATCACCAGTCGGAGCTTCGGCACAGTCGGCCAGATCGGCAGCCAGTATGGCGTCGATGTCAACGGCTGGGCCGCTCGACGCCGATCCCCCCTCACTGTCCGATCCGGTTTCGGATTGCTCGGACTCGGCATCGTCCGAGCTGTCATCGTCACTGCCACAAGCAGCCGCAATGAGTGCAAAGACCGCAAGAAGCGCGATCAAGAACCTGATCTTCATGATGATCCTCCCCTGGTTCATGGGACTGGTGCCGGAACCCCCATGTGGTCATTTGGAAACCGAATGACACCGGAACAAGTCCAGGCATCTTAGGCAGATCAGCTGGTCGACGCCACCACAAGGTCGGCGAAGGGGATATGGCGATCGGGTGCTGGCTCCCGGGGCAAGCCAAGTACCCGTTCGCCGATGATGTTGCGCTGGATCTCACTCGTCCCACCCGAGATCGACATCGAGACCGCAAAGAGGGCTTCGCGGGCCCAGTAGTCTCCCGCCGCGCTTGCCTCAGCAGTACCGTCTGCCCCGTCGCTCCACGCCACCGAGGAAGGCCCGACGAGACGTAGGGCCAGATCCCGATAGTCAGCGGCAATCATGGCCCCAGCCAACTTGGGCAGAGATCCTCCCGGGCCGGGCTCCCCGCTCGCCTCCATGGCTGCCCGGGCCCGCAGCGCAACCAGACTTCGGCACACCTCGGCGGTATATAGCTTCATCAGATCCTGGCGGACGACGGGGTCGTCGACGAGATCCCGTCGGCGGGCCTCGACTAGCAACTGATCGGTTCGATCGTGCCTGATCCCGTCGAACTGGCCGGTGCCGCGTGCGACCCGCTGGTAGTGGAGCATGGCCGAGGCCAAGCGCCAGCCCCCGTTCTCCGGAGGGATCAGGGCCGAGGGAGAGAGGAGGACGTCGTTGAAGAACACCTCGTTGAAGTGGCGCCCACCGTCGATCTGATGAATGGGCCTGACCTCGACGCCGGGTGCATTCAGGTCGACGATGAAGAGGCTGAGGCCCCGGTGTTTGGGTTGCTCGGGGTCGGTTCGGGCCAACACGATGCCGTACTCGGCTACATGGGCCAGGGTCGTCCACACCTTCTGACCTGTCAATGACCACCCATCACCGGTGCTGACAGCCCGAGATCGCAGGGAAGCAACATCGGAGCCGGCCTCCGGCTCGGAGAACATCTGGCACAGGACGTGACGACCGGCCAGCGTGGCCGCGATATGGCGGTGCTTCTGCTCATCA
>JAAETV010000495.1 GCA_024227975.1 Actinomycetes bacterium
GGATTCGGAGGATGATGTGGACTCACTGGCCGCCGAGCCCCTCCAGCTCTTCATCGGCTACGGAGGCGAGACTGAGGCCAGCCTGTTCCCCTCAGGAGTCTCAGCCGGCTTCTGGGCCGCAATCGGTGGGGTGTTGGCGGTGGCCATCGCCCTCACCGTCATGGTTGCGTCCAGGATCACCCGGCCGATCGTCTCGCTGACCGAGGCCGCCCGGCAGATGCGGGGGGGCGATCTCGGCGCCAGAGTGGAGGTGGCCGGAGGCGACGAGCTAGCCGAATTGGGCCGAGCCTTCAACGAGATGGCGGCCTCGATCCAAGCCGAGGATCGCGCCCGTCGAACCCTCACCACAGATGTGGCCCATGAGCTTCGCTCTCCCCTGGCCAACCTGCGTGGCTATCTGGAAGCGGTGCAGGATGGTGTTGTCGACCCGGACGAGGCCACCATCAACTCGCTCCATGAGGAAACCATGACCCTCCAGATCCTGGTCGACGACCTCCAACAGCTGTCACTGGCTGAGACCGGGCGCCTCGCTCTGGTCATGACCGAGGTCGATCTCGGTGACCTGGTCGAGAGGACGGTTGCCACCAATGCTGGCTCGGCCGCCAGCGCCAACGTACAGCTGGAAGCGGTAACCGAGCCCAATGTGAAGGTGATAGCCGACGGGGATCGGGTCCGTCAGATCCTCACCAACCTGATCGCCAACGCCATCCGCCACACTCCCGGCGGCCAGGTGGTGGTGACTATCGTGGCCGATGATGAAGCACACCCGGCAGCCTCTGAGCTGGGTGTGGAGGTGCGCGACAACGGTGAAGGCATCGAGGCCGTCCACCTCCCTCACCTGTTCGATCGCTTCTACCGGGCCGATCAGTCTCGAACTCGTTCTACCGGCGGTACCGGCCTTGGCCTGGCCATCGCCCAGGAACTGGCTCAGGCCAATGGTGGCCGGATCGAGGTCGAGAGCGTTGTCGGGCAGGGCTCGACGTTTCGCCTCATCCTCCCCCGCCCTCGTTGAGCGCCAGGTCGTGCCGGCCTGGCTGTGCAATTGCCCAGTCAATCCCGTGGGGTGACTGGCAGCTCGTCTGGCGGCAGTGGCGTGTTGGATCGGAGATAGGCCCCGAGCCGATCAGCATCACAGTCGGGACAGAGGTGAATCAGGCGCACCGACTGCATCGAGAGCTGGGTTCCCCTTGATTTCTCCAGAATCGACTGGAAGGCGGGGCGGACCTCGGTCGACCCGCAGCGTCCACAGCGGGGAGACAGATCACGATCCCAGACGAGACCGCACTGCTGGCAGGTGATGGTGATCGCATCACCATCTTGTTGGCCTCGCAGGTCGTCGTCTTCTCCACATTGGGCGCAAACCAGATCCGAGTCGGTCACCCAATCGAGGCTAGGACCGTTGGTGGTGTCGACAACGGACTGCTTGACTGGTTGGCCATGACGACATCACCACTACCGAACGAGCTGCTCGAGGCGGGGGCCACCTGCGGCCAGCTGCTGAAGGACCGGGGAGAGACCGTTGGGGTCGGTGAGGGCAGCGGTGGAGGCTTGATCTCGGCCGCCTTGCTTACGGTACCGGGGGCCTCGACCTACTTCCTGGGTGGGGCCGTGATCTACACCCGTCACGCCCTCGACGGTCTGATGACGGGTCGGGTCGATCGACCAGCCAAGTTGAGGGGTGCCTCCGAGCCGTGGGCTCTCCATCTAGCTCGGGCAGCAAGGGCCCACATGGGTTCGACTTGGGGGATCGGTGAAGGGGGTGCCGCCGGACCGTCGGGCAATGCATACGGCGACCCTTCGGGCCACGCTTGGGTTGCTGTTTCCGGACCATCGGAGTCAGCCAAGAATGTGCAGACCGGCATGGATGATCGGGTAGCGAACATGGTGGCTTTCGCTATTGGCGCCCTGGAGCTGCTGGCTACCGAACTGAAGCGCTGAGACGAGTACGTGGTTGGACATGACCTAAGCCTCTTCGCCTATTGGTCGCAGCGAGCGACGATTGGTTCATGAGGAAGATCATTGTTGGAATCGACGGCTCCGAGCAATCGACAGAAGCACTCCAATGGGCCCTCGACTATGCATCCCCCGGCGACCAGATCGTTGCCACCCATTCGTGGCAGCTTCCCCCGATGAGTGGTTTCGAGTTCCCGGCCTACAATCCGGCCGACGTCGAGGTCTACGCCAACCAATTGGTCGAGCGAGTGGTCTCCGAAACCGTTCCCGAAGACTCCGACGGCCCGAAGGTGATGATTTCGGTCCACCACGGTCACCCCGGTCGGGTCCTGATAGACGAGTCAGCGGGAGCTGACCTGATCGTTGTCGGGAGTCGGGGTTTTGGGGGGTTCCGAGGCCTCCTGCTCGGCTCGGTCAGTACCTATGTCGTTCACCACGCCACCTGCCCCGTCGTCATCATGCCCCATGATGGCCAAGAGCCAGACGATGCCTAACGCCGTTCCTGAGCCGCCACAGGTCTAGCATCGGGGCCGGATCAATCGAGGGGAACGGCCCAGCGGAATTCGCAACCAGCACCGGAGCCTTCGCCATAGTCGAGGCTGCCCCCTAGCGACATGGCCCGCTTCGTCAGGTTGCGAAGCCCGAACCCCTGGGCCATCCCCGGGCGAAGCCCGATACCGTCGTCGACGACAACCACCGTGAGCTGGTTGTCGTCGACTGAAACCAGCACCGATGCGTTGCTGGCCTGAGCATGGCGCTCCACGTTCGACAACAGCTCGTTGACGGTCGGCAAGAGGTGGTTGACCACCACCGATGATAGGGACTCGATCTCACCATCGATTTCGAGCACCAGGTGGCTGCGACCCGAGGCTCGATGACGATCGATCAGCCGCCTCAGCTCACCGGCAACCGTGTCATCGGGTTGGCCAAGCTGGAAGATTGAATTGCGGACACTGTCGATCGTGTCGTCGAGCTCGACGACGGCCTCCCCGGCCCGATCAGCCAACAATTCAGGACGCCCAATGGATGCTTGGAGCCGCATTCCAGCGGCATAGAGCCGTTGGATGACAACGTCGTGCAGATCTCGGGCGATTCGCTCTCGGTCCTCGACCAGCAGCATCCGGCGTCGATCGGCCCTGGCTCGTGACAAGACCAATGACACCGCGGCCTCGGCCGCCAACGATTGGGCAACGGTGAGATCATGCTCGCTGAACGGCGGGTCGTCGCTACCTCGGACGATGGCCAAGATCCCTTCGACCGAGTTGGCGGTCCGCAATGGGAGCACAACGATTGGACCGACCAAGCGTTCCGCCCAGCCTGGTCGTTTCCCAACCGGGAGCACCCGACCCAGCCCAGCGGGGGCGGGCACGACCTCGATCTCGGAGGTCTTCATGACCCGGCCGGCCACACTGTCAGCAGACAGGACGGTCTCGAACCAGTTCCGCTCCCTGATCTCATGGGTAGTCCTGACCTGAAGCGACCCGCTGTGATTTGGGGTGGCGACAAAGGCAAGGTCGACGGCCAACACGTTTCCCACTGCGGTCACGATCAGCTGGGTAACCTCATCGATCGGCAACTCGTCGAGCGATGCCTTCCGGATCGCGGCCAGCGCAACCAGCAACTCCTCCCGCTGGTCCCGTTCCTGTTCAGCCGCGACCTGCCTGGTGATGTCGATGATGTGGACCAGGGACTGGCTGGCCTCACCGGTGGGGGCCAGCCGGGAGGTATTCACGACGGCCCACAGATGGCTACCGTCGGCCCGACGGTAGCGAAGCTCAGTCTGGTAGCTGGGTTGACCGTGCAAGAGGGCACGAGCCTGTCCGGTGTTCTGCTCCCTGTCTTCGGGATGGGTCAGCTCGACACTGCTGTTACCGGCCAGCTCTTCGGTGCTGCGCCCCAACAGGGTGGCTAGAGCCTCGTTGGCCCTGACGATGGTCTGCGTCGCCGGGTCAGAGATATCGAGAATGGCCATAGGAACCGCAGCATCGTCGAAAGCCGACCGGAAGGCGGCCTCGCTGATCCGAAGGCGGCGGTCGGCCTCCTGACGGTTGGCCTCGAGCTCGGCCTCGGCCGCCACTCGCTCACTGACGTCGCGGACCACGACCATCACCAGGTCGTGCCCATCGATGGTCACTGGACTCAGCGCGATGTCGACCGGAACCAGCTCACCTGACGCCGTCTGGGCCTCGAGCCGGGCCGTCGGATCACCCATGTTGCGAGGACGGGGCAGCTGACCGAAGCCTCCCCGATGATTGATATGGACCCCCCGGCGGGCATCTGGCACCAACAGCTCGACCGCCTGGCCGATCAGCTCCTCACCTGAGTAGCCGAGTTGATCGCGGCAGCGCTCGTTTGCCATCACGATCACGCCGTCGAAGTCGACAACGAGGATGGCGTCGGGGGCGGCCTCCAGGTAGTGATCAGCAACCATGAGATGGGGTAGATCGGCGGCGTCGACTGTCATCACTCGTAGCGACGTCGCTGACGCTCCTCCAGCCTGGCGGCAAAAGCCGCAGCCTCTGTCCGGCGGCTCATACCAAGCTTGGCCAACATGTTCGAGACATAGTTCTTGACCGTCTTCTCGGCTAGGAACAGGGTCTCGGCGATCTGGCGGTTCGAGTAGCCATCGCCAATCAGATCAAAGATGCGGCGCTCCTGCTCCGTCAGTGCGTTGACCTTGCCTTCGTCACTGTCCTTCAGCCGATGGAGGCTCATCCGAACCGTTGCCGCGTCGAGGAGTTGGATTCCGGCCGCCACCTTGCGGATCGATTCCACCAGATCGTTGCTCCTGATCTGCTTCAACACATAGCCGGCGGCACCAGCCATGGCCGCGTCGAGCAGGGCCTGGTCATCGGCAAACGAGGTGAGGATCAGGCAGGCGACCTCGGGGTGGGCGGAGCGGATGTCACGGCATACCTCGATGCCGTTCCCTTCCTCGAGGCGGACATCAAGGACGGCAACGTCAGGGCTGGTATCAGCAACGACACGGATGGCCTCGGTTGCAGTCGCAGCTTCGCTCACGACCTGCATGTCGGGCTCGGTGTCGACCAGATCGGCCACCCCTCTACGGACGATCTCGTGGTCGTCGAGCAGGAACACCCGGATGGGGGAACCCTCTTCATGGCCTGAACCAGCCGGTTGAGTTTCGGAGTCCTTACTGATCACCACAGACGAGTATTTCACCTTCTCCGTTGTTTCACTGCGCGGGCCTATCGGGCAGAGGAAAAGGTCACGAGCCATGGGTGACCCCATCATCGAGGGACCTAGGCCCCTGGCCAGTGCGATCGAACCATGGTCAAGGTGTGGTATGGAGAACCGTCACCTCAGCCCTCCTTCGCTGGCTTCGGTTGGTGAGTCGCGGTGTCTCTATGTCCATGACTTCGTCAGGGTCGACCTGCCGTTCGATGCCGTGGTCGGGGCCTTCACCCATTTCGTGACCTCAGACATGATGCGTCAGCTCGTTTCCGAGGCGTGGGACGACGAGTCAGCCGAACTGACCGAGGTCCTACCTGAGATCGCCAAGGGTGGGAACACCGGAGGCCAGCCCCACTCAGATGTCGTGGTAACACTGGGCCACCGGAGAGCACGTCGTGATGCCCTGATCCTCTCTCTGAGCTGGACCGCCCTCTCTGACCGCTGGGTCCCTCCCTTGGAGGCTGACCTCGAGATCGTCAGTTTCGGTCCGGCCAGGACCCACCTCCACGTGCTTGGCCAATCACAATTGCGACCCCAGACCCCTCTTTTCACCGAACGGGCGAGCCTCGAGCATCGCCTCACCGTCGCCGTTGTCCGCCACTTTCTACGCCTGCTGGCCGATGTGGTGTCGACGAATGCCCCGCCGGATCGCCAGACCCAATCGGGCAGCCAACCTAGGTAGTCGGAGTCCAGGAGTCGGTGCCGGCAGCTCCCCAGGAACTGTCTTGTGACAAACGACCCTGGTGAGCGAGCGCGCCCCAGAGAGACGATGACGCGATGTTCGACGATGTGCTGGTGCTTCTGGACGGGTCAACCGATTCCGCCCGGGCGATCGGCCCGGCGGCCGCCATCGCCCGTTACCTCAACGTCACCCTCCGAGCTGTCGGGTTCCATGAAGGTCCGACCAGCCACTACCTGGCCACCGCTATCAACGACCAGATCCAGGGTCGGGGCGATATCAGGCTCGAGGTGACCATCGAACCCCTGGTCAAGTCGGTCGGGGAATCGCTGTCCGGTGTGTTGGCCGATCACCAGACCTCCCTCATCTGCATGTCAACCCATGGCCGGGGTCGCTCAGCCGCCCTGGTTGGCAGTGGGGCCTCGGAAGTGCTCGATGTCGCCCAATGCCCGATACTGCTCGTCGGGCCAGGCTATGGGGCATCCAGCTTCCGTTGTCACGGACCCCTCATCGTTGCCGTCAACGGCAGCGACGACTCACGCACCATCCTCTCCGCCGCTCAGGCTTTCGGTAGTTTCTTCGACTACGACTTGGAGATCGCAACCGTCGTCGACCCCAAGGCTTCGTCCCAATTCGAGCAGCTCCAAGCATCGTGGGGAGAGGGCGACAGTACCGCCATCGAGTCGGCCGGTGTCCGCAACGCCGCCTTGGCCACCGAGGCCGAGACCAACGCTCCCGTTTCGTTCACCGTCTTGTACGGGGCAAACCCGGCCACCGCCCTCACCAGCTACGCCACCGAGACCCATGCCACCCTGTTGGCCATGGCCACCCAGAACCCGACTGGGATGGAGCGGGTGGTGTCGGGCAGCACACTGGCCGATGTGGCCCGTTCTGCTCCCTGCCCCATCCTGGCCATCAAGGCACCCAAAGGGGGCCCGGCACCCAAAGGGGGCCCGGCACCCAAAGGGGGCCCGGCACC
>JAAETV010000496.1 GCA_024227975.1 Actinomycetes bacterium
GCTGGCGATCGGGCACGTCCACTGCTCTTCGCCGTCGGCGAAGATGGTGAATCCACTCAGTCCCGTTGTGTTCGCCGGTCCGGTCCAGCGAATGATCGCCTCGGAGGAGAACTCGCTGTAGTTCCCGGTGAGCGATCGGGGCGGATCGAGCTGCGCCGGCTCCGTGGTCGTGGTGGTCGTCGTGGTTGTGGTGGTTGTAGTCGTGACGATGGTTGTTGTGGTGGTGGGCGTTGTATCGGTGGTGGTCGAGGTCGGCGACGTCGCAGTCGTTGTGGGATCTGTCGTCGCGGTCGTTGTGGGATCTGTCGTTGCGGTCGTTGGGCCCGGCGGATCGATGGCCGAGGTGTCCACGGCTGAGGTCGGGTCAGGTGGCACCTCGTCGCTGGGGCCGACGGCCGGGTCGCGGAGTAGGAGGGCGCGTAGACCAACCGTCAGGATCACCGCCCGCCCGACGATGGCAACGAGCCAGCGGAGGCCCGGCTTCAGGGCCGCGAACCCTTCGCCTCGCTGCTCCCGATCAGGCTCTGGGAGCAGCTGGGAGGGGGCCCAGGGAGCGGCGGCGTCGATAGTCAGCAGCTCACTGGGGTGACTGACCAAGACGGGATCGCCCTCATGGGCGGGGAGAGTCCGACCGGACCCCCTGGATGGTGGGGTCAAGACGGCGTGGGGGATGGTCGGGAGGTCCACCCGCCGGTGGCCGAGGCCGTCGACCAGCATCTGACGAACCTCGGCTGCCGATCCCAATCGATCACCTGGATTGGGGGCCAGGCAACGGGCCAGTACCTCGTCGAGCCAACGTGGTGCCCCGACCTCATCGGACACCGGCGACGGTGCCACATCGAGACGCTCCACCCGATCCTGCTGGCTCCAGCCGAACGGAGGCTGGCCCACTAGCAGCAAGTAGAGAGTGGTGCCGAGGGAGAAGACGTCCGACTGCTCTGTTCTCGCTAGACCCTGGAACATCTCCGGCGCCGCGTGGGCCATGCTGGCGATCGGAGTCTGCTCAGCGTCATCGACGAGGCAGGCGATGCCAAAGTCCGACAGGAGCGGCTTACCCGACGTCTCCAACAGGATGTTCTCCGGCTTGATGTCACGATGGAGGATCCCCTGATCGTGGGCTGCCTGCACCGCATCACAGATCGGGATCAACCACCCCACAGCGTGATTCCACGGAATCCCGCCTCCCACGCCGCTGAGGTAGTCCTGGAGCGTTCCACCCCCGGCATACTCCATCGCGATCCACGGCCGGTTCTCTCCCGGCGTGAACCCGGCCTGATGGACCGTGACCACGTGATCGTGACGCGACAGCCGACTGTGGCTCCTGGCCTCAGCCTCGAAGGCTGCCTGCAGCTCGACTCCCTGCACCGACCTGAGCACCTTGATCGCCAGCCAGCGATCCAACGTGTGATCGAATCCGAGGTGGACCGACCCGAAGCCTCCCCTACCCAGCTCGGTGACGATCGAGAAGTGATCGACACCGAGATCGAGCTCCACCGCCTCCACTCCCCCATCATGACATGCGGCTCTGGCTCCAGCGCGCCCTACGTCTGAGACCCAAGGGAGCCTCTGCGTCGAGACCACCCGAGGACGAAGCCTCCTGTCGCGTGCGCCATAATCCCGAGTCGACCAGGGCCGACGCGTCGAGCTGTCGTGCCAGCGCATCGCAGCCGGGCCAGAACGATGCCGGTTGCGCGTGGGTCGGCTCGACCTACGGATCGCCTAGGAATGCCTCCACTGCGTCGTTGTAGTCAGTTGGAGCGGTCTGGTGGACGTGGTGACCAACGTCGATCTCGATGAGCTGCCCGGCTGGGAGCTTGGCCCGAACGTCATACAACAGGCTGTTGTTGGCCGATCCTGAGATCAGAAGCGTCGGTATCGTCACCTTGGCGGGGCCATCCCACCATGCGGGATCTGGGTCGTTGAGCTGGCCGACAATCTGACGGGCGACGTTCCAGTCAAAGTCGACCGGCTCCGGCGATTGCTCTGGTGGCACTGGATAGGCATGTCCTGCGAGTGGAGGCGCTGTGTCCTCGATCACGAGTCGCTCGATCCGTTCAGGTGTACGGGCGGCAAAGAGCCAGGCAACGTTTGCTCCCATCGAGTGGGCCACCAAAGAGAACCGGCCCAGGTCCAGAGCATCGATGAAAGAGCGGACATCGCTCTCCATCTCCTCGAAGGAGTAGCACTCGCATCGCACGCTCTCACCGTGGCCGCGGAGATCGAGAGCGATGCAGCGCCAGCGATCGGAGAGGGCCCGAACAGTTGGTGCCCAATCCTGGGCGTTGCGGCCGAGAGCGTGAAGGAACACGATCGGTGGACCCGTTCCCTGTTCGAGATACGAGAATTCTCCGGCCGGCAGCCTGATCGTTGAGCGCACAGCCAAGCCCTCGACACTACCATCCACAACCATCGGACTCGTCCGGATTCCAACGCCCGAGGCAACCCGAGCACAATCAGGCACGTATGCCGTGATCGACATCACTCGTACGCTCGTTCGAAGACCGCACGTCAGGTGACCTTGCTCACGGCTGGTGTGTGCATCGAGCATTTCTCCTCACCGGGGCCGCTCACAACGATGCCGGTACTGCTTGAATTCCCCTACCGACTATGGGGTGCGGCAACTCTGTCGAAACACGCGCCGTGCAGTGCCGGATCGGCCGCCAGGGTGGCATCGGTCACTGACGTATCAACTCCTCCACTCGTTTGGGGTTCGACCGTGCCAAACTCAACACTGAGCCTTTGCTTCGCGCAGCCGATTATGTCGTCGTAGAACGACGCCTCCTCCTCAGGACTCGCGGCGCCATCTGGTCGGCCCAGACAAGTTCTACGGCGCCGACGTGGCGGGCTAGGCAGCCCTCAACGACGACGTCGATCCCGGGAGGCCCGATGCGCTGAGAGAGGGTGTGCCATCCGGATCGAACTCGGTGTCGAACTGGCCACCCTGGGCCTCGACGCAGGAAGCCAAGAGCACCGCCAATGCCATCAGATCAAGTCACACGGTCCAGTCTCGCACGACGGGCTAGCCGGGCAAGGACCACTCAGCAATCTCCAACACCCGAGTCCCCCGAAGCGAGCCGCCGGGACGGCCGAGTCGTCTACTCAACGGAATCTTAGGGACTGAGATCGGAGACGGTACATCTCCTGACTTCGTCCTCTAGGCAGATGCTTCGGCATCTATGACGATGCAACGACAAGCCATGGAGGTGATCCGCATGCGTGCACGACATGGTTCCGTCCGGCGGACACCGAGCCTGGCCGTGATCGTCTTGGCCGTGCTCGCGTCGCTACTAGTCGTCCTGTCCGCTCCTGTGTCCGCCGAGGAAAGGCCCCTGCTGCGATTGGGTTCGGCTGGCCAGGCGGTACTGACCCTCGAGCAGCGCCTTGTTGAGCTTGGCTTCGATCCCGGCACCGTCGATATGTCGTTCGACACCTCCACCCGCACCGCAGTAGTCGCGTTCCAACGGGCAGCCAACATCAGCGCCGATGGCCTGGTCGGTCCTGTGA
>JAAETV010000497.1 GCA_024227975.1 Actinomycetes bacterium
CGAGCCGCCACCATTGCTCTCGGGGTCAATGTCGATGATCTCGGCGACCATCGGCCCGGCCAGACGGCTGCCGCCGAGCGAGGGGCTCGCTTTCCCTTGGTTGAGGCCGGTCTGACCAAGGACTCCATCCGGGCCATGGCCAACCGGTTCGGGCTCTCGGTGTGGGATAGGCCGGCCATGCCGTGCCTGTCCAGCCGCCTCCCATATGGCACCGAGGTGACCGTCCCCGTCCTGTCACGGGTAGATCGGGCCGAGGCTGCCTTGCGCCGCTTTGGGTTCTCAGACCTACGAGTGCGCCACTATGACGACACCGCTCGCATCGAGTTGCCGCCGGCGGAGCTGGCCCGAGCGGCCGCACTGGCCGACCGCATCGTCGCCACCCTGAGCGCTGTGGGCTACCGCTATGTCACCCTCGACCTGGCCGGCCTGGATTCGGGCAACCTCAACCATCTCCCCAGGAGCTGACCAGAACCGGTGACCGACGCTCGTCTCGACCTCGATCGAACCCGGCGGATCGACCTGCCAGAGGCCGTCTACTGCCAACACAAGACGGTCGACCAGTGTGTGGCCATCGTCGCTGAGCTACTGGTCGAAGGGACCGACGCCATCGTCGCAACCAGGGCCACCGAGGCCCAGGGCCAAGCCCTGGCTGAGCTCGATCCATGCGCCGCCGAGGGATCAACCCTGACCTGGCGCCATCGCCCCTCCAGCGGACGCAGGGCGACCCTGGTCGCCGCTGGGACCTCGGACCTGCCAGTAGCTCGAGAGTGCC
>JAAETV010000498.1 GCA_024227975.1 Actinomycetes bacterium
CGGGAGCAACTGTTCACGGCGCCGGCCATCGCAGCCTTTGGGTTGGGGGCGCTGGATGGCGCCTCCGGCTTTGCCCTGGTGGGCGCCGCTGCCGGCGATGCGCTGGGCACGGCCGTCGGGCACGTAGCCGACCTCAACGAGGATGGGGCCAGTGACCTCATCGTCGGGGCACCGGGCGCGGATGCCAACGGGGTCGACAGTGGGCAAGCCTACGTGATTTTCGGCGAAGACATTACGACAATCGACGACGGGTTTGCGGCCCTCATCCAGACGACCGACCTGGACGGCACAGTGGGCTTCCGACTGGATGGCGCGACGGCTGAGGTGCAAGCGGGCACGGCCGTGGGGACGGCCGGTGATATGAACGACGACGGCGTCGACGATCTCCTCATCGGGACATCGGGCACTGCCCACGTGGTATTTGGGGATGCCGCTCTGGGCAGCGTGGCGCCGGTAGACCTGAGTACGTTAGACGGGGTCACTGGGTTCACGGCCACGAGCACCGCCGCGGACGACCAGCTCGGCCGGGCCGTGGGGTTCGTCGGTGACGTCGACGGAGACGGCGTCGATGATGTGGCGGTGGGGGCGATGGGCGCCGCGTATGTGCTGCTGGGCCGCCAGGTGGGGGGTGCCACGAGTACGGTGCAGTATGGCTTGCCGACCACGGATTTCATCATCGACGGGGCGGACGCCCACGCCAATATCACCCTGGGGGCGACGGAGATGCCGGCGCTGCTGGGGGCCACCACCAACACCGATCATATTAATTTCAACGGGGTGAATCTCGGGGGCGAGGGGAAGGACCTGACCGTGGCGGCCGGGGTGACGATCTCCACGCGCCAGATCGGCAGCAGTATTGACTATGCCAACGCCGTCTCGATGGGGGATTCTGGAAATATCAGCTTGACGAGCAGCTCCGGATTTGGATTTACAGCAGGAGGCACGGTCACCATTCAGAAAGGTGCGAGCTTGTATGCCCAGGTCCAGCCGGGCAGTGAGTTCAATGCCGGCAATGTCACCATTACAGCCGAAAACATCACCCCGACAATCCCACTCAATAATACCTTAGTCAACTTGCTGACGGAGGGCAAACACACCGCCACCGTCACCATTGAGGACGAGGTCGCCATTCTTGGGGGCACGATCGACATCGAGTCGACCGCGGGCATTCTCCCTATCACGAATCAAATGAGTGCCGCGGCCGGGGGCATTCTGTCCAGCAGTCTTGGATTGCTGGCGCCGGTCGCCGGGCTGTTGGATTTGCCCGTGTCGGTTCAGGTGTCCCTGGTGGAGGCCACGGTGTCGATCGGGAAGGACGGCGGCGATGCCTCCTCGGCCGTCACCATTCAAGGCTCGGGCACGGTCAGCATCGGCGCCACCGCCACGGCGCAGGCCAAGGGCGATGCGGTCATGTGGTACAACCCCTTCAGTAAAACGAATCAATATGGATTTGCGGTGGGCGTGTGGGTGGCGGATGCCACCAGCACGATCACGTTGCACGACCACGTGACGGTGGAGAGTACTGGGGGGAACGTCGACATCTCCACCAACTCCACCACCACGGCGGGGGGCGCGGCGCGGGTCACGCAGAACGTGGATCAAGGGAGTGACGCGAAGAATGCCAAGCCGGCCAACCCCAATAATGCCGCCCTGGCCATTGGGGTGTCCTCCACCAGCACGACCGCCACCGTGACGGTCAAGGAGCAGGCCAGCGTGCTCGCCGAGGTGGGTAACGTGAGCATTACCTCCGAAGGCATCGACACGGTCAAAATCTACCCGGAAACGCGGTCCTATAAAGATGGGCAGTTCGGGCTGACCCTGGCGCTGGAGTTTGCCACGGCGGATATTCGCACGCTGATCCAGGGCACGGTGCAGGCCGGTGGGACCGAGGTGGGCAAAGAGATCATCTTCGACCCCTTTACGACCTTGGATACCACCGCGAACACCATCGATGTGGGCGCGGATCATGGATACCAGACGGGCGAGGCCGTCGTCTATTCGCCGGCGCTGGGCGGACCCATTGACGGACTGGAGCGGTTGACGACGTATTACGTCATCGTCGTGGATGGCAGTGACACGCTCATTCAATTGGCCGCGAGTGAGGCGGACGCCACCAACGGCGTGGCCATTGACTTGGTGGATAATCCGACCCTCACCGGCGCGGGTCGATCGTTGGCCTTTAGTCAGGTGGGCGAGGTCAATGATTGGATCGATTATGGCTTTGCGCATGGGTTCACGGCCGGGGAGGCGGTGGTCTACACGGCGGCGGAGGGCAAACGGGTGGGCGGCCTGACGGACGGCGAGACCTATTACGTGGTCCTGGTGGAGGCTGACCCAAATGGGAGCCTGCTTCAACTGGCGACGGATGCCGTCGGCGAGAACATCGTCGATCTGGACCCCAGCCCGATCCTCACGACCGAGAATCTCGACCCGCAAGCGCGGGAACTCACGGTGGCCTCGATTGAGGAAGGCTCCAACGTGATCACCCTTACCGAGACCCATGGCTTAAACGGCGGTGCCGGCATTTTCTGGCATCCCGGGCTCGGCTTTCAGGTGATTGATCCCTTCACGGAAGCGCGGTATGCCGAGGACACCCTCTTCTATGCCATTCCAGTTCCCTTGGCGGACGATCCTGACGGCATGCAAATCCGGCTGGCGCTCACCCAAAAGGATGCCTTAGACAGCAATGGCTACACCCACGCCGTGTCCCTCCAAAATGATGGGACCGTGATGTTGGGCACCGATCATACGCTCGCGCCCAAGGTGGGGGCGGGCATTACGGCCAAGGCGACCATGACCGGCACACACCGGCTGGAAACCAAGGCCCGGATCGGCGGTTCCGAAACCCTCCTCAAGAAGTTTTCCCGACCGGAGTTTGCCAGCTCCTACAGTAGTTGGGTGCCCAATATCTATAGCAATCTGAAGAATTCCTTCTTGAACGATGCGGCGAATAATAATGGCCCACTTGGGGATAATGCCGATTCTAGCGACAAAAGTTTCGAGTTTGCCGCTTCGATTGGCGTCTTGGAGGTGGATCGGACGGTCGAGACGGTCATTGGGAGCACGGCCGTGCTGACATCCGGGCTCGACATTGACGTGCAGGCTACCGCGACGGAAACGGGGAATGTCATTATCGAGGCGGGCTCGTCGGAGCAAGAAAATGAAAAGGTGAAAATCGCCGTGGGGGCCTCGATCGCCGTGGCCACCTACGAGAGCACCGTCCGGGCGATCGTCAACGATGGGGCGCAGATGGATGCCAGCCGGACGATCATGGTGGAGGCGGAGAACATGCGCCGGTTTCCGGCGGTGGTGGAAAGTGCGGCGGGGTTCTTCGAGGAGCTGTTGAAGGATTTGGAGAAGGATCCGGCCGGCACGCTTGGGGAGTTGAACAAGACGCTGCTGTACCCGCTGTTCACCACGAGCTGGGCC
>JAAETV010000499.1 GCA_024227975.1 Actinomycetes bacterium
GGGCTGCTCGGTCTGGACGACTTGCGTTAGCCGAGGCCAGGCAACTCGCAAGACCCAGGTCGTGCCGATGAGAATGAAGCCGGCCACTATCCCGTCGAGCCAATAGTGATTGCCAGTGATGGCCACAACAATGAAGGTCAGTGCCGCATGGATAGGGCCAACCCATCGCACCCATCCGGTACCGACCGTCCACGTGGCGACACCGACGAGGAAGGCCCAACCGACGTGGATCGATGGCATCGCTTGAAGCTGACCGGCCATTTCGTAGCCGAGCGAGGAGTACACCGACTGGTTGTAGAGAATGCCAGTATCCACCATCCCAGTTTCCTCGATGAACCGTGGAGGGGCTACGGCGACAAGCTGTATCAGTACCGATGCCCCGGTGAGCAAGGTGAGGTTGTTGCGGGCTATGTCGTAGTGGTCGCGATGCCTGACAAAAAGCCAAGCGAGGCATGCGATGATCGCTGGAACATGGGCTCCCCCGTAGTAGATATTCGATGCTTGGATGAGCCAACTGTGTGGTAGCAACCACGCCTGGAGCGACGCCTCGTCCGGGAGCAGCAACAGACGCTCCAAGTCCCACACCTGCTGACCTCGCCGGAAGGCTCCTGCCTGATCGATGACCGAGATCCGCCCTCCGAGCTGCCAGAGGGCGTAGAGCCCGAACATCATGGAAAGCTCCCTGGCATAGGTTCGCGTGATCCGAGCCACCCGGGTATCAGCCCCCCGCAGCACCCCCCAGATGACGACGCATAGCACCGCAATCCAAGCCGCGATCTCCCACGCCAACCACATCGCATATAGCCTACGACCTGGTCTGACCTGATGGCCGGCCGGGTGGCAGCTCACCCCTGAGGAGCAGTTCGAGATGCTCCTCAAAATGGACTGGACCTGGTGTCAACGGCGAGACGACCAAGGCATCGTGAGTGTCAGTCTCACGACGAGAGGCGAAGATGACGGGCATGCCTACCAGCGGGAGCACAACGGCGATGGAGGCACCAAGTCTGCCGGCCACCTGGCCTGAGGGGGCGCCCCCGAGCTTCCACGTGATGGCCAAGCCATCAGGGGCGATCTGTAACCTCGACTGCACCTACTGCTTCTTCCTGTCGAAGGAGCTGCTCTACCCCGGTGATCGGTTTCGGATGGCCGATGACCTGCTAGAGACCTACATCCGCCAGACCATCGAGTCGCAGCGGCTCAACGAAATCGCCATCGCCTGGCAGGGAGGCGAGCCCACCCTGCTGGGTCTCGAGTTCTTCCGGCGATCCGTCGACTATGCCCATCGCCACCTGCCCGACGGGAAGACACTCCAGTTCACGATCCAGACCAATGGCACCCTGCTCGACGAAGAGTGGTGTGCCTTCCTGGCCGAGAATGAGTTCCTAGTCGGGCTCTCAATGGACGGTCCACCGAAGATGCACGACACCTACCGGGTCGACAAGAAGGGCAGGCCAACATCGGAACGGGTATTGGCCGCGGCCGACATGCTGCGCTCGCATCAGGTCGACTTCAACATTCTGTGCACGGTCCATGCCGCCAACGCCGACCATCCGCTCGACGTCTACCGCTACTTTCGCGACGACCTCAGCATCCAGTTCATCCAGTTCATCCCAATCGTCGAGCGTGCAACCGAGGTCACCGTCGAGATTGCCAACCAGGGCTGGTCGAGCGGCGGGAAGGGCCGACCCCTGTACGTGAATCAGGGATCGGCGGTCACCGAACGGAGTGTCGGGCCCGAGCAGTGGGGCCGGTTTCTCTCGACCATCTTCGACGAGTGGCTCCGCAACGACGTTGGAGACGTGTTCATCCAATACTTCGACGGTGCACTGGCGTCTTGGCTCGGCATCGCACCGGCCATGTGTATCTTCGTCGAGACTTGCGGCACCGCGCTCGCCCTCGAACACAACGGCGACCTCTACTCCTGTGACCACTTCGTCGAGCCTGAGTACCGCCTCGGCAACATCATGAAGACCCACATGGTCGACCTGGTTGCCTCACCCCAGCAGCAGAAGTTCGGCACGGACAAGCGCGATTCACTCCCTCAATACTGCCGAGAGTGTGATGTTCGGTTCGCCTGCAACGGCGAGTGCCCGAGAAACCGATTCACCATGACTCCCAACGGAGAAGCCGGCCTCAACTACCTGTGCGCCGGCTACAAGCACTTCTTCCACCACATCAACGAGCCGATGCAGCTCATGGCCCGCATCCTCCGCCAGGGAGGTGAAGCCCCCGACATCATGGACGTATTGGCCGAGCAGGAGCGGGCCCGGTTCGCCGACGTCGGGCGCAATGATTTCTGTCCGTGCGGTAGCGGCGACAAGTTCAAACGCTGCCACGGCGCCTGAGGAAGCGGGTGGCCTAGGGGCACGGGTCGTCTCGACCAAAGATACAAAGGCGAATCACGTCGATCTTCGAATAACTCGCCAAGTACAGCCCCTCAGCCGATTGGTAGACGGTGAGGGAGGCACAGCCCGGCTCAACCCCGAAGGCCGGGAAGGTGAATCCATAGACGTATCGTTCCCGTGTGCCATCCGGTCCTGGAGACACAGACTTGAGCGCCAAGGAACCGCAAGTTGATTCCACCCCCGAGACGGGGCCTCCTTCAATGACATCGATGACAAGGTCGATTTCACCGGCTTCTCTGACCAGGATCAAGGGGGACGGTACGTCCAGTTGTCCCGAGGCCAAGATCGGTACCACCAACGTCTGATCGGGTGCTCCGAGATAGTCGTCGGTATCAGATTGGGAGAAGGTGAGCGTGCACTCGCCGGGTCGATCGAGAACATCGACGTGTTGGGTGAACTGGTACGTCATCCCGTCGCTCTCGGTAGGGGATTCGGTAATGGCGCACGGACCAGACGATCGGACTGATATGGGGCCACCGCGATGCCTGGTGTAGATGACCGTCAGAGTCGCAAGGGCCAGAGGCGGACTAACCGACGAGGCCGAGAAACTGCCGGCCTTTCTGAGGTCAGCGGACGAGGAGGGGGCGGGCTCGGGGTCTGAGGTAGTGGTCGACTCTGCCGTCGTGACGTTTGACGACTGAGGAGTCAATGAGCTCGTTGAAGCGCCGCTGGGGGCAGGGGTAGAGCTTGTCAGCTCACTCGTCGTGATTGTCGGATCCAGATCGGCCCCAGTTGAAGTCACCAGTCGCGACTCACGTGTCTCACTGCTGTCGACTACCACTTCGCGGGATCCAGTAGTGACGCTCGTCGTGCTCCCGGCCAGAGCAAGGTCTGATCCAGGACTGCTGGATTTGTCCGCAATAGTCATTGCTACTGCGACAATCAGCGCGCCGAGCACTCCCCCACTGAACCACAAACTGCCGACACGACTCGTCGGTAGAACCCGCCGGCCCACCATCATCTCGCTTGCCACCCCCGAGGTCAGTATCGGCCCGAGCTTCACCGGCCGCCCAGTTGCACATCTCTGGAAGCTGCCCGTTCAGACTTCATCGCCAACAAGCGCTCCCTGGTCGCCCTGTCTACCTGAAGCCAGTCTCTGAATAGCAATTCGGAGCGAGCATGGTGATGCTGGCCAGGGCTTGACTCAGGTCTCCAAGTCGTAGACCACGGCCTGGACGCCCGCATCAGACAGCGTCCGGGTGATGATTCCCTCGACGACCGTCCAGTCACCGCCAGCCAGACCACATCCGATGCGGGGCATATGGATCGTGGCATCCATTGCTACGGCTTCGTCTGCGAGCTGGTTCAGGCCGACCTCGATGGCGTCGTATCGCACCGGAGGCCCGTCAGGACCGGGATGAATCCCGCGCTGCCCGATGATGTTCGCCACCCAGATGTCAGGCTCAACGGCAATGAGTTGGATCGACCCGAGCTCGAAGTCGTTCGACGCCCTCTCCTGATACCAGCCGTAGTAGGCCTGCTCCGGCTCATTCCACCGATTCGACAGAGCAAGGACGAACCCCAACCCCCACCCACCTATGTCGTTGCAGATATGGGCGATGATCTTGTTGCCCCCGCCGACAGGCGCCGTCGCATCCCCCACCACGTACTCGATCGGCACAGGCTTCATCTCGCCAGCGTAGAGACCACCGGCCTTGCCAGGCCAACGACCTCGAGTATCAGCTCGATCGGCTGATCTCGGCATTGCGTCGCTTGGCTTCGTCGGAGGAGTTCAAGCCACGGAACAGGCGGAACTCATGACGCAGGCCCTCATCGAATGGCATCGACAGACCACCCATCACCGCCTGCTTCGCCGCCAGGACTGCGGGCCGGGGCCAGCGAGTGATCCGCTCGCACCAGGCGATGGCCCCGTCGACGAAGCCGTCACTCGGCAGCACCTCGTTGAGCAGACCGATCCGGAGCGCTTCCTCGGCGAAGACCCGACGGCCCGACAACACCAACTCCGCCCCCTTGGCCGCACCAACGAGACGGGGTAGGCGCTGGGTTCCACCTGCGCCGGGGATGATCCCGATGCTCACCTCGGGCAAGGCGAGATGGACCCGCTCGGACCCAATCCGCATGGTGCAAGCAAGCGAGATCTCACAACCTCCGCCCCAGGCCTGACCATCGATGGCGGCCACCGTTGGTTGAGGCATCGACTCCAATTGGGTCAGAGCCCGCCGCCAAGCATCGGGATCACCCTCGGGTGCCTGACCGCTGGCCGACAGCTTCAGATCATCGAGATCAGCGTGGGCGATGAAGTAGCCGTCGACCCCACCGGTGAGCATCACCACCGTGGTGCCCTCATCAAGGGCCACCTCGTCGAGCAGGTCAGCCAGCTCCGTCATCGAGGCCAGGCTTATCCAGTTCTTCGGCGGACGACTGAAGGTCAAGACGGCTAGCTGGCCATGTTGCTCCCGTTGCCAAACCGCCATTGTGAGGGCCCTCCTGAATCTCGGCCCTCACGATAGAGCCCACCCGACGGGTCAGTCGAGGCCGAACCAGGGGCCGTCGGCGATGTCGGCTTCGATGATCTTGCGATCCTCGGCGTCGGCGATCGGTTCGGCTGCGGCTGCGGCCTTCTCTTTGGCTGCCTCGTCGAGTCGGCCGGCGAGGGCATTGGCTCGGGCCAACGCTTCGTGGGCATAGGCCCGGTCGAAGTCGCCGGCAGCAGATGCGGCTTCGGTCAAGGTGGCGCACACCTTGGCATGGTGGAGAGCAAGGTCGGTGTGGCCAGCCACCGTATGGCACCGAGCGAGCATCCAGGCGGCACGAGCCCGCTCGACGGCGCCCTCATCGGTCGCCCGGCGCCAGTGGTAGGCCGATGCGTTGGCTCGCTCGATCAATTCGTCAGTTTCTGACTCGTTCAATGAATCACGGCTCAGGAGATCCCATGTTTCACCGTTGGTCTTGGCCCCAATGCGGCGATGCTCGTCCCGACCACCCTCGGAGGCGACCGGTTCGATGTCGAGATCTCCCAGTGGCTCGCCCGTTTCCAGCAGCGATTTCAACGACTGGAGAATCCCGATCCACCCCAAGGCCACATTGTCCGACGTGAGTGGGCTCATGCCCAGATCGAAGTGCCGCACCGTCAATCTGGTGACCGTACCGGTCGAGTTGGCTGGACGCAGGGTCCATTCCACCCGGCTCGGCGGTTCTTCGGCCATGGCCGTGTCGTAGAGCACACGCCAGGTCATGACGAGATGACGCTCCACGTCAACCTCTTCGATGGTGCCGTCGACAGCGTCGACATCGCCAGCGACGACATAGCGATGCCCGCTCCCTGGCATCAGATCAGATTCGAACCGGGTCTTGTGGAAGTAGCGCTGGGTGAACTCAGGCTGGGTGATTGCAGTCCACACCTCAGCCGGCGTCGCCCGGATAAACGTCTCGTAGATGTGTTGGGGTGCGGCCATGGCCTAGTTCTCCTTCGAATTCGGATGAGAGGTCCGCCAGCGCTTCGGTGAACGGGGCAACGTAGCGAGAGATCCAGCGATCATGGATGAGCTGGATCGGGACCGGGTTCAGGTAGTGAAGCTTGCGGCGACCGTGTCGCTCAGTAGTGATGAGATGGGCTTCTTCCAACAAACCAAGGTGCTTCATGACTCCGAACCGGGTCATATCGGGCAACACCTCGCACAGCTCGCCCACGCTGAGTCCATCGGTCTCAGCCAGTCGGTCGAGCAGCGCCCTCCGACCGGGATCGGCCAACGACCGAAACACAAGATCCACAGGCCGAACAATATGTGACCATCTAGTCACATGTCAAGGAGTATCGTCGCTCTCCTCGGGCGGCTTGTCACACGAGAGTCCGGAGGTCCGAACCCCAGCCAAGGGTCTTCGGCGAACCGGGCGATCTACACGCCCCGTTCATTCACAACCCCAATAATGAGGACCTGTCGGCCGGGTGACACCACGAAGTGATGAACAAACCCCGAGGCAGGCGAGGGGTCAAGGCTGTTCATCCTAGCCTTCACGTCATGCGTGCTCTCCCCCTCATCCTGGCCACAGTGGCCCTGATGGCCGCGGCCTGCTCGACCGACGAGGCCTCCGATCAAGGCGGCGACAGCGGGGGCGAAGCAACCGTCATCATCGCCAACACCCCGGGCACCCTGTCGACCAACGGCCCCCAGCGGGTGCTGGTTGCCCTCCTCAGCCAAGGTGACAACGAGTTCCTCGGCGGCGAGGGAGTGGCGGCTACGATCGAGTTCACGGCCCCCAATGGGGGACCAACGAGCGAGGTTGCCGGCCAGTGGCTCTCGACGAACGCAGCCCCCCTCGGGCTCTACGTTGCTCCCTTCGCCTTTGACCAGACGGGCCGATGGGAGGTCACCGTCGAGATCAACGATGAGGGTGGTTCCAGAGCCCTGATCGACGTGTTCGACGAGTCGGCGGTCCCCGAGACCGGTGATCCTGCCCCCCAGTCGAAGACGCCAACTGCCACTGGTGACGATGACTTGGCCGCCATCACCACCGATCTCGAACCTGATGCGAGCCTCTACCAACTCTCGATCGATGAGGCAGTGACCAACGGCCGACCGACCGTGATCGTGTTCGCAACCCCCGCCTTCTGCCAGACAGCCCTGTGCGGACCGACGCTCGAGATCGTCAAGGAGGCGGCAGCCGAGCGCGAGGGCCTCGATATCGTTCACGTCGAACCATTCGAGCTCGAACTGGCACGGGCCGGATCGTTGGTCCCGGTCGACACCATGGCCGAGTGGCAACTGGCAACCGAGCCCTGGGTCTTTGTGGTCGACGCAAACGGTCTGATCAGCGCCTCGTTCGAAGGAATCCTTGGGGTCGAGGAGATCAACGCCGCCATCGATGCCCTCTGAGTCAGGGCCTGGCCAACACTTCTGGTGGGGATCCGACCACTTCAAGCGAACCTCAACTATGATCGTGGAGCGGGTGGGGTTTCCGTGTCATATTTGCGTGCCTGAAAGGCCGTAAGGGAGGCCTAGAAACCGTGCTACCAAAATGGGTACCCCCCATCCTCATCCTGTTCGTAGTGTTCTTCGTCCTGAGTAATCCGAGTCAGGCCGGTCCACAGACCCGGTCATTTTTCGGCTGGATCGGCGATCAAGCCTCCTCCGCCGGCACCTTCCTCGACGGGCTCTTCAGCGATGACGACGCCCCGGTCGGCACAACGCTGCCGACGACGATCCCTACCACCGTGACCAACGGAGCTGGCTCCGGCGACGACACGTTCAATACAATTGGTCCCATCATCATCGATACCGTCGTCATCTGACCGACCAGTCGGACTCGGCGGATTCTCAACACCTGGCTCCATCATGGCCAACTCCATCGCACCAGTAACAAGCAGCCGCTCGTCGCTCATCAAACCGCTCGACGAGCAGGCTGTCCTGGTCCCGAACGAGCAGGTCTACTACGCCGAGCGCCAGCATTGGGCCTCGATCGTTCAGCCGGTCTATGAGACCTTCATCTTCCTGCTGTTCATCATCTGGATCGTCGACACCCTCACCACCTCGGGCCTCAGCAACAGCTGGATCGGCCTGATCCTGCTCGGGGCCACGATCCATGCCATCACCCTCGTCATCACCGGAGGGAGGGCCCCCACCTCGCGACTTGCCGCCGACCCATTCTCCAATCCGAACGGGGGTGGAGTGAGTCGGGGCGGCGTATTGGGAATCGGCTTGCCGATGGTCCTCGTGTTGATCTTCTTTGGTCCCCAGGTGGCGGGGGTGGCCGCCGTCTTCATCGTCATCACCCGGTTGATCATCATCCTGGCTCGCTGGTCGTTCTACGAACGTCGCTACATCACGAATAGGCGGGTCATCGAGTCCGGTGGTTTCCTCGGCTCGCGCATCTCGTCAATGCCCCTGTCTCGTGTCACCGACATCAGCTACAGCCGGACCGTTCCCGGCGAGGTGTTCGGCTATGCGACCATGCGGGTGGAAACCGCCGGCCAGGATCAGGCTCTCGGCGTGGTCCGTTTCATCGCCGAACCCGACCACTTCTATGAGGTCCTGATCAACTTCAGTGCCCCTCAAGCTCCCGTCACCGACACCTGACCACCGCCCATTGACGCCTGATCAATGTTACTTGCCTGTACTACGGTCATGAGATGGCTTGCTCGGCTGTATCCCACCGTCCCGACCCGGGCACGGCTGTATCCCACCGTCCCGACCCGGGCACGGCTGTATGAACAGCCGCTCGATTCGCTGGCTGATCATCCCCGGCGTGGTGGGGTTGATCGTGCTGCTGGGGTTTGCCGTATCGGCTGAGCCTCGACCCGAACCCGAACCCGAACCTGAACCCGAGCAGATCTCGGAGAGCTTGATCCCCGACGCCGACCAACCTCAAGATGACCCGAGTGGGACCAATCCCCAGGCTGGAAGCTCCGACGACACCAACGTCGACGAGGCCAGCCAGGACGATCCGGGCAACCAGGACGGCGAGCCCGACCAGCAGAGCCAAGAAGGCAGTGCAAGTCCAGGCTCCAACGACGAGTCGTCGGGGGCTAGCGGGAGTGAGTGGGTTTCGTTCGATATCCGCTCCGATGATGGCTCGATCGGTGTCCGAATCGATGACGGCCCGATGACTGCCTTTCCTCGACCCAACCCGGCGGCCAACGAGGCGTCTGAGCTGACACCCCAACCCCTCATCGACGACACCATCGACGACCAGGCCGGCTACCGCCTCGACCCCACAGGGCAGCTCAGACCAGTCACGGCCGACCAGATCCAACCTGGAGACCTGGTTGTCCAACCCGTCGACGGTGGGATCGACATCGTCAGGGCCGATCGAGGCCGGACAGAGATCCGCCCCGAGGGGACGACCGGCAGCTCCAACGAGGCAGGAGATGAGTTCGCCGTGACCGAGATCGGGGCCGACGGGGTGTCACGAATCCACCAGCCCGATGCCAACGGGCAGGTCCACCTGGACGACGGGGTGACGGTGCAGATGCCAACACCAAGACCGAGCCTCGGCATTTGGGAGCGGGTGACGACCACCCCGTGGCGGTGGATCGTTCTCGGATTCGTCCTCCTGGCCCTCTCCAGTATTGGGGTTGCCCTGTACCTCCACTTCAACCGCCCGGAGCCCTTCGGGCCGGGTTTCGTTGGCCAAGATGGTGTCCCGGTCAACCGGTTCGATGAGTTCCTGGCCATGCTGGCTGCCGATCCCGACCCGGCTCGTGCCATTCGCCTGGCCTTCGCAGCAGCAGAGCGCGGCCTGGGTTCGCTCCCAGCCCGCCACGAGACCGAGACTCCGTTCGAGTGGTCTGCCAGGGTCACAACCGACCATGCTGAGCTCGACCACCCCCTCTCCAACCTCTGTTCGCAATTCGCCACGGCTCGTTTTGCTCCCCATCGTCCATCCTCGGCCGACCGAGATCTGGCCGTCGACGAGCTGCGTCTCCTGGCTGATCTGGCTGACTATTCTCCCGATCACACCCGCTCGACATCCACTGATCCCCTGGTTGTCGGGTCGTGACCGATCTCTTGGTTGACCTGTTCCCCCTGTTCGTGATCATTGGGATCCTGGTGGTGTTCCTCACCGCGGCGCGACTCGATCGGCGGATGAGCCGTGGAGCCCACTCGGCGGGGCCAGCTGAGGTGCCGCGGCCCACCCCGGCCGGTCAGGAGCAAGTCCCGTGGGAGCTGCGCTCAATCGAGGATCAGGTCCAGCTCGTTTCAACTCATACGACCAGTGCTGTTCCTCGCTACGACCTGACCGCTACCGTGAACCGCTTGATGACGGCGTCCGGTCTGACCGACCCTCGGGATCAGCTACCCATGACGGCATCCGAAGCCGATCTGGCAACTGCGATAACCAAGATCGAGGCGCGCCTCGAACTGGCTCCACTCACCGCTGAAGAGAGCCGCCGAAAATGAGCCACACCGACGTTCGACAGGCGGCCCAGGAGCTACTGATTGAGATGGAGCGGGCCATCATCGGCAAGCGAGGCGTACTGGAGCTGATGACGGTCGCCCTTTTGGCCGATGGTCACGTCCTGCTCGAAGACGTGCCCGGGGTGGCCAAGACGGCAACCGCCCGGGCCGTTGCCGAAGCGGCCGGGCTGCGGTTTTCCCGCATCCAGTTCACCCCCGATCTGATTCCGGCCGACATCACGGGGGCGACGGTACTGGCCGGCGTAGACCGCGATCCCGAGTTCCGCCCGGGCCCCATCTTCGCCAACCTGGTCCTGGGCGACGAGATCAACCGGGCCCCGCCCAAGACCCAGTCGGCGCTGCTGGAGGCAATGGAGGAACGCCAAGTCACGACGGACGCCGCCACCAGGAAGCTTCCCTCACCCTTCCTCGTCATCGGGACCCAGAACCCGATCGAGCAAGAAGGCACCTACCCCCTGCCCGAAGCCCAACTCGACCGGTTCCTCATCCGGACCGCCGTCGGCTATCCCGGCAGCGACCACGAGGTCGAACTCATCCTGCGGCGAGCCGAACGAGGCGACGATCGGATGAAGCTCCGACCAGTGCTGTCGGCCCACGACCTTCTCTCCCTCCAGAGACGGGTCGAGGACGTCCACATCTCCCGTCCCGTTGCTCACTATGTCGTCGATATCGTGGAGGCCACCCGCCGGAGCCCAAGAACCGAAGCCGGGGCCAGCCCCCGGGGCTCGCTGGCTCTGTTGAAGGCGAGCAGGGCTCGGGCCGCCATGGCCGGCCGCTCCCATGTGCTGCCTGATGATGTGAAGGCCATCGCCATTCCCTGTCTGGCCCATCGCCTATTACTCCAACCCGACCAATGGGTCCGGGGGGTGCGGGCCGAGCAGGTGGTGAGCGAAGTGCTCGATCAGGTCCCGGCACCAGTGGCGACCGAGCCAACCGACCACCGGAGGCCTGGCGCCGAAACCACTACCAACCAAAGGACGGCCCCAGCTGACGGCCGCCCATCACCGCCGGGTCGATCCCAGCGGATCATAGGAACCGAAGCTCGACAGGCCAAAGTGGCGACTAGGACACCGATCGACCCAGCCACGGCCCGGCCCGTCCCCGACCCTGGCCTACCGTCAACCGGGATGCCAGGGCGGCACCGGTAGAGGTAGCGGCCGGTGAGCCGACATCTCACTCACCGTTTCTGGTTCTGCGCAACCATCGGATTCGGGACGGCCGCTATCTCCCTCCTGGCGCGGTCGCTGGAGCCGTTCGCTCTCGGCGCCCCGTTCCTCGGTGTCTTGTTGCTGTCAGCGATCGACGGCTGGTGGCAGGTCGTTGATGTGGGATCACCCTCGGTCAGCTCTCCCCGCGTGATAGAGGGCGACGAACTCGCATTCAGCATGACGCTGAGCGCGGTTCGGCCCGTCCCCTGGGTCGAGCTCGAAGTCCAGTTCCCGGCCACACTGGACCCGACCGGACCGGCCCGTTTCGTCGTCTCACTCGAAGGCGAACGCCAGTTCACCATCCCAGTCCGAGCGACCCGCTGGGGTTCGGCCGGCCCTGAGTGGGCGGTCGTGACCACGCGAGACCGATTCGGGGTCTCGGAGCTGGTTGCCCGCTATCCCATTCAACTCCCGGTCCGCATCCACCCCCCTTCAGAACGACTGTCAAGCCTGGTTGCCCTCCACCGCCAGCGTCCTGTTACCGGCGAGCACCGCAGCCGACGGCTTGGACCAGGGGCGGAGCTGGCCGAAGTTCGCCCGTACCGGTTCGGCGACCCAATCCGCATGATCCACCCTCGACTCACCGCTCGACATCTGGTCCCGATGATCGTCGAACGTCACCCCGACCAGTCAAGCGACGTGATCTTGCTGATTGACTCGGCCCAGGATCTCGGCGTCGACCTCGACACCACCCTGCGTTGGACAGTGACGGCGGCCACGGCACTGACCGAACGCCATCTGCGGGCCCAGGACCGGGTGGGCATGATCGACCTCGGGCGGGGGGTTCGCTGGCTGCCGGCCCAACTCGGCCGCCGCCACCTCCACACCATGGTCGACGCCCTCCTGTCGACCGAAGTTCTCCCCCGCAATCAGTATGAGAACGCCTTCTTGATCCCGACCAACCTGCCCCGCTCGGCAACCATCATCGCCATCTCTCCCCTGCTGACCGAGCTGGTGCTCACAGCCCTGGTCGATTTGCGAAGCCGAGGTCACGAGGTCATCGTCATCAAACCATCAGTGCCAGACAACATGGACGATGCCGACATCAGCTTGTTGGCCCACCGCATCTTCCGGGTCGGCAACGCTCTCAACGAGGCATGGCTCGTCGATCGGGGCTCCGTGGTTATCCCGTGGTCGACCGGTGATTCGCTCGAACACCTGATGCATCGAGTCGTCGGCAATCTCGGCCGGGCCAGGCAACGATGAGCCGGCTCCAGGCATGGTCGGACAGCCCCCGCATCGTGGCGTGGCGCCGGCGTTGGCTGATCCGTGGCCAACATTTCACCAAAACCGAAGTGGTTGCCAGCTCACTGATCATCGCTACGTGGGCCATTGGGGCTACGGTCGCGGCCGGCTGGTTGCCCCTGGTCCTCATGGCCGTCGGGATAGGGCTGTGGGTCCACCTGGCTGCAGTCGAGACCGGAAGCCACATCATGATGTGGCTTGCCACCGCCCTGGTACTGGGCTTTGTCGTGATGGCGGGCGTTACCCTGTTCACCGACCTGAGCGCCGTCTCGTACTCCATGGCCGGTGTCATCGCCCTCACCCACAATGAGTTGATCCGCCTCAACCATGCCCGCAGGCGGCAAGCCTTGATCGACGAAGAGGTCTACTTCAGGGCGGGAACCGGGATGGGAATGGTGGCCGTGGTTACTGTGGGAGCGATCGCGGTGGCCGAGCCCATCTCCGAGCGCGACGGTGTCACCTGGTGGTGGATGCCGCTAGGGATCATCATCTTGTTGGCGACGGCCGTCGCCCTCGCTGTCCTTCCGGCCCGAAAGGCACCCCCTAGCAACCGCCACCGGTGGCGTCCCGGCGACCGTATCCCACCCCAACCACTCGGCAACTCTGAGCAGCCATAGCCCGGGCGAATCCTGGCCACCAACCACGACGGCTGGCCTCGGCTAGCCCAAGAGACGACCGACGTTGCGGTCGAGGGCGGCAGTGTAGGTACGTTCGATCATGGTGTCGAGGGCGCGTTGAGCCTCAGCCTCGGGGGGCTCGAGTCGAGCCAGGTTGTTGGCGAACTGACCCATCCACCACAGCAGATTCTCGTCATAGCTTCGGTCGAGCCAGTCGGGATGAATCCCAACCCCCTCTGCCTCCAAGGCTCGGCGGTAGCGAGCGATGAGCTCGGCCTCACTGGCCCGCCTCTGCTCGACGGTCAGGCTGGTGGCGATGAAGCTCGAGAGATCCATCGCCCCGGGGCCTCGCAGCGCAGTCTGCCAGTCGATCATGGTCACCCCGGTGTCACCGATCAGGAGGTTGTCGAGCCGGTAGTCGGCGTGGACGACCGTGAGGGGCTCAGTGGCCACCCGATCTGACCATTGCGAGAGCAGGGGAGCGAACTCAACCAGCCACTCACCAGTCGGCTCGGGAACGACATGGCCGTAGCGCTCGAGGAACAATGGGATGGCGTCGAGCCAGGGGCCTTGCAGCCCACCGACCCCGGTGGTATCGAAGCCTGGCATCCAATCGAAGGTCCGATCGGATGCCCACCAGGTGGCATGAAACCCCGCCAGTGCATCGACCGCGGCTCGGGCCTGGGCTGGAGTTGCCCCCACCCCGACGTCGATCGGCTCCGATGGGCAGTCCTCCAAGACCACCACCCAGCGACCACCCGACCCACCAATCGGCGGATCCCCGCCCGCGTAGTAGCAGGAGGGGACCCGAGCCCCGGGGGATGCCGGTGCCACCTCCTGGTAGAAGGCAACCTCGCGAGCCCACGCCCGCAACATGGTGCCGACCTGGTATCCACCGGGGTCCGTGGTCGGCAGTTTGACGATCAACGATGCCGGCCCCCTCCCTCGCCCGTAGCTGACGTTCAGCCGGGCCAGATCACCGAGGAAGCCAACCGAGCGACCCAGCGGTTCGACCACCACCGCTGCCACCTCGATGTCAGCATCAAGCCCACCCCCAACCAGGGCAGCCTGGAGCCAGGACGGGGTGAGGTCGTCGAAACTACCAGGGACAGGGACAGCCAGAGGATCCATCGGGGTCCGCTCAGTCGGTGGCCGGCCCGGCCACCGTGAGCCCCTGCGCACCATGTTCATCGATCAGGCTCGCCACCAGGCCACTGGCTTTGGCCTCTTCGACGAAGGAGTGCAGGTATGCGTAGCCGGCCTGATCACGGTCCCGGGGAGTGCCCATGGCCTGCTGTACAGCCATGAACCGGCCATCCAAGATCCTGGCGCCTGGCAACCGTTCGATATCCACGATGAGCCGGGGACGCAGCCCCGCCAGGGCATCACAATGCTGCTCA
>JAAETV010000500.1 GCA_024227975.1 Actinomycetes bacterium
CCTCCAGGACGCCATGATCCAATCTGGTGAGCGGGGTACGGGTACCGCGGCGGCCGTCGATGGCCTCGTGGTTGGAGTGAAGACGGGAACAGCCCAACGGGGGACCGATCCTCCACTGTCGAATGCCTGGATCGTCGGCTTCGCTGGTCTCCCCGGCGAGGATTTCGAGATCGCGGTGGCGGTTCTGGTTGAAGGTGAGCCAGGCACCGGTGACCAGACCGGAGGTCGGGTTGCGGGCCCCATAGCCCATGAACTTTTCCTCACCTATTTCGACGACGTATTGGGATAGAAATCAATGCGGCGACGCGCGAGCCTCATGGTTCAGTAGCATTGATTTCGTTGTGACTGACGCCTCTACTGCGCGGCCGGTACTCAGTGGTCGCTATGAGCTGCACCGGCGCATTGCCCGGGGCGGTATGGCCGACGTGTTTCTCGCGCGCGACCAGCTGCTTGATCGGCCCGTTGCCGTCAAGGTGCTGTTCCCCCAGTACGCCGCTGAGCCATCGTTCGTGGCCCGGTTTCGGCGAGAAGCTCAGGCGGCCGCCAACCTGAACCATCCGAGCGTGGTTGCCGTCTATGACTGGGGAACCCACGAGGACACCTACTTCATCGTCATGGAGTACGTCGAAGGTCGGAGCCTGGCCGATGTGTTGGCCGCCGAGGGGCACCTCCACCCGGACAGGGCGGCCGAGATCGCCATCGACGCCGCGGCCGCCCTCGGCTTCGCTCACCGCAACGGCACCGTCCACCGTGACGTCAAGCCGGGCAACATCATGATCACCCCGGCCGGTCAGGTGAAGGTGACCGACTTCGGTATCGCTCGAGCCTTCGGAGGCGATGACGATGAGCTGACCCAGACCGGCTCGGTCATGGGCACCGCCAGCTATTTCTCACCCGAACAGGCCCAGGGTAAGCAGGTTGACCCTCGGAGCGACCTCTACTCCCTTGGGGTAGTCCTGTTCGAGATGTTGACCGGGGCACCCCCCTTCAGCGGTGCTTCTCCTGTCTCGATTGCCTACAAGCACGTCCAGGAGCAGCCTCCCCTGGTCAGCAGCCTGAACCCTGCGGTTCCCAGACCCCTGGAAGCGATCATCTCCCGCCTCCTGGCCAAGAATCCCGACCAGCGCTACGCCGCGGCCGAAGATGTGAGAGCTGACCTGCGGCGCTTCCGTGAGGGCCAGCCCCTGGTCGGCGGCGGTCCCGGCGGTGGCCCCGGTAGTGTCGCTCCGACCTCGGCCATGAACCTCCCCGTCGCCCACGGCAACGGGACCCAGCCGCCAGACACCGGCTCGGCTCGGGCCGTGATCGACACCACACGCGCCCTTCCCGCATCGGCGGCTGTTCGTCAGGTCGAACCGGTTGAGGAGTACTACGAGCCCCCCAGCCGGACCGGGGTCTTCGTCATCATGTTGGCCGGCTTGTTGTTGCTGATGATCGGGCTGGTGCTGTTCATCGCCAGGGCCATCTCCGATCCGACGACC
>JAAETV010000501.1 GCA_024227975.1 Actinomycetes bacterium
CACGGCCAACGATTCTCGTCATGAGCTGAACCGAAGAACGTCCCGCTCCTTCGGCGCCACCCCCTGATTGTGTGGGAGGCTCAGAGCCCAGCATGGACACGAGCTGGCGAACAGAGAAAGGAGCTGGCGATGTACGTCGAGTTGACCGTCAACGGTCAAGATCGCTCGGCAGACGTTGAACCGCGAACGCTACTTGTTCACCTCCTACGGGATGAACTGGGGCTCACGGGAACCAATGTCGGCTGTGACACATCCTCATGCGGGGCTTGCACCGTGCTGATCGAGGGTGCCGACGGCACCCGGGAGTCGGTCAAGTCATGCACGATGCTGGCGGCTCAAGCCCGTGGAGCATCGATCACCACCATCGAAGGCATGGCAACCGATGGGGAGCTACATCCCATGCAGAAGGCGTTCATGGAGTGCCACGGCCTCCAGTGTGGCTACTGCACACCGGGCATGGTGATGGCGGCAACTTCGCTGCTGACGGAGAACCCGTCCCCCAACGAAGCCGAAGTGCGTGAAGGGCTCGAGGGCAACCTCTGTCGCTGCACCGGCTACCACAACATCGTGAAATCTGTACTGGCAACGGCCGAGGGCGATGCCTCGTTCTGGGCCTCGAACGGGGGTGGGCAATGACCGACGTTGTTTCTGAGGGTGCCATCATCGGCACCCGGATGCTTCGCAAAGAAGACCCAAAGCTCCTCACCGGCGAGGGTCGCTATGTCGATGACATACACGCCCCTGGGGAATTGTGGATGGGGATGGTCCGCTCGACCATGGCTCACGCCACCATCACCGGTGTCGATACTTCAGCCACGGCCGCCATGGACGGGGTCCACGCCGTCTATACCGGCGCCGAGCTCAACGACATGGGTCTGTGGGCTGCCCCGCTGCCCTGTGCCTGGGTCGTCACCGAGGACATGCTCAACCCGCCCCACTTCCCGACAGCTTCGAGCGAGGTCCATCATGTCGGCGAGATCGTGGCCGTTGTCTTGGCCGATTCGCGCTACGGGGCGGCCGATGCGGCTGAGCAGGTCGTAGTCGGATACGAACCGCTGCCCCCAGTGGCCTCCGTCGCCGCCGCTCGCGATGGTGGTGATCTGGCCCATAGCGATCTGGAGACCAACAAGGCCTTCCACTGGCCCCTGGTCCCCGATCCGGACGCGTTGGAGGCGGCGTTCGCCAATGCCACCCACACCGTCTGTGGCGAATTCACCCAGCAGCGTCTCATCCCTATGCCAATGGAGCCCCGAGGTGTGTTGGCCGTCCCATCACCGGTAGGGGGAGACGTCACCCTCTATTCAGCGACCCAGGTCCCCCACATCCTCAAGGTGATGATCGCCGCCACGACCGGCATCCCGGAGCATCAGCTGCGTATCGTCGCCCCATCGGTCGGGGGTGGCTTCGGAGCCAAGCTCAACGTCAACCCCGACGAGTTGCTAGCCGTGACCCTGGCTCGCAAACTTGGTCGGCCCGTGCGCTGGACCGAGTCTCGTTCCGAAGGGGCATTCTCGACCCATCAAGGCCGCGGCCAGCTCCAGAAGATCGAGCTTGCGGCCGACGCCGAAGGCAAGTTGCTCGGAGTCCGGGTCCATGTCGACGCTGACATGGGTGCCTACATGATGCTGATAACACCCGGCGTCCCACTCCTGGGGAGCTTTCTCTACACCGGCGTCTACCATGTTCCCGCCTTTGGGTTCACCTGCGACGGCTACTTCACCAACCTCACTCCGACCGACGCCTACCGTGGAGCGGGACGACCTGAGGCCAGCTACGCCATCGAGCGGGCCATGGACCTGTTGGCGGCCGAGGTCGGGGTTGGCCCCGACGAGATCCGACGCCGCAACTTCTTGGCTGGTGGTGACAGCTTCGAGAATCTGGAGACGGCGTCGACTCTCGTGTTCGACTCCGGCAACTACGCGCCGAATCTCGACGCCGCCCTTGAAATGGCCGACTACCAGGGCCTCCGGGCTCGCCAGCAACAGCGTCGAGACGCCGGCGATCCGAAACAGCTCGGCATTGGCCTCTGTACCTATGTCGAGATCTGTGGTCTGGCTCCCAGCCGGGCCCTGGGTGGCCTCAACTATGGGGCCGGCGGATGGGAGCACGCCGTCGTGCGCTTCCTCCCAACCGGCAAGGTCGAGGTGGTCTCCGGATCAACCCCACACGGTCAAGGCCATGAGACCAGCTGGTCGATGATCGTGGCCGACCGTCTCGGGGTCGACCCGGCTGACGTCACTGTGCTTCATTCCGATACCGCCATCAGCCCCCTCGGGCTCGACACCTATGGGTCACGCTCACTGGCCGTCGGCGGAGTCGCCATCTCCATGGCCTGCGACAAGGTGGTCGACAAGGCCCGAGAGATTGCGGCTCACCAACTGGAGGCCAACCCCGACGACCTGGAGTTCACGGCCGGAGCGTTTACCGTCAAGGGCTCGCCCGACAAGACCATGCCCATCCAGGCGGTCGCCTTCGGTGCGTTCACCGCTCATGATCTCCCCGACGGGATGGAGCCGAATCTCCAGGAACAGGTCACTTTCGACCCGGAGAACTTCGTCTTCCCCTTCGGGACCCATGTGGCAGTGGTCGAGATCGATACCGATACCGGCAATGTCGACCTGGTCAACTATGTGGCCGTCGACGATTGTGGGACGCAGATCAACCCGCTGATTGTCGAGGGACAGGTCCATGGTGGCATCGTCCAAGGGGTAGCCCAAGCCTTGTGGGAAGAGGCTTCCTTCGACGCCGACGGAAACCTCAAGAACCCATCGATGCTCGACTACCTCGTCCCCTCAGCGGCCGAAGTCCCGAGCATCGCCACCGGGTCCACCACCACCCCCAGCACCACGAACCCCCTCGGGGTAAAGGGGGTTGGCGAGGCCGGGACCATCGGGTCGGCGGCGGCGGTCATCAACGCCATCTGCGATGCCCTAGGTCCCTACGGGATATCCGACATCGAGATGCCGGCCACACCGAGGCGAGTGTGGAAGGCGATCCAGCAAGCATCGAACGGAGGAGGAGGCCAATGATCCCCGCATCCTTTGACTATGTGGAGGCCGCATCGGCCGGCGCCGCCATCGCGGCCCTGACCGAACACGGTGACGAAGCGAAACTCATGGCTGGGGGCCATAGCCTCTTGCCGCTGATGAAGTTCCGCCTCGCCGTACCTTCGGTTGTCATAGACGTCGGTCGACTCAGCGACCTGAGCTACATCAATGACGGGGGTGACCATGTCGCCATCGGTGCCCTGACTCGGCACCGGGCCGTCGAGACGAGTGGGCTGTTGAAGGCACAGGCCCCGATCCTGGCCCATGTCGCTTCCCAGGTTGGTGATCCATCGGTCCGACACCGGGGCACCCTGGGCGGCTCGCTGGCCCACGGTGATCCAGCTTCGGATCTGCCGGCAGCCCTGCTGGCTCTCAACGGCACGCTGGTCGCCAAGGGGCCGAACGGGGAGCGGGAGATCGCAGCCCGGGACTTCTTCACTGGCTTCTTGGAGACTGCTCTGGCCGCCGACGAGATGCTGATCGAGGTCCGGGTGCCGAAAGTGCCCGATGCTGGCTGGTCGTATCAGAAGTTCAACCGTCGAGCCCAGGACTGGGCCATTGTCGGCGTAGCTGCCGTGCGCAATGGGTCGGGAGGGGGGGGTGCTGTCGCCCTGGTGAACATGGGGCAGACGCCGATGGTGGCGTCCGCGGTCGAGGCTGCTCTGGCCCGCGGTGGGTCCATCGACGATGCGGCTAGCGCTGCGGCTGAAGGCACCGAACCCCCAGACGACCTCAACGGCGACCCAGAATACCGAGCTCATCTGGCTCGAGTCCTGGTCAAGCGAGCCCTCACCGAAGCCTCCAGCTAGTCACTACAAGCCCGAGTACAACGAGGGCCAACCACCGACATCTATCGACGTGATTGAACGTATAGTAAGGTAGTTGGCCCTCTTCTCGGGTTGGTGAGTGCGTCACGATCAGCGCTGCTACCGTCACCGTATGACCCGCCGCACTGCTACCCAGCGCCTAGTGCGCCCGGCAGGGCGAGTACTGTCTGCCGCCGCGATTGGTTTCGTTGCCGTCAGCTCAATGGTGCTCCCTGCTAGCGCTGAAGACGACATCACTTTCAACCCGGACAAGGTCCTGATTGCTGAACCTGGATCGCTCCAGAACGTTGCGGTCGAGGCCATCCCGGCCGAGCTCCAGGGTCAGACCTGCGACCTTCGAGTCGTTGCTGAGAACGGATCGTCCGTCCACCCCGGAAACACCGTCATCATCACCACCGGTACCTCGCGCATGGAGACCGCCGGTGTCGAGGATGCACCCGATGGTCAGGTGATCGCCGTTCAGCCCGTCACTCTGGGTGAGACGTTGACCGTCCAGTTGCTGATGGGGCCCGAGGGTCTCTCCAGCCTCGGATTCACCGTAGGTGTCGACTGTCAGGAACCACCACCTGTGGCCCCGGTGACCGAGACACCCGCCGAGACGACAGAGACAACTACCGAGCCGACGGTGTTGCCGTCCAAGCAGATAGCGCCCCCGGTTCAGGCTGCCCCTCCAGCCCAGGCCACCACCGGCAGCCCCACTTTCACAGGCTGAGACCAAACCTTCACCTCCACCGGCTGAACCTGGTTGTTCTGGTTGGAGCCTTGGGCCTGGTTGTTGTTGCCTGCGATCAGAGCGAGGATCCTCTGGCCGGTCAGGTACCCACCGGGCCGACCGTGCTGGTTGAGATACAGGAACGTTCGCTGACGGCAACAGTGGCCACCGCCACCGTCCCCAATGTGGTTGCCTTCGGCGCGCCCTCGGGCGCCAGCGAGACGGTCGGCGCCTTCGTGAACCCCATTTCCACCGGGGCACCTCTGGTCTTCCAGGTCGTCAGTACCGAGGGGGACTGGCTCGAGGTGCTGTTGCCAATGCGACCCAATGGCTCAACGGGGTGGATTCTGGCCGACCGAGTCGAGCTGAGTGAGACTCCGTACCGGGTCGAGATCGACGTGTCGGGTCACCGTCTCGTGGTGTGGCGTCGGGGTGAGCTACTGGTCGACACCCCGGTCGCCATCGGTACCGGAACGACACCAACCCCGGTTGGCTCGTTCTACCTGACAGAGCTGATCCAGCCCACAGACCCCAACGGTCCCTACGGCCCCTACGCCTATGGTCTCTCCGGGTTCAGTGAGACCCTCTCCACATACCGAGGGGGCGATGGCGTCATCGGCATCCATGGAACCAACGAGCCGGCATCGCTGGGAACCGACGTCAGCCACGGATGTGTCCGGGTCGCCAACGAGATAATCGACGATATGGCCAGCTATCTTCCCCTCGGCACTCCGGTCGTCATCAGCGCCTGATCCGTTGGCTCTCGCTCTGGTATCGGGCAGGGCTAGGGGGATGAGGCGAGTGGCCGTCGTGGGCTAGCGTCGGGTCATGGCTACGATCCGGGAACTGGCTGAGGAGCATTGGCAGGGGAGAGGCGACCTGATCTACGCCCACCACCCGGTGGCCATGCTGACGGGGGCCGATGGTGCGATCACCGGGGAGGAGATCGCCGAGGGACTCTTTCACCTGAAGAGTGTGGCCTCGGTCAACGCGATCGACACCGGCGACGGGCTTGTCATGCTCGACACCGGTGGCCGGTTCGATCGTGAGATGGTGCACAGCCAGGTCCGTCACTGGCGCCCCGACACCCCACTGGCAGCTGCCATCTACTCCCACCACCACATCGACCATGTCTTCGGCACGTCCCTGTTCGAGATCGAGGCGGCGGACAAGGGGTGGGCCAGTCCGACCGTCTACGCCCACGAGGACCTCCCCGCCCACTTCCATCGGTACACCCAGACGACGGGGTGGAACACCGCCATCAACCGCCGCCAGTTCGGCATCGATCTGCCGAGCTTCACCTGGCCGACCGACTACCGCCACCCTGACGTCACCTACGCCCGTCACCTCACCTTCAATCGGGGGGAGTACAGCTTCGAGCTCCACCACGCTCGTGGTGAGACCGACGATGCCACCTGGACCTATGTCCCCGAACTGGGTGTGCTCCACCCTGGCGATCTCTTCATCTGGGCTGTGCCCAATGCTGGCAACCCCCAGAAGGTGCAGCGCTACTTGTCTGATTGGGGGGCGGCTCTGCGCCAGATGGCGGCACTGGAGCCGAAGCTGATGCTGTCGGGCCACGGGCTCCCCATCTTCGGCACCGACAGGATCGTCCAAGCCCTGACCGATACGGCCGAGCTGTTGGAGACGATTGAGGATCAGACCCTGGCCATCATGAACCAGGGCAAGAACCTCGATGCCTGTCTCCATGAGGTCGAGATCCCGGCCCGGCTTCTCGACCGGCCCTACCTCAAGCCGGTGTATGACCATCCTCAGTTCTTGATCCGCAATGTGTGGCGCCGCTATGGAGGCTGGCACGACGGTGAGCCCGACAACCTCCTGCCGGCGCCGAGGGCCCAGCAGGCAACGGAGTGGGTGGCCCTTGCCGGCGGAGTGGCGCCCGTGTTGGCCCGGGCTGAGGAATTGGTGGCCGCCGGCGACGCCAGAGCGGCCTGTCATCTGGTGGAGTACGCGGCCATGGCCGAGCCGGACAACAGCGACGTTTGGGCCGTCAGGGCGGCCGTATACCAAGCTCGGTCCGATGCCCAGGAGTCGTCGATGGCCCGCAACATCTTGGGTCACGCGGCCCGGGCCTCGGCTGAGGCCAAGCGGGACCTTGCCGGTGACTACTAGGTGTCCATGACGCGAGGTTGACGCTCAGAGTTAGGCACGCCTATTATGGGGCGTCATGGGAGCATCACTGCTCATCACCCTGCGCGAAGGCCTGGAGATCGCTCTGGTCATTGCCATCATTGCTTCCTATCTGGTCAGGACTGGGCGATCGGAGTATCTGGGGGCGATGTGGATCGGCGCCGGCTTGGCTGTAGTTGTCAGCCTGATCACCGGGCTGGTGTTCCGCTCCTTCATCGGTGAGCTCGAGGGCAAGTGGGAACAGGTCATCGAAGGGGCACTGGCCTTCCTGGCGGTCGGGGTCCTGACGTGGATGATCTTCTGGATGCGGCGAAACGCTAGGGGAATCTCGGGTGAGCTGCATGACAAGATCGATTCGGCCTTGGCCAATTCGCCCCTCGCACTCACCTTCATTGCTTTCGTTGCTGTGGTCCGGGAGGGGTTCGAGACAGCACTCTTCTTGTTGAGCGCCGAGACGGGATCCAGCTCCGGAGCCGTTGTCGTCCTGGGCGGGATCATGGGTCTCGGGGCCGCTGCTGTCATCGGCCTTGCCTTCTACCGGGGTAGCGCGGTAGCCGACCTTCGTCGCTTTTTTCGGATCACGGGTTTGTTGATGATCTTGTTTGCTGCTGGGTTGTTCGCCAAGGGCCTCCACGAGTTCCGTGAGCTGCTCGAGATCGAGTCATCGATCGTGGCGGCCCGAGTGTGGGACATCACCTCGGGACCACTCAGCGAGGGCTCGGTCCTGCACGACTTCGCGAAGGGTCTGTTCGGTTGGAGTCCCCATCCGGAGCGGATCAGAGTCGCGGGGTACTTGGCCTACCTGGTCCCGGTGGTTGTGCTGTTCTACCGAGGCGAGCCAGCAGAGAAGGCTTCGGCCCCGGTCGAGCAGCCAGTCGATGCCCTTCGTTGAGTCGAGGCAGCGCCGAGTCGACGCCTAGATCACGCTGACGAGGATCCTGGAGGCAGTGAAGGCGCTGATACCGACGGCGCTCCCCTGGACTGAGACCGTGGTCGTGCCGTCAGGGGCGATCGACAGGATTGTGCCCTGACGCCCGGGTAGGAGCCCGGCCTGTTCGAGGAAGGCCAGCTGCCCGTCTTGGAACTCGAGCTCTTCAGGGATCCGCTCGACAACGAAGCCACCGTCGATCCCGACTTCGACCAGGGGCAGCGCATCGACCGGGAAGGTGTAGCCAGTACCGGGAATGGGGTTGCCGTGGGGGCATGTGGTCGGATCGTCGAGGAGGTTCATCATGGCCTCTTCGACCAGAGGTGAGATCACGTGTTCCCATCGGCCGGCCTCGTGGTGCGCATCGGTCCAGCTGATCCGGAGGATGTCGGTCAGGAACCGCTCGGCCACCCGATGGCGGCGAACGACGGTGGTGGCCAGTGATCGACCTTCGCTGGTCAGAGCGATGTTGGCCTGTTCGTCGATATCGACCAAGCCTGCTCGATGCATCCGCTTCACCATCTCGGAGACCGCAGGCCGGGAGACGTCGAGCCGCTCGGCAATCCTGGCCTGGATGACGTCGATCCCGTCCTCGGCCAGCTCGAAGATCGTCTCGGTGTACTCCTCGAATGCCGGATGGTGTTCTGGTGATTCGTACGGCATCAGTCCACCATACTAGTTGGCTACTGGTAGGCAAGCTTGACGCGGAGCTACAGGCATACTTGTTGTCGACCTTTGTGGTGGGATCCAGGCTCCATCCAAGGCCAACCAGGGACCCTGAGTCGGCTGAGGGGGTCCGCTGGGGAGCATCCGGTAGGCGGGTCAGGGTCTGCGACTACTACCCTCACTATCCGTGAGTGCCGATCAGACCCAGGACTACACCAAGATTGCGCCGACGTCGGTCGATCAGGTGGTCGCTGCCCTCCATCAACATGAGTATCTGGCCGACGAAGGGCTGGCGACGGCGGTATTCCTGGCCCTCACCTTGCAGCGCCCCCTATTCCTCGAAGGCGAAGCTGGGGTCGGCAAGACCGAGGTAGCGAAGGTCCTTTCTCGCTGGCTCGGGGGCCGTCTGATTCGCCTTCAGTGCTATGAGGGCATCGATTCGGCTCAGGCGGTCTATGAGTGGGACTACGCCCGCCAGCTTCTCCACCTGAGGACAGCGGAGGCCACCGGCGAAGCTTCGGCGGATACGGCCGAGGCCTTGGAAGCCGAGCTATACGACCAGCGGTTCCTCATCCGCCGTCCCCTGCTCGATGCCCTGAGTCCAACTGAGGGTCCACCTCCGGTCTTGCTGATCGACGAGGTCGACAGGGCCGATGATGAGTTCGAGGCCTTCCTCCTCGAGGCGTTGTCTGACTACAGCATCACGATCCCTGAGCTGGGCACGATCAAGGCGGCTGTTCCCCCCCTCGTCGTCCTCACCTCGAATCGGACACGTGATGTCCACGACGCCCTCAAGCGCCGCTGTCTCTACCACTGGGTCGAACATCCGGACTTCGATCGGGAGGTCGACATCGTCAAGCTGAGGGCTCCCGCCGTCGGTGAGACCATGGCCCGCCAGGTCGCAGCGGCGGTTGAAGCGATGCGGGGCTTCGGTCTCTACAAGCCGCCAGGAGTGGCAGAGTCGATCGACTGGGCTCTCTCGCTAGCGGCTCTGGGCCGAGACACAATCGACGAGGCGTCTGTGGCCGCGACCCTCGGCACCGTTCTCAAGTACCGCGAGGACCAGGACCGGGTGGTCGACCAGGGCCTGCCCGAGATGGTGCGAGCTGCCATTGGCCGAGGCGCCCTTTGAGCACCGCGCCCGCCGTTGATCAAGGGGATCGGATCGCCGTCGGGTTCTGTCGCGTCCTGCGTAGGGCTGGATTGAGGGTTCCGGCATCGGCAACCATCAACTTCGTTGAATCATTGGGCCTACTCGGGGTGGAGGATCGGGCCGCTGTCTATTGGGCGGGACGATCGACTCTCATCCATCGACCTGAGGATCTCGCCCTCTACGACCGGGTCTTCGCTGCCTTCTGGGAACATCGGGTCGGCGACGGAGTACGGATCGAGGGCACACCACCACCGGTCACTCTGGCCCTCGATTCTGATGATGAAGACGACGAGCCTGACGATGAGGACGAGGTCGAACCGAGCGATGACGTCCAGGCCGTGCGGTTCAGTCGGGCGGAGGTACTGACCAACAAGGACTTCGCCGACTGCACCAAAGAGGAGCTGAGTGAGCTGAGCACGCTCATGTCACGCCTCCGCTTCACCACCTATCGGCGGCGAAGCCGGCGTCAAGTGCCCTCTGGAATCAAGGGAGAGCGTCCAGATTTGCGGCGCACGGTTCGATGGGCCTTGCGCCATCAGGGCGAACCGATGCGCCGGGCGTTCACGGTCAAGGCCACACGGCCTCGTCGCCTGGTTCTGATTGTCGATGTCTCCGGCTCGATGGAGCCCTACGCCCGAGCCCTGCTCCGATTCGGTCATGCTGCGGTGGTGGCTCGGGGGCGGGTCGAGGTCTTTGTCCTGGGGACCCGCCTCACTCGGCTGACCAAACACCTGACGAGCCGCGACCCCGATGCTGCCATTCGTCGTGCCTTCCCTCTGGTCAAAGACTGGGCCGGGGGGACGAGACTGGGGGAGGGGATTCGAGCCTTCAATCAGGAATGGGGAATCCGGGGCATGGCCCGAGGGGCGGTGGTAGTGGTGCTGAGTGATGGTTGGGATCGGGGGGACGTGCACCTGCTTGGCGATGAGATGGAACGGCTCCACCGGGTGACGCACCAAACGGTGTGGGTCAATCCGCTGAAGGCCACCCCCGGCTATGCCCCATTGGCCGCTGGGATGTCGGCCGCGCTGCCCCACGTCGATCTGTTCATCGAGGGCCATTCCTACGCATCTCTAGAACAACTGGCCGCCATCCTGGCCGGTGACGGTGGGCGCAATGGCTGATGCGCCCTTCACCCTGCCTGAGGGCGATCCAGTGTCATTGCCGGCACCGACAGTCGGCCGGGAACGGCCCTGGTGGGGTCTGGGTGACGTCTGGCTCGGGGTCCCCTTCATCGTCATCATCGCCATCGCCGGGACCGTGTTGGGCCTCCCTTTCGTCGATTTCGGTGAGTTTCGGGAGTGGCTGTCCTCGGGTGAGGGTGAAATGCCTCTGGCCCTACTCGTCGCCTCCCTCTTGGCCCAGCAGTTCGGTCAGGGGGGGTGGCCGATCCTGGTGTCGATGTGGAAGGGACGGGGGCCGGTTGCCGACTGGCGGCTGAACATCAAGTTGGTCGATCCCTTGATAGGCCTGGGAGCTGCCGCCATTGCCGTCGGCGGGGCCGGTGTTGTCTCTGCCATCATGGCCACCCTCGTCGACCTTGGCGACGAGACCGCCGACAACACCCAGTTCCTGCGTGATGCCGAAGGGAGTCCCTGGCTCTACGTACTGGTGTTCTCGGTCGTGATCGGAGCCCCATTGGCCGAGGAGCTGTTCTTCCGCGGCCTCATCTTGCGGGCCTTCGAGAAGAGGGCGGGGCCAGTGGTCGCCGTGATCGGCTCGACCATCCTGTTCACCCTGCCTCATTGGACCGGGGCAGGCCTCGCCCCCACGGTTGTCCTCCTCAGTGCCATTGCCGTCGTCGGTGTCGTACTGGCGACGGTGACAGTCAAGGTCGGACGCCTGTGGCCCGCCATCTTTGCTCACATGGCGTTCAACAGTATTGGGGCAGCCGAGGCTGTCGGCCTTTTCGAGAGAGCCGCCGTCTAGCGGCCGACTGCCCGACATCAGGTACGCGCCGGCTGCGGTCCGGCGGACCAGGGGTGGGCTAGAGGAGCCTCTCGTCGGTGTCGTGGAGCCGCTCGGCAATCTCGTGGAGCATCGCCCGCACCAGAGGTGGGTTGTCGTTGAGGGTCTGATCGAAGCGGTTGTAGGGAATGATCAGAACTTCGAGGTCGGTCTTGGCCGTGACGGTTGCCGTGGCCGGACCGGCGATGAAGAATCCGAGCTCGCCAACGAATTCGCCGGCCGGGATCTCGGCAACCTCGTTGCCGTCGATGGTCACGCTCGCCGTGCCACTCTCGATGATGAAGAGCTCGTTGTGGTTGTGGTTCTGGCGGATGAGGGTCTGGCCGGCTCTGACCGACGCCTCGTCGGCGGCCGACGCTAGATGCTCAAGAGCCTTCTGATCAGCGTTCTTGAACAGGCTCAGCTCGAGGAGCCGCGCTTCTTTCGGGTTACTGGCCTTGGCTGACAACGGTATGTCCTCTCCGTATTCTTGGTTCTCACAATGGTCGCCGCAGATGGTAGTGCAGCGGTCCAGGGGAGAGTCTGCCACGTCTTTTGCCTGCTGATGAATTGAACAGCCATGAAGTCGGTCTGAGAGACTTGAGGCCCTACGGTTCGTGGCCCTAGGTTCGGCACCCATGGATAGCTCTCTCGATCGGTATCAAGCCTTCCCCGGACTCCGTCTCGACCGCCCCGAACCGGGGATTCTGCGCATGGTCCTCGACACCCCAGGCAAGCTCAATGCCGTCGATGCGGTCAAGCACGCCAACCTGGCCGATGTGTGGCCCGTGATCGATCGCGACCCCGAGACGAAGGTGGTGGTGGTTCACGGCGAAGGTGGTGCCTTCTCGTCGGGCGGAGACATGGACATGATCACTGAGATCATCGCCGACCCCGACTTCCGGGCCGAGACATTCCGAGAGGCCAGGGATCTCGTCTACAACATCATCAACTGCTCGAAGCCGATCGTGTCGGCCATCGAGCGGGTGGCGGTAGGGGCCGGGCTGGCAACCGCGCTGATGGCTGACGTCTCCGTCGTCGGCCGCTCGGCCCGCATCATCGATGGGCACACCAAGCTCGGGGTGGCGGCCGGCGATCATGCGGTGATCATCTGGCCTCTTCTGTGCGGGATGGCCAAGGCCAAGTACTACCTGATGACCTGTGAGCCAATGGACGGGGCCGAAGCAGAACGGATTGGGCTGGTGTCGATGGCGGTCGACGATGATCAGGTCATTGACAAAGCCTTCGATGTGGCCCGCAACCTGGCGGCCGGATCACAACAGGCGATCCGCTGGACCAAGCTGGCTCTCAACAACTGGCTCCGCATGGCCGGCCCGTCGTTCGACGCGTCAGTGGCACTGGAGATGCTGGGCTTCGCTGGCACCGATGTGAAGGAAGGGGTCGCCGCCATCTCCGAGAAACGTCCCCCCAACTTCACTTGATCGGATTGTAGACATCCCAGAGCTCAGGATTCGTGGGGTCCGGGCAGGAGCCTCGCCCTCTGTTGTGAAACCGCTGAGGGCGCCCGTAGACTAGCTAGCTGGCGTTCGTCAACCTTTGAGCTGGCCCGTCCGCCGGTCTTCAACTGCTTGGTAGCGATCTGTCAACCCACGTTCTCGAACGAGCTTCGTGATCGAGACGGGCGAATGCCGCTAGCAAGGTTTGTCCGTCTACCCGTTTTGCTCGTGTAATGCCCGTGTGAGAGGTGCTTGGTGCCCACGATACAACAGCTGGTCCGCAAGGGTCGGGAAACCAAATCGAAGAAGGCCAAGACCCCGGCGCTGATGGGTTCACCCCAACGCCGCGGTGTATGCACCCGCGTGTACACGGCAACACCGAAGAAGCCAAACTCGGCACTGCGCAAGGTAGCGCGTGTTCGATTGACCACTGGCGTTGAAGTGACCGCCTACATCCCGGGCGAGGGGCACAACCTCCAAGAGCACTCCATCGTGTTGGTTCGCGGTGGCCGTGTGAAGGACCTCCCCGGTGTCCGGTACAAGATCGTTCGCGGCACCCTCGACACCGCTGGTGTGCGCGACCGCAAGCAGGCTCGTAGCCGCTACGGCGTGAAGAAGGACAGCTGACATGCCCCGCAAAGGCCCCGCCCCCCGACGCGAACTCGAGCCGGATCCCGTCTACCGCTCAGTTCTGGTCACCCAGATCATCAACAAGGTCCTGCTCCAGGGCAAGAAGAACCTGGCCGAGCGCATTGTGTACGACGCGCTGGAAGTCGTTGGCGAGAAGACCGGGGGCGATCCAATTGCCGCCCTCAAGCGCGCCATCGAAAACGTCAGGCCTCAGCTCGAGGTGCGTAGTCGCCGAGTCGGTGGCGCCACCTACCAGGTTCCGGTTGAAGTTCGCCCTCGTCGGGCAACAACTCTCGCTGTTCGCTGGCTCGTGGGCTTCGCCCGCGATCGTCGTGAGCGCACCATGGCCGAGCGTCTGGCCAATGAGATCCTGGACGCATCGAATGGCATCGGTGCTTCGGTGAAGCGCCGTGAAGACCTTCACAAAATGGCCGAATCCAACAAGGCCTTCGCCCACTACCGTTGGTAGTGCCCTCTACTCGCCATACCGCACGCACCGCCTGAGGACCTGACCACCATGTCTGCGCGACCGACCCCCCTTGACCACTATCGCAACATCGGCATCATGGCTCACATCGATGCCGGTAAGACGACGACCACGGAGCGCATCCTCTACTACACCGGCAAGAACTACAAGATCGGTGAGGTCCATGATGGCGGCGCCACCATGGATTGGATGGAGCAGGAGCAGGAGCGGGGTATCACCATCACCTCGGCCGCTACCACCTGCTTCTGGAACGACCACCGGATCAACATCATCGACACCCCGGGTCACGTCGACTTCACCGTTGAGGTAGAGCGCTCGTTGCGCGTGCTCGACGGTGCCGTAGCCGTGTTCGACGGGGTGGCCGGCGTGGAGCCCCAGACCGAGACTGTTTGGCGTCAGGCCGATCGCTATGGCGTCCCCCGGATGTGCTTCGTCAACAAGCTCGACCGGACCGGGGCCGACTTCTACTTCTGCCTCGATTCGATCAAGGACCGGTTGACCACCGACGTCGCCGTGATCCAGATACCCATCGGCACCGAGGCTGATTTCTCCGGCGTCGTAGATCTGGTCAAGATGAAGGCACTGGTTTGGCCCCAGGCCACCGACGAGAAGGATCTCGGCGCCACCTACGACGAGGTCGACATTCCGGCCGAGCTGTTGGAGAAGGCAGCCCAATACCGGGCCGATCTGGTCGAGGCCGTTGCCGGTGCTGGTCACGACGAGGAGCTCATGGAGAGCTACCTCGAAAACGAGGAATTGACCGAAGATCAGCTGCGACGTGGCCTTCGGTCGGCCACCATCAACGGTGAGCTCGTGCCTATCCTCTGCGGCACCGCCTTCAAGAACAAGGGCGTCCAGCCCCTACTCGACGCCGTCGTCGACTACCTCCCCTCACCCATCGACCTCCCACCGGTAGAAGGCACCATGCTCAAGGGGGGCGAGGAAACCAATCGCAAACCGAGCGACGACGAGCCGTTCTCGGCTATCGCCTTCAAGATCATGACCGCCCCCAATGTCGGCAAGCTCACCTATTTCCGGGTGTACTCCGGCTCGTTGGACAAGGGCGGCCAGGTCCTCAACACCCGTACCGGGGCCAAGGAGCGCCTGGGGCGCCTGTTGGAGATGCACGCCAACAAGCAGGAAGATCGCAACGCCGCCGCCACCGGCGACATCATGGCCGCTATCGGCATCAAGAGCGTCAAGACCGGTGATACTCTGACTGACTTGACCGACCCCATCGTCTTGGAGTCGCTCGAGTTCCCTGACCCTGTCATCCATGTGGCTGTCGAGCCGAAGACAAAGGTCGATCAGGACAAGATGGCCAAGGCCCTCATGGCCCTATCCGACGAAGACCCCACTTTCACCGTGAAGACCGACGAGGAAACGGGTCAGACCATCATCGCCGGAATGGGTGAGTTGCACCTCGAGGTGTTGGTCGACCGGATGCTGCGAGAGTTCCGGGTCGACGCCACCGTCGGGAAGCCACAGGTCGCCTACCGCGAGACCATCACCTCTGTGGTGGAAAAGGACACCTACACCCACAAGAAGCAGACCGGTGGCTCTGGTCAGTACGCCGAAGTCACGATCAGGATGGAACCGAGCGGCCCCGGTGGTGGCTACGAGTTCGTCGACAAGATCACGGGTGGCCGTATCCCCAAGGAATACATTCCTTCGGTCAGTCACGGCATCGTGGAGGCCATGACCACCGGCGTCCTCGCTGGCTACCCGACGGTTGATGTGCGAGTGACCCTGCTCGACGGCAAGTACCACGATGTGGACTCGTCGGAAATGGCATTCAAGATCGCCGGCACGATGGCTTTCAAGCAGGCGGCCCGCATGGCCAAGCCTGTGTTGTTGGAACCCATCATGGCCGTCGAGGTGGTAACCCCCGAGGACTACATGGGTGACGTCATCGGCGACCTCAACTCACGTCGAGGCAAGGTCGGTCAGATGGAAGCCCGAGGCCTCAACCAGGTGGTCTCAGCCGAGGTCCCGTTGTCGGAGATGTTCGCCTACTCGAACGATCTCCGCTCCAAGACCCAGGGCCGAGCCACCTACACCATGCAGTTTCACAGCTATCAGAAGACTCCGGGCAATGTGCAGGAAGAAATCGTCCAGCGCATCCGGGGCGAATAAGATCCACCGTAACTCTGAAAGACATTCTTGAAAGGAGGCCGTTGTGGCCAAGGAGAAGTTCGAGCGCAACAAGCCTCATGTGAATGTGGGGACGATGGGCCATATTGATCATGGTAAGACGACGTTGACGGCTGCGATTACGAAGGTGTTGTCGGAGACGGTGTCTGGTTCTCAGGCGACGGCGTTTGAG